>JBDLTZ010000271.1:0-30873 GCA_039805565.1 Chloroflexota bacterium | reverse complement strand
GGTCGATGCCGCCGCTCCGGGCGGCCTCGACGGCGCTGTCGTAGCCGGCGTGGGCGTGGCGCATGACGCCCGTCCCCGGGTCGTTCCACAGCACGCGGCCGACGCGGAAGGCGCCCTCCTCGGTGCCGTCGGCGACCGCGACCTGGCCGGCGTGGATCGAGCGGCCGATGCCGACGCCGCCGCCGTGGTGGATCGACACCCAGGAGGCGCCGGAGGCCACGTTGACCATGGCGTTGAGCAGAGGCCAGTCGGCGATCGCGTCGGAGCCGTCGATCATTCCCTCCGTCTCGCGATAGGGGGAGGCGACGGAGCCGCAGTCGAGGTGATCGCGACCGATGACGATCGGCGCCGAGACCTCGCCCTTGGCGACCATCTCGTTGAATCGCACGCCCGCCTTGTCGCGCTCGCCGTACCCGAGCCAGCAGATGCGCGCGGGCAGGCCCTGGAAGGCCACGCGCTCCTCCGCCATGGTGATCCAGCGGCGCAGGTGGTCGTTGTCCGGGAAGAGATCGAGTACGGCGCGGTCCGTCGCCATGATGTCCTTCGGATCACCGCTCAGCGCCACCCAGCGGAAGGGGCCCTTGCCCTCGCAGAAGAGTGGCCGGATGTAGGCGGGGACGAAGCCGGGGTAGCTGAAGGCATCAGCCACGCCGGCCTCGAGCGCGCGCTGGCGCAGGTTGTTGCCGTAGTCGAAGACCACGCTGCCGCGCTCGCGCCAGCCGAGCATGGCGCGGACGTGCGCGGCAATCGAGTCGAGGGCGCGGCGGCGGTAGGCGTCGGGGTCGCGCTCGCGCAGGGTGGCGGCCTCTGCCACACTCAGACCGACCGGCACATAGCCGTAGAGCAGGTCGTGGGCGCTGGTCTGGTCGGTGACGACGTCGGGCGCGAGTCCGCGGCGCAGGAGCTCGGGGAGCAGCGCGGCGGCATTGCCGATCAGCGCCACGGAGAGGGGCCGGCCGGCGGCGCGGGCGTCCTCCGCGAGCGACACCGCCTCCTCGATGTCGTGCGAGATGACGTCGAGCTGGCGCAGGCCGAGGCGGCGCTCGGCCCGCCAGCGGTCCACCTCGGCCACCAGCGCCACGCCCTCGTTCATCGTGACCGCGAGCGGCTGGGCGCCGCCCATCTCGCCGAGCCCGGCGGAGACGACGAGGCGGCCGCGGAGGGAGCCCCAGCCGTGGGCGCGGGCCAGGGCGCCGAAGGTCTCGTAGGTGCCCTGGAGGATGCCCTGAGTGCCGATGTAGATCCAGCTCCCGGCGGTCATCTGGCCGTACATAGTGAGCCCCGCGCGCTCCCAGCGGTCGAAGTTGTCCTGAGTGGCCCAGGCCGGCACCAGGTTGCTGTTCGCGATCAGGACGCGCGGGGCGTCCTCGTGGGTGCGGAAGACAGCCACCGGCTTGCCCGACTGGACGATCAGGGTCTCGTCGGGCCTGAGGCGGCGCAGGGTGGCGAGGATCGCATCGAGCGCCTCCCAGGAGCGGGCGGCGCGGCCACGGCCGCCGTAGACGATCAAGTTGTCGGGGTCGAAAGCCACCTGGGGGTCGAGGTTGTTCTGCAGCATGCGGTAGGCGGCCTCGATCTGCCAGTTCGCGCAGGTGAGCTGTGGGCCACGCGGTGCGGTGATCGTGCGTGTCACGCCAGACTCCTTCTGACTCAGGGCGAGGTAGGCGCCACCAGCGCCCCCGCCAGGAACGCCCACACCGCGGCGGCCGCCAGGCGGGCGGTGCGGTCGTCGATGTCGTGCGACGGGTTGACTTCGCTGATCTCCAGGAGGCGACCGCGTGGGTCGGCGGCGGCCGTCGCGGCGGCGGCGCAGAGGTCCTCGCCGGGGATGCCGAGCGGGTTGGGCGCGCTGACGCCAGGCGCATCGGCGCAGCGCACCACGTCCATATCCAGCCCCCAGAAGACCGCCGGCTGGGTATGGCGCGTGAGGATCGCGCGCAGGGTGTTGGCCACCCCGGCGGCGCGCAGCTCAGGGGCGTACACCACGGCCACGCCGAGCGCGCGCAGGTAGGCCTCGTAGACCGGGGAGGCGGCGAAGGGCTGGGCGCCGAGCTCGTAGAAGGCGTCGGGCCGGATCAGGCCCTCGTCAAGGAGCTGGCGGTAGGGCGTGCCGCTGTTGCGCCGCGCGTCAGAGCGGACGTCGAAATGGGCGTCGAGGTTGATCGCCAGCGCCTCGCCGACGGCGTCGACGAGGCCGGCGCAGTCGGGGTAGGAGATGTCGTTGCCGCCGCCGAGCACCACCAGGCGCTTGCCGTCCGCGACCAGGCGGCGGACGACGGCGCGCTGGAGGGCGTGAGTGGCCTCAAGCTCGGGCTGGATGTGGAGGTCGCCGAGGTCGAGGAGGGCGCCGGGTGGGATCTGGCCGGCCGACATGCGGTAGAGGCAGCGGCGGATAGCCTCGGGGGCGCGGGCGGCGCCGGGGCGGCCGCGGTTGCGGCGCACCCCTTCATCCTGCGGGCAGCCGAGGATCACGACGCGGCAGGCGGCGTAGTCCGCGTGGTCGCACGCGACGACCTCGCCGAGCCGCGGGTCGCTCGGATCGTCACGTCGGTAGAGCAGCGCCAGGTCAGGCCGGCGCATGCTGGCGAAGAGGTCGTCATTGACCATGGCGAGGGCTCCCTCACCCTCAGGCGATGCTCCATCTCCCCGCCCCTCTCCGCCCCTGAGCTCACAGGAGGAGAGGGGCAGGGGTGGTGGAACGCTCTACATCGCCCACTCCATCGGGGCGGGTGGCGCGAAGCTAGAGGAGACCTCGACGGGCCGCCCTTCGGTGAGCGAGGTGCGGATCGCCTCGCAGATCTCCACCACGTGGGCGGCCTGGGCGCCGGTGGTACGCTGCGGGCGCCCGGCCTCGATCGCGTCGGCCATCTCGACCACCGCGCGGCCCCACTCGGTGGGAAGCGTGCGCTGGCCGTACTGCAGGCTGAACCCCTTGCGCACGAGTGGGACGGGCTCGTAGGTGCCGGCGAACGGCGCGAACTCCACCGCGGCCGGGAAGTCCTGGAAGCTGGCGAGGTAGAGCGAGCCGAGGTCGCCGTGGAACTCCAGGCCCTTCTGCTTGCTGTGGTGGCCGACGTAGAAATTGGTGGTGAGCCGCACCACCGTGCCGTTGGCGAGCTCCACCGCGGCGACGGCCCAGTCAGGCGTGGCGATGTGGAAGGACGTGCCCTCCTTGGTGACGCGGTCCGGGTGCAGGACAGTGCCGAAGGCGGTGACGCGGCGCGCAGGGCCGAAGAACGTGGTGACGAGCGTGAGCGGGTAGACGCCGACGTCGAAGAGGGCGCCGACCTCGTAGAATGGGCCGGGGTTGGGGTGCCAGCTCTCGATGCGCCCCCAGTTGACCTCGGCGTAGACCACGCGCACCGGGCCGAGGCGGCCGGAGCGGATCTCGCGCCATGCGGTCTGCTGCGCCTCACCCATGAAGGTTGAGGGGGCGCAGCTCAGGCGCAGCCCCTTCTGCTCGGCCAGGTCCACCAGCGCCTTGGCCTCGGCGTAGGTCATCGCCAGGGGCTTCTCGCTGTGGACGTGCTTGCCGGCGTTGAGGCACTTGGTGATGACCTCGGGGTGGGCGTGGTGGATGGTCAGGTTGATGACCAGGTCCACACGCTCGTCGGCCAGGACGGCGTCGAGCGACTCGTAGGCCTGGCCGCCGTGCTCGGCGACGAAGGCGCGGACTCGCTCCGGGTCGATGTCCGAGGCCCCGAGAAGGTGGATGTGCTCGTACGGCTTGAGGGTGGCTGCGTACGGGCCGGCGATGTTGCCGCAGCCGACGATCGCGACGTTGAGATCTTGTGGCACTGGCGTAGGCTCCTCACTAGAAGAGGGAGGGCTCTCAAGGGAGGGAAGAACCCTCTCTAAAACCCTCCCTATTTTACATCACCACCTCGCGGCCCTGCTTCGCCGAGCGGTAGATCCCATCCACCATTGCCATGATCTGCGCGCCGTGGGTGGCGGGCGTGCGGAGCTGCCCCTCGCCGCGCACGGCCGCGATGAAGTTGGCGGCCTGCTTGTGGAACGCCAGCAGGCCACCGGCCTTGATCACCCGGCTGCGGGTGGTGCGCCCCTCCTCCCCCACCGTGTAGAGGTCGAGCTCATTGTCGTTGACGCGCGCGCCAGCCTTGGTGCCGTACAGGTGCACGGCGAAGTGGTCGCCCTCCTGTGTGAGCGCCCAGCTCGTCTCGACGTGCAGGCTGCGGCCGTCGGCGAAGCGCACCAGCGCGAAGGCGCTGTCGTCGGTCTTGGTCTGCTCGGGATACTTATTGAACACCTGGCCGCTCACAGTCGCCGGCGCGGGGCAGCCCATCAGGAACCAGCCCATGTCGAGCACGTGGACGCCGATGTCGATCAACGAGCCGCCGCCGGCCTTGGCCGGGTCGGTGAACCAGCCGCCGACCCCCTTCGGCACGCCCCAGGCGCGGGTCCAGACGGCGCGTGCGTGGTAGATCTCGCCGAGCTCGCCGCTGCCGATGAGCTGGTGCAGCGCCTCGACGGCCGGGCTGAAGCGGCGCTGGAAGGCGAAGGCCAGCAGCTTGCCGGAGGAGGAGGCGAGCTCGGCCATCTCACGCGCCTGCTCGTAGTTGAGCGCCGGCGGCTTCTCGCAGAGCACGTGCTTGCCGGCCCGGAGCGCGGCGACGCTGGCCGGGTGGTGCAGGAAGTTCGGCAGCGCAACACTCACTGCGTCGATGTCTCCGTCGGCAAGGAGCGCGTTGTAGTCGGCGTAGACCCGGAGCGGCTCGCCACC
Source organism: Chloroflexota bacterium (assembly GCA_039805565.1). Taxonomy (GTDB): domain Bacteria; phylum Chloroflexota; class Chloroflexia; order Chloroflexales; family Roseiflexaceae; genus CALJIC01. Next base: position 26,132 of record JBDLTZ010000271.1, on the reverse strand, counting down.
CTGGAGCTGGCCGAACTGGCTGGCGAAGGACGCGCCGCGCTCGGCCACGGCGTCGGCGATGGCGACGACGCGGCAGCCGGGGGTGGCGATGTACCCCTCGGTGTGGCGCTCGCCGGGCCACCCGGCGCCGATGATCCCAACGCGGACATCCTGCCCTGTCTGTGTGCTGGTCATTGCGTGTCTGTCTCCTCTGTCACTGGTACGCTCCGTGCTTACCCGGAGTCTGTACATTCGGCGCGCCCATAGCTTTTTTGCTCGGCCGCAAGGCCAGGCAGCCGCTCCGTGCGGGCAGGCGATGCCTGCACACACAGAGCAGTGTGCGAAGGGGACCCCTCCCAGGCCCTCCCGGCACGCACCCTCGGCCCAGAAGCACCTGGGGTGGCCTCTCCCGACCGCGCGCCGTCGCCTTTCCACCGCACTGAAGGAGGATCAAATGGGTACTCTTCCGATCACGCGCTGGGGCATCTTCGGCACCGGCAACATGGCATCCCAGCTCTCCATCGCGCTCGCCCGCCTGCCCGAGGCCCGCGTGGTGGCAGTGGCCTCGCGCTCGAAGTCCCGCGCCGACTTGTTCGCCGACGGCGCCGGCATCCCGCACCGCTACGGCTCGTACGAGGCGCTGCTCGACGACCCGGACGTGGACGTGGTGTATGTCGCCACGCCGCACACCGAGCACCGCGCCAACACCCTGGCCGCCCTGCGCGCGGGCAAGCACGTCCTGTGCGAGAAGCCCTTCGCGCTGAACGCCGCCGAGGCCGAGGAGATGGTGGCCGAGGCCCGCAGCCGCGGCCTGTTCCTCATGGAGGCCGTCTGGATGCGCTTCCTGCCGCTCATGGACGACCTCCGTGCGCTGCTGGGTGCGGGCGAGATCGGCGAGGTGCGCATGCTCCAGGCGGACTTCGGCTTCACGGCGGAGTTCGACCCCGGCAGCAGGCTGTTCGATCTGAGCCTGGCCGGCGGCTCGCTGCTCGACGTCGGCATCTACCCGGTGAACCTGTCCTCGCTGATCCTCGGCCAGCCGCTGGAGATCGCCAGCCTGGCGCACCTCGGCGAGACCGGCGTGGACGAGCAGGCGGCGATCGTCACGCGGCACGAGGGCGGCCGGCTGGCGGTGCTCTCGAGCTCCATCCGCGCCGACACCCCCAACGAGGCGCACATCAGCGGCGACAAGGGCTCGGTCAAGATCCACCACCGCTGGTGGGTGCCCGAGCTGATGACCGTCACCGTGGGAGCGCAGCAGAAAGCGATCCACCGTCCCAAGCTGGGCAACGGCTACGCCCACGAGGCCGCCGAGGTGATGCGCTGCATCCGCGAGGACCGCACCGAGAGCCCGCTGATGCCGCTCGATGAGACCCTGGCGATCATGCGGACGCTCGACACGATCCGCGGCCAGTGGGGGCTGCGCTACCCGCAGGAGCTCGGTCAGCGCAGCCGCGGCGGGTAGATCCTATCGAGCAGCGCCCCCACCACCTCCCCGGCGCGGTCGGGGCGCCGCTCGATTGGGCCACGGGGGGGGATGGGTGTCTTCGCGGGCAGCCCACTCCCCAGCCCCCGCTCGGCACCGTGCCCGTCACAGATTGTGCCGAACGCTCGCCCGCAGCGCCTCCACCGCCCCCGCGGCCGTGCCGTCGGTCGCCAGGAACAGGTCCACCCCTGCGGTGAGGGCCGCGGCGCGCTCCTCGGGCCGCGCGCTGAGCGCCGCTACCTGCACGCGCGGGAACGACGCCTTGAGGCTCTCGAGCGCCCCACCGGGCATGGGCGCGGCCACGTCCCAGTCGAGCAGCAGCAGGTCGGCTCCCGCCGCGCCCACGCGCGACGTCAGGTCGGTCGCCGGCGCGATGTCGCCCACGGCCGCGGGGTAGGGCTCGTAGGCCCCGCCCGGGTCGTCGAAGGCCGGCTCGGGCGTGTCCGACAGCACGGCGCTGACCCACGGCTCACGCTCGAGGGCGTAGCGCACCTGGGCGCGTAGGGCGGGCGCCATCTCGCTCAGCAGTATTCGCATGGCGTGTGTTCCTTCGTCAGAGAGGGTGCTCGCCTGAGCTGTTCGCACAGCGCGTGCCAGAGCACCCCCGCACGGTCAGAACCACCTACTCCGCCGTCACCTGATGCACCGTCCCGTCGTACATGCTGGTCAGGTACAGCTCGCCGGCCTCGTCCTCGCCGAAGGAGCTGATGTACATCTCGGTGTCGAGCAGCTCGGCCCGCTCCCACGCACCCCCGGCCTGGCGCATCCCCCAGACCCGCCCGCTCACGAAGTCCGCGAAGATATAGACCCCCTGGAGCGCCGGGTAGGCCTGGCCACGGTAGACGAAGCCGCCCGTCACCGACTGGCCGAGGTCGTGGGTATACTCGCTCACCGGGCCGGTGAAGGCCGCCGGTTCGCACTGGCGCCCGCGGAAGCACTGGCTGCCCTCGAGCGCGTTCCAGCCGTAGTTGATGCCGCCCTGCGCGCCGGCCGGTGTGAAGTTGATCTCCTCGACGGCGTTCTGGCCCACGTCGGCGATGTAGAGGTCGCCGGTGGCGCGGTCGAACGAGAAGCGCCACGGGTTGCGGAGCCCGAGCGCCCAGATCTCGGGCGCCAGGTCACCGCCGGGGTTGCCCTCCGGGATGGCGTAGGGCTGCCCGCCGTCTACGTCCAGGCGTAGCATCTTGCCCAGCAGTGAGCTCGGGTTCTGGCCGTGGCCCTGCGGGTCGCCGCCGCTGCCGCCGTCCCCCATCCCGACGTACAGGTTGCCGTCCGGGCCGAACATCACCAGGCCGCCGTTGTGGTTGGCGTACGGCTGGTTGATCGTCAGCAGCACCGCCTCGCTCGCCGGGTCGGCCGCGTCGCCCGCCGCGCTGAAGCGCGAGACTACGGTGTGCCCCTCCTGGTTGGTGTAGTTGACGAACAGCTGGCCGTTCTCGCCGAAACGCGGGTGGAAGGCCACGCTTAGCAGCCCCTGCTCATTGCCGCGCGCGCCAACCCGGTCGGTGATGTCAAGGAACGCCGGCGTGACAGGCTGCCCGTCGCGCAGAATCAGGACGCGCCCGGCCTTCTCCACCACGAACAGCCGCCCGCTGCCGTCGCCGGCGTGCGTGAGGTGCAGCGGGTTGTCGAGCCCGCCAGCGACCTGCCGCAGGGTGATGCGCGGCGGGAAGGGGACCTCGGCGGCCGGCGCGGCGGTGGCGGCCGGGGGCGCGGTGGGCTCCGGCGCTGTGGTGGGTGGGCCGCCCGGCGTCGAGGTGGCCGCCTGGGCGGCCGGAGTCTCGGCGCCCGCCACCTCGGCGGGAGTGGCGGTGGCGCCCGGCGCCTCCTCGGTCAGCACCGCGCCGACAGTGGGCGCGGCCTCGGTAGAGCTGGGGGCCTCGGTGGAGCCGGGCGCCTGCGTCGGAACGCCGGCCTGCGTGGCTGCGCCGCCGCACGCCGCGAGCAGGGCGAGCAGGGCGAGCACCGGCAGACGAGAGAGCATCCGCATAAGTTCACCTCGCTGATACACGATATCCGCGAGTAGTGTAGCAGAGCGCACGCCCTCTCACCGGCCCCTCAGATGAGGGGCCGGTGAGAGGGCGCACCTTTCCACCCATCCGGAACTGCGGTATACTCCCCAGAGACGGACGCCCGCACCACCAGAGAGCAAGGCATGACACAGGCCCCCATCCCACCCGAGATCGTCCCGGACCTGGAGCGCGTTGACCAGATCGTCGCTGAGCGGGCCACCACCCGCCCGGTGGTCGCCGGGATCGCCGCCCAGCACCTCGCGCCGGAGGAAGGGCGCCTCCGAGCCGCCATCGTGCTGCTCGCGGCGCGCCTCGGCGACTACGCGCTCGAGCGAGCAGCCCACGCCGCCGCCTCCGTCGAGCTCATCGCCGCCGCCTCGGGGGTCCACGACGAGCTCGTAGACGAGGCCGAGCGCCGCCGTGGCACCGTCGGCTCGGAGCCGCGCTGGGGCGGCGGGGCAGCGCTCATGGTGGGGGACTACCTGCTGGCGCTGTCGGCCGCGGAGATGGCCCTCACGCCAGACCCGCAGATCATCGCGTACTACTCGCGCAGCCTGATGGCAATCTGCGAGGGCCAGATGGCGCCGGTGACCGTCGTGGCGCCGCTGGAGCAGGCGCGCGAGCAGTATTTGTACCGCATCGGCTGCGTTTCGGCGTCGCTGTTCGCGTCTGCCGCCGCGGCGGGCGGGGTGTGTGGCGGCCTCCGCCAGGATCAGGTCGACGCGCTCGAGCAGTTTGGGCACGAGCTCGGGCTCGCCCTCCAGATCACCGCCGACGCCCGTGACTACACAGGCGCGGGGCGTGCTCTGCGCGCGGGGATCATCACCCTCCCACTGATCTACGCCGTGCACGCCGGTGGCCCCCAACTCGCCGAGCGCCTCGACGCGCCGGCGGACGATGCGACTGTCCGCGCCACGCTCGATGAAGTGCAGCGGCTCGGCGGAGTCGAGCGCGCCCGAGCCGACGCCGCAGCCCACGCGGCCCGTGCGCGTGCGCACCTTGCATCCCTGCCCCCCGGCGCAGCCCGTGATGCGCTCGCCGCGATCACGGATGCCGCCGTGTCGTAGCGCAGCGGGCCTGACGGTTAGGCCGCAGAGGCCGGGGAGATCACAGACGACGCCGGCGCATCCCTCTGTGTCCTCTGCCATCTCTGTGGCTCACGAACGCTGCTCTTCGCTCACACGGGCGCGCTACCAGGGGCCACGATGACCTACACCATCGACCAGTCTCAAGAGCTCGTCACTGTCCGCTGCGCCGAGATCGAGATCGGGTTCTCGCGCGAGGACGGCGGCCTGCGTGTGCTAGGCCTCGTCGGCGGCCAGAACCTGGCCGGACACGGCAACCCGCGCCCTTCAGTCGACGTGCGGCTCGGCGAGCGCGGCTGGCTCGCCGATAGCGCCTTCGTCCGCTACCTGGGCCACAACGTCACGGAGCGCGACGACGCCACGGAAATCATGATCACGGTCGGCATCGGGCCGATCATCGTCTACGATCGCTACCGTGTGACAGGGACCCTTATCGCCCGCCGGGTCACGCTCCAGAATGTGGGCGAGGATGAGGTTCGGCTGCGCGGCGTGCGGATGGCGCTGCCCTGGGTGCGCTCGGGCGGGCTCGACACAGCGCGCTTCGACGCCCCCGGCAACAGCGTTCGCCCCCACGTGCCACTGGCCGTGGCCGCCGAGCTTCGCCGCGATGTGCTGCCGCGGCGCTTCTTTGCCCCCGGCATCCGCGACGGCCGCGCGCTCGAGCCGGCGCCCACGTTCGCCGCCGGCCTGCTGGCCGTCCACGACGAGGCGGGCGACGAGAGCCTGCTCTGCTGGTACCACAGCGCGGTCGAGCCCGCCCGGCCTGAGGTCGAGGGCAACGGCCGCGCTCTCACGCTGGCCCATCAGGTGGAGCTGGCCGACTGGCTCCGCTCCGATGTGGCGCTCAGCGCCGACGCCCAGTATATCCTGCTGCTACGCGAGCCCTGGCGCGAGGCGCTCGCCGCCTTCCAGCGCACCTGGGCGCTCGCCGCCGGCTCCCCCCCGCCGGACGCGCCACCCCGCGCCGTGTGGGTGCGCGACGCCGCGATCTATGAAGTCCACCCCGGGCGCTGCGGCGGCTTCCGCGCCCTCACCGATACACTGCCGCGGCTCGCGGACCTGGGCATCAGCACGATCTGCCTCCTGCCGATCTGGGACTACGGCGCGCCGCCCGGGCAGCTGTGGGACGAGGGTCGGGCCGCCGGGCACCCGTACGCCCCGCAGAGCCTCACGCAGATCGACCAGGCGCTCGGCACCCCCGAGGACCTCCGCGCGCTGGTCTGCCGTGCGCACGCCGTCGGGGTGCGCGTCCTGCTCGACCTCCCGCTCGCAGGCGTCGCCCCCGACTCACCCATGGTGCGCGAGCACCCCGCCTGGTTCTGCGTGGACGAGCGTGGCTCCCCCGCGCGCACCCACGGCGAGGGGGGCTGGGTCGCGTTCGACTGGGCGCACCGCGGGCTGCAGGAGTACGCGCTCGGCTGGGCCACCGGCCTGATGCGTGCCTACGAGCTCGACGGCTTCCGCATCACTCCCCCGCGCACGCCCCCGCCGAACTGGGCGCGCGGCCTGCCCTACCACGCCAGCGCCAGCACCCTCGCGTACCTCGGGCTCGCCGAGCGGCTGCGCGTCGCCATCCGCGCCGTGCGCTCCGACGCCGCGCTCCTCGGGGCGCTCGGCGGGCCGGTCTGCACCCAGCGACAGGACTTCGCCGTGGACGAGCTGCCACACCACATGCTCTTCCACCTCGGGCTCGCCCGCATCTCGCCCGCCGACCTTGCCGAGTGGCTCACCGACCACTGGGGCGCCCTGCCGCCCGACACGGTGCGCGTCTGCTACACCGAGAGCTACCACACGCGCGACCTCAACCCGCTCGCGGACGGGATGCGCGGCTCGCGTATCAGCCGGATGCTTCTGGCGGCGGTGGTGCTGTGCGGCTTTGTGCCAATGATTATGGGCGGCCAGGAGGAGGGCGACGAGCCTTTCATCGCCGCGCTCCTGCGGGCACGCGCCGCCTCAGATCCGCTGCGCCTGGGGGCCGTCTCGTTCGGTGAGATCACGTGCAACAGCCGGCAGGTGCTGGCGGTCCTGCGCACGCTCGAGGGGCGGTCGGTGATCGGCCTGCTCAACACTGGCGCCCACCGGCAGACGGTCACGGTGCAGGTGCCGGCGCACGTCGCCCCAGCCGCCGGCGAGCTCGCAATTGTGGACCTGCTGAGCGGCGCCCGCTGGCGTGAGGCCGGGCGCGACACCTGGAGCCCGGCGGCGCTGCAGGGGCTCCAGCTGACGCTCGAGCCGTTCGGCGCGTACTGTCTCGAGCTGCTGCCGGCCCCCGAGCCCTCCGCTTCTCAGGCCCCCCCCGCCCTCGGCGCGCTTGCCCCCTAGTAGAGCCTGCGCTGATGCCCCGCCGTCACGGTCTCGCCCCGCGCTCCAGCCCTACCTGCCGAGGTCGGCCAGCACCGCGGCGGCGCACTTCTCCCCGCTGATCATCGCCGCGTTCAGGCTGCTCGCCTCGGTGATCTCCGAGGCCAGGTAGAGCCCCGGGCGTCCCGTGCGGTTGTCCGGCAGCGTGGGGTGGATGCCCGGCGGCTGCGCAAACTGGCCGTATGGGATACGGTAGACCCGCAGCAGCTGGTACTGCGCCAGCGCCGCCAGCGCCGCCCGGTCGCCCGCGAACATGGCGTGCAGGTCGCGGAGGGCGGCTCGCGCTAGCTCCGCGTCACTTAGATCCGACACGCCAAGCACGCTGGCCGAGAGCAGGTGCCTCCCTGCTGGCGCGTACTCAGGCGCCACGTTGCTCAGCATCTGCGCGTTGTTCACAAAGGCGCCCGGCGCCGGGTTCAGCGCGATCTTCTTGCCGCGGAACACGGGCGCGTCCCCGCCGAAGTAGACCGTCGTCACGCCGTTGCTCGCCTCGGGCATCGGCAGGCCGCTGAGGCGCGCCACCTCCGGCGCGGACGTCGCCACCACCACCGCGTCGGCGCGCAGCTCCTCGCCGCTCGCCAGCACAGCTCCCGCAGCGCGCCCGCCGTCCCAGAGCAGGGCCACGGCAGGGGAGGAGAGGCGCACGCGCCCGCGCTCCACGAGCGGCGCCGCCAGCTGCTCCGAGATCGCCCCCATACCACGCGCCGGGACCACCGTCTCGCCGTCGCTCAGCATCTTGTAGTTAAAGCGGAAGCACTTCGCACTGGTCGCCAGCTCGCGCTCGAGGAAGATCCCGGCGAAGAACGGCCGGAAGAACAGCTCCACCGCGCGCCGGCTGAAGCCGCGCCGCTCCAGGTAGACCAGCGTCGCCTCGTCCTCGCCCGCCAGCACCTCGTCCACGGTCTTGCCGCGCAGCTCAAGCGCCAGCAGCAGCGTGCGGAATTTGTCTGCCAGCGGTAGGGCAGGGCTGAGCACCGCGGCCAGAGCCGCACCGCGGTCCGAGTCGCGCAGCGGGTCGGTCAGCACTTCGCGCCGCCCGCCCACGCAGATCAGCGCCCCAGGGTCGAAGCGCCGCAGATCGAGCGCGCGCAGGTCGAGCTGGCGCTGGACGGCCGGGTAGGCGGTGAAGAGCACCTGGAAGCCGCGGTCGAAGGTGTAGCCGCCGGCATGGTCTGAGCGCACGCGCCCCCCTACCCCGTCGGAGGCCTCCAGCACCGTCACGTCCGCCCCGGCGCGCGCGAGCTCGCGCGCGCAGGTGAGACCGGCCACGCCGGCGCCGATAATAAGAGTGTGCATTGTGTCACGATCCGTGGTTTGACAAAGCGGATGAGCTGGTGAAACATGACACGCGCATTCTATACGAAACAAGGGCGGACGGGGCGCACCCCGCCGCGCCCGATAGGAGCATGCGGTCATGGCAACGAACCCGATCGGCCTGCAGATGTACACGCTGCGCGACGAGGCACAGAAGGACTTCCGGGGCACGCTGCGCGCGGTGGCGGAGATGGGCTACGGCGCGGTGGAGCTGGCGGGGCTCGGCGGGATGACGGCGGCCGAGCTGCGCCCCGAGCTCGACGCGCTTGGGCTGAAGGTGGCCGGTGCACACATCGGCCTGGACCGGCTTGAGGGCTCGCTGGACGCGGCGATCGACGAGATGAAGACGCTCGGCGGAACCTACGTCATCTGCCCCTTCCTGCCGCTCGAGCGACGCTCCGACGCCGCGGGGTACAAGCGGCTGGCCGAGACGCTGGCCGGCATCGGGCAGAAGGTGGCCGACGCCGGGCTGCGGTTCTCTTACCACAACCACGACTTCGAGCTGCAGCGCTTCGGCGACACCACCGGCCTGCACATCCTGCGCGACAACACCGACCCCGCGGTGATGGGGTTCGAGATCGACGCCTACTGGGCGGCCTACGCCGGGCTTGACCCGGTAGCGCTGCTAGCCGAGTTCAGCGGGCGGGTGTCGCACGTCCACCTCAAGGACATGAAGGAGGGCAGCCGCGTGTTCGCCGAGGTGGGCCACGGCACGCTCGACATCCCCGGTATCATCGCGGCCGGCGAGAGCGCGGGCGCGCACTGGTTCATCGTCGAGCAGGACCGCTGCGAGCGCCCGGCGCTCGAGAGCGTGCGCATGAGCCGCGAGTACCTTACCCGGCTTGGGCACGCGTAGCGAGCCACGAGCCACGAGTCGCGAGTCTTGAGAATTGCGCTGTCAAGCGCCTCAAGACTCACGACTCACGCCTCAAGACTCACGCCTCACGACTCCGTCGCACGCCACGCACGAAGATCGCCACCAGCGCGTCTGCGGTGCGTCCGAGATCCACGACCGGCGCCGCGGTGATGCGCCCGTGTGGCACGGCGCTCGCCATACCGTAGAAGGCCCGCACCACCGCCGCCTCGTCCAGCGCCGGGTCGATCTCCCCGTGGGCCATCCCCGCCTGCACCTGAGCCACAATGTAGCGGTCTAGCTGCTGCATGCAGCTGAGCGAGCTCTCGTGCTCGCACAGCAGGCGGAACACCTCCGGCCAGGGCCCGATCCCCAGTGAGTGCGCCTGGAGCTGGCGCTCCAAGATCTTCTGCATCACAAAGGCCAGCCGCTCCAGCGGCGAGCGCTCCTCGGGCTGGCTCTCTATCAGCTTGGCCATCTGCCGCAGCTCGCGCGTGGCCGCCTCTACCACCAGGTCCCCCTTCGTCGCGAAGTGGCTGTAGAGCGTCGGCTTCGAGATCCCGACGTGCGCGGCTAGCTCGTCCATCGACATGGCGCCGTAGCCCTTCTCGGCGATGAGGCTCTGGGCCGCCTCGATGATCTCATCGCGCAGCATCTGCTTGCGCCGCTCACGTAGCGAGCTCATATCTGGAATACCTCTTGCTGAGCAACCGTCCGCAAGATCCGATCGTCCAATCTAGCGCGTATACCACTTGGGAAGAAGACGAAAGTCCTACTTGCGCGTAGTGTTATTTTACTGTAGAGTACAGGTTGTGTAAAGGGTTGACATCCAGCCTATCCCTCTGCAGTGTAGCAGCGACCGACGCGGCCCGAGCGACGCGTACGCACGTTTATTGAGCCCAGTAGAGAGAAAGCGGGAACACGCATGGCGATCCGCACGCCGAGAGAAAAACTCAGCGGAATGCCGATTTCGGACATATCGATCAGACAGCCTGTCTTCGTGACTATGCTCATGCTGCTGACGATCACCTTCGGCATTCTGGCGTTCCGCACCCTCCCGGTCAACTTCCTGCCAGACTTCGAGGTCCCGGTCGTCGCCGTCTCGGTGGCGTACCCCGGCGCCGGCCCGGAGAGCGTGGCCGAGCAGGTGGCCAAGCCGATCGAGGACAGCGTCAACACCATCGAGGGGATCAAGCACATCACCTCCACCTCCAGCGAGGGCATCGCGGTGATTGTGCTCGAGTTCAACGAGGGGACCGACGTCAACCGCGCCGATCAGGACGTGCGCGAGAAGATCAGCAGCGTGCGCCCCACCCTCCCGCGCGACATCCGCGAGCCGGTGGTGCAGAAGTTCGACCCGAACGCCGCGCCGATCATCTCGATCGCCTTCGCCGGCGCCGCGGGCCAGTCGCCGCTTGAGCTGCGCCGCATCGTGGACGAGGAGGTCGTGCCGCGGCTGCAGCGCGCCAGCGGAGTCGGCTCCGCCACTGCCTCTGGCGGCCAGGAGCGCCAGATCAACGTGCTGATGGACCTCGACAAACTGCGCGCCTACGGCATCCTGCCCTCGCAGATCACCGGCGCGCTCCAGGCGGCCAACGCCAACCTGGGCCTGGGCAACATCGAGTCCGGCTCGCAGGAGATCAGCCTGCGCGCCCCGAGCATGCTCCAGACCCCCGAGGACATCGCCGACATCCAGATCACCGGCACGAACTACCGCATCTCCGATGTGGCGGCGATCGAGGACGGCGTGGCCGAGGAGCGCAGCTATACGCGACTGGACGGCTCGGACGCGATCATCATCGATGTCCGCAAGCAGACCGGCTCGAACACCGTGACGGTGGCAGACGCCGTCAAGGCCGAGCTGGCGCGTATCGGCGAGACCCGCACCGACCTGACCTACATCATCCCGCGTGACTCCTCCACCGCCGTGACCGCGTCGGCGATCAGCTCGCTCGAGGAGCTGGTGTTCGCCACCGTGGCCGCGCTGCTGGTGGTGATGCTGTTCTTCAGCGGCCTGCGCAACATGCTGATCACCGCCGCCGTGCCCGCTGCGATCGCGGTGGTGGGCCTGGGCGTGCTGCCGGCCATGGGCGTGCCGGTCGACAAGGTGCTGGTGCTCGCGCTGTCGATCGGGCTGCTGGTGGTGCTCACCTTCCTGCGCGACCGCAACACCCTGGTGACGATGGCCGGCCTGCCGGTTATTCTGATGGGCACCTTCGCGGTCATGCCGCTGTTCGGGCTGACGATCAACCTGATCACGCTGCTGGCGCTGGCGCTGTGCGTCGGCCTGGTGATCGATGACGCGATCGTGGTGCGCGAGAACATCTTCCGCCACACGCAGCGCGGCGAGTCCCCGCGGGTGGCGGCCAGCAAGGGCACCGCCGAGGTGGCGCTCTCGGTGCTGGCGATGACCTTCACGGTGGTGGCGGTGTTCGTGCCGGTCACATTCACCTCGGGCACCACCGGCATCATCTTCAAGTCGTTCGGCATCACGATCGCCGTCGCCATCCTGCTCTCACTGGTCGAGGCATTCATGTTCGCGCCGATGCTCTCGGCCAACCTGTTCCGCCGCCAGAAGGCGCAGGAGCACCCGCACGACGCGGCGCACTCCCACCGCCCCGAGATCGCCGAGGCCGTCGAGCGACTGCGCCTCGAGGGCAATGATCAGGACGCCTCGCTCATCCACGAGGCCACCGAGGACCCCGGGCCGCTCGGCCGGGCCTACGAGCGGCTGCTGGCATGGAGCCTGCGGAGCACCTGGACGCGCCTGCTCGTGATCGGCGCGGCCGTGGGCGTCCTGGTCCTCAGCGTCGGCGTCGCGGCCGGCCTCAAGTTCCAGTTCTTCCCGCAGCAGGATCCAGGCGAGTTCCTGGTGGGCTACGAGCTGCCGCCCGGCACCGCGCTGAGCGAGACCGACCGGCTCGCGCGCCAGACCGAGCAGATCATACTGGCCAACTCAAACGTCGAGGACATCATTACCACCGTGGGCGGCGGCGGCGTCGAGCGCGCCGAGTTCTTCGTGCGCCTCAAGGACGACGTGGCCAGCAAGGATGTCGAGAATGAGCTCCGGCCGCAGCTCACCTTCCTGCCGAACCTGACCTTCGGCCTGCCCTCCGTCGGCGCGCCCACCTCCACCGGCGTCACCGGCCGCCAGCTCCAGCTGAGCCTCCAGACCACCCAGCCCTCGGCCGAGTACGCCGAGCTGATCGCGCGCATCCAGCAGGAGATGGCGCAGGTGCCTGGTCTGCTGGACATCGACACGAACTACAAGCCCGGCAAGCCCGAGCTGCGCTTCGTGGCCGACCCGGTGCGAATCGGGGACGTGGGGATCACCAACAACGATATCGCGAGCTCGGTGCGAGCGCTGATCAACGGCGAGCGCGCTACGGTGCTGCGCCAGAACGGCCAGGACACCGACATCGTGGTGCGGCTGCGCGAGGAGGATCGCACGAGCCCGGACTCGCTGCGCAACATCATCATCCCGACCCGCTCGGGCGCGGTGCCGCTCACAGCGCTCGGCACGGCCGAGCTGGCCTCGAGCCCGACCGCCATCCGCCGCTACGACCGCCTCAACCAGGTGATCATCGGCGCGAACCTGGCCGAGGGCCGTAACCTCGGCGAGGCGCAGCAAGATGTGCAGGCACGGCTCGACGCCCTTGGCGTGCCCGCCAGCGTCACCACCAGCTTCGTCGGCCTTGCCCAGCAGCAGAGCGAGGGCTTCGGCGGCCTGCTGGTGGCGATGGGCCTCTCGGTGCTGTTCGTCTACATGGTGCTGGCCTCCCAGTTCGGCTCGTTCACCCAGCCGCTGGTTATTATGGTCGCGATGCCCTTCAGCTTCATCGGCGCCTTCCTCGCGCTGCGCCTGGTGGGCACGCCGCTGGACATCACCGGGATGATCGGCCTGATCATGCTCCTCGGCCTGGTGGTGAAGAACTCCATTCTGCTGGTGGACTTCACCAACCGCCTGCGCGCCGCAGGCCTGCCGAAGCACTCGGCGCTTGAGCTTGCCGGCGCTATCCGCCTCCGCCCGATCCTCATGACGACGATGGCGATTGTGGCGGGCTCGCTGCCCGTGGCGATGGGCATCCACGTGATCGGCACGGGCGAGGGCGGTGAGTTCCGCAAGGGCCTGGCGACCGTGCTGATCGGCGGCCTTATCACCTCGATGTTTCTGACGCTGCTGGTGGTGCCCACGGCCTACAGCCTGATGGAGTCGCTCACCGAGCGCAGTACGAACTTCTTCCGCCGCCGCTTCGGCCAGGAGAACGATGACGAGGGGCCCATCGCAGCCCCCGCCCCGGCCCACGCGCTCGCGACGGTCCCGGCTGACGGGCCCGTCAACGGGCACGCCAATGGGCGCAGCCCCCGCCCCGCAGACCTGCGCGCCCCCGAAGAGGCGCGGCCGGCGCCGGAGGGATCACGCTAGCACCTGGCCACAATCGAGCAGGCTCGGAGGGGCTTCGCCCCTCCGAGAGGAACACTCTCAGAAGCCTTTCAAGAGCTACCACGCTAAGGAGCTAGATCCGTGAAGCGCAGACCACTCGCCAGCAGTCTGCTGATCGCCACAGCCGCCGCCGCGCTCTCGGCCTGTGCCGGGGCGCCGGGTGCCGCGCCCGCGCCCGCCCCCACCGCCGAGGCCCGCCCGACTGTCGCGGCCTCCCTCGCCGCGCCCACCACCGCGCCTGCCGTCCTCAGCACCCCCGCACCGCTCAACCTCGGCGTCAGCGGCTCCGGCACCGTGCTCGCCATCCAGGACGCCGACCTCTCCTTCCAGGTCCAGGGCACCGTCGACCGAGTCCTCGTCACCGAGGGCGCTATGGTCAAGAAGGGCGACCTCCTCGCCGCGCTCGACGTTCGCACCTTTGACCAGCAGCTCCAGCAGGCCGAGGCCGCGCTCGCCAACGCCCAGGCCCAGCAGGCCGCCCTCACCGAGGACCCCCGTCAGGCCGACCTTGCCGCCGCCAACGCCGCCGTGAGGCAGGCCCAGGAGGCCCTCAAGGCCGTCCAGCAGGGTGCCAAGCCGCTCGACCTCCAGACTGCTGAGGCCGCCGTGCGCCTCGCCGAGGTCAACCTCGAGTCCACCCGTGACCGCCTCTCCTTCGCCAAGACCCAGGCCGAGCAGCAGGCCGAGCAGGCCGCCTTCCAGCTCACCCAGGCCCAGGCGCGCTACGCCCAGACCAAGTACAACTGGACCTACGCCCAGGAGACCGGCAACGACCCGATCGTGCCCGAGACCCGTACCACCACCGGCACAGTGGACAACTCGCTGAGCGACGGCGCGCGGGAGAACTACTACGCGCAGTTCGTGCAGGCCGAGGCGGCGCTCAAGCAGGCCGAGAAGGCGGTGGAGCTGGCGGTGAAGGCGGCCGACAGCGCGCGCCAGGCGGAGGAGACCGGCATCCAGGCGGCGGAGACGCAGCTGCTGCAGGCGCAGCTGGGGCTGGAAAAGCTGAAGCTGCCGCCGGACGCGGACCGGCTGGCGGCGGCGCAGGCGGCGCTGGCGCAGGCGCAGGCCAACCGCGCCAGGGTGATCCCCGACCCGCGCGAGTCGCAGACGGCGGCAGCGGCGGCGGGAGTGGCACAGGCGGAGGCGGCGCTGACGCTGGCGCAGATCAACCGGGAGCGCGCAGAGCTGCGGGCGCCGTTCGACGGCGTGGTGTCGATCGTGAACGTGGACCCGGGCGACCCGAGCGTGGTGCAGGGAGCGCCGGCGCTGCAGGTGGTGGATGTGAGCGACCTGCGGGTGGAGGTGCAGATCAGCGACGTGGACATCGCGCAGGTGGAGGTGGGGCAGGCAGCGGAGGTGCGGGTAGACGGCATCGGGGAGCGGACGTTCGCGGGCGAGGTGAGCTTCGTGTCGCCGACGGCGACGAACCAGGGGGCGATTCGGACCTTCCTGGTGCGAGTGGACCTCGATGACATCACGGGGCTGCGCGCCGGGATGAATGCCCGCGTCGACATCCAGGAGTAGCGCCGGGGCGATTCTACCGTGCGCGTGGCGAATACAGCCCCGGCCGCGCATACGATAGGACTCGACCTGCTGGCAAACGAAGCAAAAGGCCGCCAGGATCCTTTCGTTGTGAAAGGATCCTGGCGGCCTTCTGCTACAACCCTACAGCAACATCCACAAATGCGCCGGACCGCGCCGAGCGGATCGCGGCCTCGATGACCGCGATGTTCACCGCGCCGCGCTCGCCGGTGACTGTCGGCGAGCCGCGACCGAGGACCGCAGCCGACACATCCTCGATCTGCGGCTTGTAAACGTTCACAGTAGGCAGATCGAAGCTCGTGAGCTCCTGGCCGCGCTGCAGGTGCAGCTTGCCGGAGAACTCGCGGCCGAGCCACTGCTCGCTCCAGAGTCGGCCCTCGGTGCCGATGATCTCGAGCCAATTCTGATTGCAGTTGAAATGGGCGTGCATCACGCCGTGCGCGCCGGAGGCGAAGCGCAACAAGGTAGTGCTGGCGTCCTCGGCCACGTACGAGTAGCGCAGGTGATCCAGCTCACACGCCACGCGCGTCACAGGGCCGAGGATGCGCTGGATGGTATCCAGCGCATGGACGCCCGCATCGTGTAGCGGTCCCCCGCCCGCCTCGGTCGTATCGCTCTGACGCCAGGGGTCGGGCGCGGGTGAGTTCCACGAGGCGCTGATGGTAGCGGTGAGCGGCTTGCCAATGACGCCCGCCTCCACCAGCTCGCGCGCCTTGACCACCGGCGGCGCCCACTCCATGCACTGCGCCACCGCCAGCACCACGCCGGCCTCGCGCGCCGCAGCGATCATCGCGCGGCACTCATCGAGCGTGGGGGCCATCGGCTTCTCCACGATCACGTGCAGGCCGCGCCGCGCCGCTGCGATGGCGTAGGGCGCGTGCTGCGGGTTGGGCAGCACGAGAAACACGCCATCTACCGCCTCGCGCTCGATCGCCTCGATCGAGGTGTAGTGCCGCGGCGCGCCTACGCGCGTAGCCGCCGCGGCCGCGCGGGCCTCATCGCGGCTCACCACGGCCACCAGCTCCGCATTGCTCCCCAGCGACACCCCGCGCGCGATCCAGTCCAGCGCGAAGTCGCTCGTGCCAACCACCGCCCAGCGTACTCTCTCCATGAGGCCCTCCACGTGTGTGCATTGATGTCCGCATACGATACCACAGGCGGGGCAGGGGACGGCGCGTCAGCGCGAAGCGAGGGCTTGGGGCGCAGGCCCCGGGAGCCGTCAGTATTGTTCGAACAGGCAGCGCAGGTCGAAGGGGAGATCGTCGCCGTAGTGCCCCACAAGCGCGCGGCAGGTCTCGCCGCGGACGCGCCGGTAGACCTCGCGCACCATGCGGTTGTCCAGCGCGGAGGAACGGCGGCGGTGCTCACAGGAGTCCGCGTGGCCGATCGCGTGGGCGAGCTCGAGCGACAGCTCCTCGAGCTGCCGGCCGCGCAATCGGCTGAGCTCGGAGACGCCACTGATCGAGAGCGCAGCCTGCAGCCGGCTGAGATCCTCGAGTAGCTGCGCGGGCGAGCTCTCGGCCTCGGCGCCGCCGCGCGAGATCACCTTGAAAGCTGGCGCCTCGGTCCTATAGCCCTCCGCCAGCTGGCGCATGATCTGCCTGTACAGCCGCCGCCCGGCCACCTCACACTCCCAGCGCCGCGCGAGGGCGGCACGCCACTCGGCCACAGCCTGCTCGCTGCTGCTGTGGCTCACTTCCAGTTCTTGATGCATTGTGCGGTGCGCCTCAAGGACGACGTCGACAAAGGGCAGCTCGGCGCGCCGCCTCTCCAGGGCGGCGATGAGGCGCTGCGACTCAGCGATGGCGTCGGCGGGGGCAGGGATGGTTGACATGGCCGCGGCCTCCTGAACGAGTGGTACCAGGGCGAATCATAGCCGCCGGCCTGGGCAGCGTATATAGTACTTGCGTGCCGAACAGGCGTGGGACTGAAACGGAGCCAGGCAGGGCCAGCTCTCTTGACGCGCTTCTCAGGCTCGGTCATAATACCCGCGCTATGCACGGCTACCTTTCACTGGTCCTGACCGGACACGTACCCTACCTGCGCGCCGCGGGGCGGGAGCCCGCCGGCGAGGACGAGCTGCACGAAACGATCGCGCACGCGATCATCCCCACCCTCAACGCCCTCTACGATGCCCGCGAGCTCGGCGCCCGCCCGGCGGTGGCGCTGGCCTACTCGCCGGTGCTGCTCGAGCAGCTCGCCGACAACGTCGTCCAGAAACACTTCGCCGTCTGGATGGATCGCTGGCTCAGCGCGCGTGCGGCTGATCTGGCGCGCTGGGAGCGCGGGGGGATGGAGCACCTGGTGTACCTCGCGCGCTTCTACCTCGATTGGGGGGAGGGGGTGCTGCGCAGCTTCACCGGGCGCTACGGGCGTAATCCCGCCGCCGCACTGCGCGAGCTGTGCGCCGACGGCACAGCTGAGCCGCTGGCGGGCGCGGCCACCCACGCCTACCTGCCGGCCCTGGGGCGCCCTGAGTCGCTGCGGGCCCAGCTCGAGGTGGGCAGCCTGAGCGTGACGCGGCGGCTTGGGCGGCGGCCGCGCGGCCTGTGGCTGCCTGAGTGCGGCTACGCGGAGCTCGTGGGGCAGGCGGTGCGCGCATTGGGCGCCCGTTACACGGTGGTGGACCCTGCCAGCGCCGCCCCCGCGCCCGGGCTGACGCACCTGCGCCCGCGCTGGGCCATGCCGCGCCAGCTGATCGCCTTTCTGCGCGACGTACCAGCCTGCGAGCACATCTGGTCGGCGGAGCTCGGCTACCCCGGCGACCCACTGTACCAATCGCCCCGCCGCGACCGCGACTCAGGGCTGGCGCTGTGGCGAACAGGCTCGGGCCACAGCCGCGAGCTGTACGACCCCTACGAGGCGTTCCGGCGCGCCGACGACCACGCGGCGCACTTCGCGCAGGTGGTGACCGCCGAGCTCGAGGAGCTGGCGGCGCACCACGACCGGCCGGGGGTCGCCGTGGTGCCGCTCGACGTCCATACGCTGGGGCGATCGTGGTTCGAGGGGCCGCTCTGGCTGCGCGCACTGCTGATGCGGGTGTCGGGCCACCCTTCGGTGCAGCTCACGACCCCGTCGCCCTACCTGCGCGCCTTCCGCCCGCGCCAGAGCGTGTCGCTGCACGATGGCTCGTGGGGCCCCGAGGGGGAGCACCGCGCGTGGGTGAGCCCCCAGACAGCGGCGCTACACCAGGCGCTCGAGGTGACCGAAGCGCGGCTGGTCGCCACTGCGCGGCGACACCCCCACGCCCGCGGAGACCGGGAGCGGGCGCTGAACCAGGCGCTGCGCGAGCTGCTGCTGGCGCAGTCGAGCGACTGGGCGCTACTGGCTGGCCGCGGTCTGGCCGAGCCGGTGCCGCAGCGGGTGGCTCAGCACCTGGAGCGCTGCGAGCAGCTGTGCGCGCTGGCCGAGGCGCTGGCGCTGTCTGACGCAGACCAAGCGTACCTGGACGAAGTCGAGGAGCTGGACAACCCCTTCGCGGAGCTGAACTTCCGCGTGCTGCTGGACGAGTCTTGAGCTTTGAGCCTTGAGTCCAGAATCGCCCCACGCGCGTCGGCGTGGCCTGATATATAGAAAGCTGATCGGCTTGACACTGCACGTGACTCACGATGTGGACCGGCTGGCGCTACTGGGCGAGGTGCGCGAGGCGCTGCGCGGCCTGATGGAGTTCGAGAGCTACGCCTGGGACGAGCGTGGCGTGCTCACCCTGCGCGGGCGGCTCACCGGCCCGGCAGACCAGCTGTACGGCGTGGTCCGAAGCCGGATGGAGGGACTGGGGTTCACTCCGTTCCTGCGGCGCAAGGGCCAGGCGGACGAGCTGGTGGCGACACCCGGAGTGGTGGAGCGCAAGGCACCGCGGGTGTGGCTGCCAGTAGCGCTGTTCCTGACGTCGGTGTTCACCTCGCTGCTGGCCGGCGCGCTCTACGAGTGGCGTGACCCGATCGCGGATGGGAACGCGCTGATGGCGACGATCGTCGCGATCGCCACGACGCCGGCGCTCCTGCTGAGCGGGCTGCCGTTCGCGGGGGCGCTGATGGGCATCCTGTTCGTACACGAGATGGGGCACTACGTGGTGGGGCGCCTGCGCCGCGCGCCGGTGAGCCTGCCCTACTTCATCCCGCTGCCGCCGCCGCTGAGCATCACCGGGACGATGGGCGCGGTGATCGTGCAGCGCGAGCCGATGGAGGATCGCCGGACGATCCTGGAGATCGGGATCGCCGGGCCGCTGGCGGGGCTGGCGGTGGCCATCCCGCTGCTGCTCTACGGCCTGTCGACGTCAACCGTGGCGCCGCCGCCGGCCGGGGGGTACATGCAGGAGGGGAACTCGCTGCTCTACGGTGCGCTCAAGCTGGCGGTGTTCGGGCAGTGGCTGCCGGGCGGCGGCGTGGACGTGCAGCTCAACTCGATGGCCTGGGGCGCGTGGATCGGGCTGCTGGTGACGATGCTGAACCTGCTGCCGATCGGCCAGCTCGACGGCGGGCACATCGCGTACGCGCTGCTCGGGCGCATGGCGGACTACCTGGCGTACGGGATGATCGGGCTGTGTGTGGTGCTCGGCATGCTGCTCCCCGATAACGGCACGTGGCTGATCTGGGGCGTGCTGGCGCTGCTGATCGGCCCGCGCCACCCGCCGCCGCTCAACGATATCTCACGCCTCGGCGCAGGACACGTGGCGCTGGCGGTCTTTGGGCTGGTGGTGTTCGCGCTGCTGTTCATGCCGGCGCCGCTGCGACAGGTGGGGGGGTAGCTCCTCCCCCTGCCCCCTCCCCGTGCGCGGGGAGGGGGTACTTGATTCTCGCGGAGGGCTTCGCCCTCCGCACCTCCCCGAGCGACGCCCCTCCGCACCTCCCCGAGCGACGCGCCATCCACAGCGCCCCGAGCAAGACACCTCCCCGAGCGATACGCCCTCCGCGCCTCCCCGAGCAAGATGCCTCCCCGAGCAAGACACCTCCCCGAGCGACGCCCCTCCGCACCTCCCCGAGCGACGCCCCTCCGCGCCTCCCCGAGCAAGATGCCTCCCCGAGCGACGCGCCCTCCGCGTCTCGCGAGTGACGCGCCCTCTGCGTCTCGGCGCTAGGGCTCGCCGGCCACAGCCCCCCGCTTGTCCACCAGGAAGGCGAGCTCTGACGGGAACGAGAGCATCGTGACGTCCCAGCCCTCGCCGCCGACGAGGTCGCGGAAGCGGCGCTCGTAGTTCTCGGCCATGCCCTTGCCGCGCCCGCCGAGGCTCTGGGCGGGAAAGGAGACCAGGATGTACGGCGCCTGGACGGCGCGCAGAAGACGCAGCGGCGCGGCGCGATCCACCTGCTCGAGCACGGGGAGCAGCTTGAGCGCCAGGGCGAGGTCGGCGGCTGCGGAGGGCGGCCCCTGGATCAGGTCGCAGACCTCGGCGCGGCCGTCCACCTCCGCGAGCTGGAAGAAGCCCTCGAGGAAGGCGGCCATGTCGGCGTACAGGTCGCAGGCGTGGTAGGTGGCGCCGGGCGCGAGCGGCATCCAGGGGAGCGCCAGCGGGTTGAGGCCGCTCGCCAGGTCGAGCACCGATCGAACCGGCGGGAGCGCGGCGAAGACCTCGGCGTAGAAGCGCCCGAGGATGGGGAGCCGCTCGCGGGTAGATGCGTGGCGGCGCATCACCTCGGCGCAGGCGACAGCGAGTGCTGAGTGCTGAGTGCTGAGTGCTAGGCCATGGGTATGCTCGGGTGGCGCGGCCGTGCGCTCGTGGTCTCCAGCCGCTGGTCCCTGCTCCTCGGCCCCTGGTCGCGCTGCGGCGGCCGCGATCTCGCCGAGCCAGGCGTCGTAGTCCGGGCGGGCCTCGAAGTAGGCGCCGGCGACCTGGTGGAGCTTGTTCTTCACGGCCTTGGCCGCGTCCTTGCGCGAGCGGTGGGCGGCGAGCTCGCGCACTGCGAGGTCGCGCACGAGCCCGGGGCTGACGTGGCGGTACTTGGGGCTGGCGAGCACCTCGGCGGCGAGGGCCTCGATGGTCTGCTGGTCTGCCATGGTTCTATGAACCCCCACTGGCTACCGAGTCGCGGCGGGTTGTCGGCCGGCACGGCGCGGGCTGAGACAGGAAGGCGCGCGGGCGCAGGCGGCACCCCTTTCCGCGCAGCGGAAAATACCCAAAGGTTCTTTCGTCGCTGTGGGAGGGGAAACGGCGCCACAACGCCCGATCCGCGCTGCAACGAGACAGACTCACGACTCACGACTCGCGCCTCGCGCCTCCCGACCCAGGCGCCCCCCGAGCAGCTCCATCAGCGTGGTCATGAAGCGCAGGTTGTGGATGGTGGCGAGCCGGTTGTAGAGCTGCTCGCCTATTTTATGTAAATGGTGGAGGTAGCCCACCGTGTACCGCTGGCAGGTGTAACAGTCGCAGCCGGGCGAGATGGGGGCGTTGGTCTTGATATGCTTCTTGTCCTCGATGTAGAGGTAGGAGTACCAGCGGCCCGCGGGGCGGAAGCCGGGCGTGCGCGGGTCCTCGGCGTAGCTGTAGAGCCGGCCACTGCGCGCGTCGCGGGTGGGAAGGGCGCTGTCAAAGATCGGGTAGCCGAGCGCGGCGCACTGCACCACGTTCTCGGGCTGGCCGACGCCGAGGGCGTGCATGGGGAACTCGCGCGGGATGAGCTCGCGGGTGAGCTGGAGCATCTCGCGCAGCAGCGAGCCCGAGGCGTCGAGCGGCCAGCCGCCGTAGCCGTAGCCGTCAAAGCCGATCTCGAGCAGGCGCTCGGCGCACTCGCGGCGCAGATCGGGCTCGCCGCCGCCCTGGACCACGGCGAAGAGCAGCGGGCGCGGGGCGTCGTCTCCCCCTGAGCGGCGCGCGCTGCGGGCGCGGTTCTCCATCTGGCGGTCGAACTCCTCGCGGCAGCGGCGCGCCCAGCGGACGGTGCGCAGGACCGAGGTGCGCTGCTCGGCGGGCGGGTCGTCCACGTGGGTGCAGTCGTCGAGGCAGATCACCACGTCCGCGCCGTAGGCGAGCTGGAGCTGGACGCACTTCTCGGGGGTGAGCTGGAACTTGCGGTCGGCGCCCTCGGGCTGGAAGGTGATGCCCTGGTCGGTGAGGCGGCCGAACTTGGAGTTCTGGCGGATGAGGGAGTAGGCCTGGAAGCCGCCGGAGTCGGTGACGATCGGGCCGTCCCAGCTGGACATGGCGTGCAGGCCCCCGAGCGCCTCGACCGTGGAGGAGCCGGGCTTCTGCATGAGGTGGAAGATGTTCATCACCACGGCGCGGACCCCGGCGGCGCGCAGGTCGCCAGCGTCGGTAGCGCGCACCGCGCCGAGGGTGGCATCCGGCAGGAACGCGGGTGTCGGGAGCACGCCGTGGCGGGTGAGGATCGAGTTCGTTTCGGGCGTTGTCATGCCCTGGAGTATACCACGGCGGCGGCCGGCGGCGCGGGAGCGCGCCCGGACGCGATGGCCGCCGAGCGGATAGCCGGGTGCCTGAAACAGCGTGGTCGCGACTCACAGGCGGGCGATCGTCCTAACGCCCGATCCCGAGCCCGCGGCTGTCGCCTACACTGAAGCGGGACGCAACGCACTCGTGAGGAGAAGTTTGTGATGACGACGATCTCGCGCGCGGCCGCCGGGCTGATGATCGTGCTCGCGCTGCTCGCCGTCGCCGCGCCCGGCGCCACCGTGCTAGCCGACACCAACGGTGTGCTGGGCGAGGCGGGCGCGCCGCGCGGCAGCCAGCTCGTGCTCTCGGGCAACATCAGCGTGCCGCGCGGCTCTGCCACCGATGGCTCGCTGCTCGTGCTCTGCTGCAATGTCAGCGTCGACGGCGAGGTGCGGGGCGACCTCGCGCTGCTGAGCGGGAATCTGCGCGTGGGCGCGGGAGCGACAGTACGCGGCGGGCTGCACACGATGCCGAACGCGGTCAACCTCAACGTCGAGCCAGGGGCGACCGTCGCGGGGGCGCGGGGCGGTATCGGCGCGCCCTTCTGGCTCAGCCTCGCCCACGCCCTGTGCCTCATGCCGACGCTGCTGACCGCAGGCGCGGTCGCGCTGGGCGCGGGGCTTCTGGCACGCCGCCGACAGAGCGCCCCCGCGACGGTAGCGGCGCCCGAAGCCGGGCCGTAGTCTGATGTGCGCCGAGCCTCTGCCCCCCGGCGCCTGGCGACCTCGCCGCCGTGCGGCCGCACACGCTCGCGGAGGGCGAGCTAGCCGTGCCTTTGCAGCGCCTCCAGAGCCCGCAGCCCTCCGTCGGGCAGGAGCCACACGCGAGCGGCAGCATCCAGGGCGTAGCGCTCCTCTGCAGAGAGCGGGGGCTGCGCCCGACGCGTCCTGGGACTGATCGGCACCCCCCGCTTCCCCAGGAGGTACTTCGAGCCCTGCGGGTGCACGGCTCGCTGCGCCAGCTCCATCGCGCACAAGGCGGCGTGCAGCTCCTCGGCGCCGGCCGACGAGGCACGCTCGACGACGGCGGCCACCAGGTCGGGCAGCCAGATCGAGGCGATGCTCATCGTGCCGGGCGCACCCGCACGCACGGCCTCCAGCAGGTAGGGAGTGTTCGCCTGGAGCAGCGCCAGCGGGGTGTCGTGAGTCACGTCCAGCAGCGCGTGGATCTTGGCCAGGTCGCAGCTGGTCTCCTTGAAGGCGACGAAGCGGCCCGTGCGCGCCAGCCTGCCCACCAGATCCAGCCCCAGGTGGTACGGGCGCGGCGCGGGGCACTCGTAGAGGCCCAGCGGCGCATCGACCTGCTCGGCAAGTGTCATGTAGTAGTGCTCCAGCTCGTCGTCCGACGCGCACCACTCGGGAACTACCAGCATGACAATGTCGGCGCCGGCGGCCGCTACTCGGCGGCACAGGGCGATGTGCTCCGCCTGGCTGGCGCCCAAGTTGCCGGTGGCGGCCACCGGGACACGCCCGCCGGCCACACGAACGGCCTCAGAGACGAGCAGCAGGCGCTCCCGGTCGTCGAGGAGGTCCATCTCGCTCGAGAGGCAGTTGGCGTACAGGCCGCCGACGCCGTGCCCCAGGTACCACTCGACCATCGCCCGGTAGGCGCCCGCGTCGATCGCCAGGTCCTCCGCGTACGGGGTCACCATCGTCGGCCACGCGCCGCGGCAGGAGGGCGGCGCGCTCGTGTTCTCGGTCATCTCAACCTCCCGTCTGTCGTTCTCGACCCTCAGCCCCGCGGCGCCCGTGAATCCCACAGTGGTGACACTCTGCACGGGGCCGCTGCGGATACAAGCCCTCAGGCGCCATGCTAGCACGGGAAGTGTCGCGCGGCGCAGCTACGGTCAGGCGGAGATATTGACCTCGTCGGTCTCGGGGTCGCGCGGGAAGCGGTTGTATACTTTTTGCCATCGTATCATTTTTGGATGACACTATTGTTTTGGAAGGCGAAGATAGAGACGCAGGAAGCATCGCCCGAGCCGGCCACCGAGCTGCACGTGACGGACCTCGAGACGCCGCAGGTGGTCTCCGACGAGTTGCGCGCGCGGCTCCTGGAGCATCTGCGGACGAGTTCAACGCCGAGATGGGCGAGGAGTCCGAGGGCCAGAAAAGCTATCGGCTGTTCGCCACGCTGTTTCCGGTGCAGCAAGCCGGGAAGGACGCCTGACCGCCGACCACCGGCCTGAGGAGAAATAGTGAGAAGCACCACTTCCCCGAGATCCGCTGGCGCGGCCACTGGATCTGGGTTCCCGAGGAGCCGATCGCCCCGGCCGGCTTGTGGTCGGCGGGGGTTGACCCGACCGCGCCGGGCTACGCTGTCGCTCACGTCGCGCCGCGGCTCGGGCCGCTGGCCTGCGCGAAGTGGCGCGTCCCCACACCCTACGGCCTGATCGCCATCGCAGCCACCGCCGCCCTCCTGATCGACTCGCCCGTCCCGGTGATCGTCGAGCGCGAGGGCCACGCCCCCGTCCACATCCCCGCCGGCCAGCACCGGATCGGCGCAACTACGGAGCAGAACAATGACTGATCACCCATCTCGCTGGGACGCCTCCGAAGACGTCGAGGCGCGGGTCGAGACCCTCCTCCAGCGCTTCTCACTTCAGCAGAAGATCGACCTCGTCAGTGGCAAGGTCGTCGTCGCGAGCGACCCGTGGAGCCCGCCGCCGCCTGAGTCGCCCGTCCCGCCCTTCTCGCTCACTGACGGCCCGGCGGGGGTGCGCATCCCGAGCAAGGCGCTCGGCACGCCGAACACGACAGCGCTCCCGGCGCCGATCGCGATCGCGGCCACCTGGGACGAGGTGCTCGCCGGGCGCTACGGCGATGTGATCGGCGCCGAGACCCGCGCGAACGGTCACAACGTCCTGCTGGGCCCGGCGGTAGACATCGCTCGCGCGCCGCTGGCCGGGCGCACGTTCGAGTCCTTCGGCGAGGACCCGCTGCTCCAGGCGCGCCTGGTCGTGCCGGTGATCCGGGCGGTCCAGGCGCACGCCGTGCAGGCCTGCCTCAAGCACTATGTGGTCAACAACCAGGAGCACCTGCGCAACAGCATCGACGTGCGCGTGGACGAGCGGGCGCTGCAGGAGATCTACCTCCCGCCGGTCGAGGCAGCCGTGCGCGCGGGCGGCGTAGCGGCGTTGATGGGCGCCTACAACAGCATCAACGGCACCTTCGCCTGCGAGCACCCGCACACGCTCACCGAGGTGCTGCGCGGGCAGCTCGGGTTCCGCGGCTACGTGATGAGCGATTTCATGGCCACGCAGAGCACGGCTGAGGCGGCGCTGGCGGGCCTGGATTGGGAGCTCACGATGTTCGGCCGCTGGGGGCCGAAGCTGCTGGCGGCGGTAGAAGACGGGCGTGTGCCGCTGGAGGTGCTCGACGAGATGGTGCGACGCATCCTGCGCCCGACGGTCGGGCTCGGGCTGCTGGATCAGCCGCTCGGTGCGACCCCGGCGCCGCTCCACGAGCACCGCGCGCTGGCGCGGGAGGCCGCCGAGCAGGCGATCGTGCTGCTGAAGAATGAGGGCGCCCTGCTCCCGCTCACCCCGCGCGACCTGCGCCGGATCGCCGTGATCGGCCCGGATGCCGACAACATCTCCGCTGCAGGCGGCGGGAGCGGTCTTGTGCCGCCCTCCTCGGCCGTGAGCGTCGTGGATGGGCTGCGCGCCCG
>JBDLTZ010000270.1:0-19910 GCA_039805565.1 Chloroflexota bacterium | reverse complement strand
GTTCGACAAGCCCGAGGGCTACGCCTTCCAGCGCGTCTACACCGACCCCGAGTCGCCACTGCACCGCGCCGGCCGGCCGATCGACGCGGTGCTGCTGGCCCGCAACGACGACATCGTGCTGGTGCCCGAGGGCTACCACCCAGTCACGGCCGCGCCCGGCTACACCGCCTACTACCTCAACGTCCTCGCCGGCAGCGCCCAGTCCCTTGCCGCCAGCGACGACCCGCAGTACGCCTGGGTGAAGCAGTCCTATACCTCCCGTGACCCGCGCGTGCCGATCTACGATGTGAACGTATGAACGACGCGTTGTAGCGTCAAGCGGGGCTTGGGGGCGCAGCCCCCAGCCGCTCTACCTCACGGTTCCTTGTCAGGTAGGACTGCTACAGCGCGCGTTGCGCCAGTAATCGCGCCAACTAGATGAGATAGCGATGAGCACAGACACCTACGACCTCATCACGATGGGCCGCTCCTCGATCGACCTATACTCGAACGACGTCGGCGCGCCTTTCGAGCAGATCACCAGCTTCGCGGCCTACGTCGGCGGCTGCCCGACCAACATCAGCGTCGGTGCGCGCCGCCTCGGCCTGAGAACGGCCCTCCTCACCGCCGTCGGCCTCGACCCGGTGGGAGACTTCATCCTGAGCTTCCTTGATCGCGAGGGGGTCGAGACGCGCTTTATCCCGCGCAAGCCCGGACGTCGCTCCAGCGCCGTGGTGCTCGGGATCGAGCCGCCCGGTAAGTTCCCGCTCACCTACTATCGCGACAACTGCGCCGATATCGAGCTCACGATCGACGATGTGCTTGCCACGCCGATCGCGCAGGCCCGCGCGCTCCTGATCTCCGGCACCGGTCTCAGCAAGGAGCCCAGCCGCAGCGCCACGCTCTTCGCGGCCGAGCTCGCCCGCCGCGCCGGGGTCACCGTCGCGCTCGACATCGACTTCCGCGCCGACCAGTGGCACGACCCGCGCGCCTTCGGTGTCACCCTGCGTGCGGCGATGCGCCTGGTGGACGTGGTGCTCGGCACCGAGGACGAGATCAACGCGGCGATGCTGAGCGACGTGTCCCAGGTGAGCCTGACCCACTCGCAGATCTCGGACGCCCGCGTGCAGGGCGACGTGGACTCTGCGATCGACGCGCTTCTGGCGCTCGGGCCGCGGGTGCTGCTCCAGAAGCGCGGCGAGCACGGCTCGCGCGTGCACCAGGTCCACGCCGATGGGGCCGTTACCCGCACCGACGTGCCCGGCTTCCCCGTCGAGGTCGCCAACATCCTCGGCGCGGGAGACGCCTTCGCCGCCGGGGCGCTCTACGGCTACGTCCAGGGATGGGACTGGGCCCGTGCCGCGCGCCTCGGCAACGCCTGCGGCGCGATCGTCGTCACCCGTCACGGCTGCGCCAACTTCACGCCTACCTATGACGAGGTTCTTTCCTTTGCCGCTGAGCGCGGTGGCCTGTAGCGGGGGTTTGGGGGCGTAGTCCCCAAGGAAAACACATCATGACCAGCATCCTCAACATCGGCTTGATTGGCGCCGGCCGCATCGGCCAGGTTCACGCCAGCACCATCGCCTACCGCGTCGGCAGCGCGCAGCTCGCGGCCGTGACCGACCCCATCCCCAGCGCCGCTGAGGCGGTGGCCGCCAAGTACCGCGTGCCCACCGTGGCCGCCGACTACCGCGCCATTCTCGCCGACCCGCGCATCGATGCGGTGCTGATCTGCACTCCCACCGATACCCACGCCGAGATCATCATCGCCGCCGCCGCCGCGGGCAAGCACATCTTCTGCGAAAAGCCCGTGGCGCTTGACCTGGCCCAGACCGACGCCGCTATCGCGGCCGTCGAGCGCGCCGGGGTGAAGCTCATGGTGGGCTTCAACCGCCGCTTCGATGCCAACTACGCCCGCGCCCGCGCCGCTGTGGTGAATGGCGAGATCGGCGACCCGCACACCCTGCACCTCATCAGCCGTGACCCGGCCCCGCCGCCGATCTCCTACATCAAGGTCTCGGGCGGCATCTTCCTCGACATGGCTATCCACGACTGGGACATGGCCCGCTTCCTGATCGGCAGCGAGATCGATGAGGTCTACGTCCAGGGCGGCGTGATGGTGGACCCGGCGATCGGCGATGCCGGCGACATCGACACCCATGTCACCCTGCTGCGCTTCGTCAACGGCGTGATCGGCACGGTGGACAACTGCCGCCGCGCCTCCTACGGCTACGACCAGCGCGCCGAGGTGTTCGGCAGCAAGGGTGCCGTCCAGACCGAGAACAACTACCCCAACAACAGTGTCCTTAGCACGGCCGAGGCTGTTCGGCGCGACCTGCCGCTCAACTTCTTCATGCAGCGCTACACCGACGCCTACGCCGCCGAGATCGAGGCCTTCGTCGACGCCGTGGTGCATGACCGCCCCGTCCCCGTGGGCGGCCGCGACGGGCGCGCCGCCCTCGCCGTGGGCCTCGCCGCCAAGAAGTCGCTCCTCGAGCGCCGGCCCGTCCGCGTCGCCGATATTGGATAAATGAATTTCAAAGGAGGTTTGGAGGGGCGTAGCCCCCCCAAGAAAAACATGACTGAGCAGCTTCGTAACTACATCGACGGCGCCTGGGTACGCTCCACCGCCGAGTCATTCCTCGACGTCCGCAACCCGGCCACCGCCGAGGCCATCGTGCGCGTGCCTGTCACGCCGCGCGCCGAGGTTGCCGCCGCCGCCGAGGCCGCCCAGGCTGCCTGGCAGGGCTGGCGCGCCACGCCGGCCCTCGAGCGCATCCAGCACCTCTTCCGCCTCAAGGCCCTGCTCGAGGAGAACATCAAGGACATCGCCCGCACGATCACCCTCGAGTGCGGCAAGACCCTCGCCGAGGCCGAGGCCGAGATGCGTCGCGGCATCGAGAACGTCGAGGTCGCCTGCGGCATCCCTATGATGATGCAGGGCTACAACAACGAGGACATCGCCCGCGGCATCGATGAGCACATGATCCGCCAGCCCGTTGGCGTCGTCGCCGCGATCACGCCCTTCAACTTCCCCGGCATGATCCCGCTCTGGTTCCTGCCCTACGCCGTGGCGTGCGGCAACTGCTTCATCCTCAAGCCCAGCGAGAAGGTGCCGATGACCGGCGTCAAGCTCATGGAGCTGATCGAGCGCGCCGGCTTCCCCAAAGGTGTCGTGCAGCTCGTCCACGGCTCCAAGGAGACCGTCGACGCCATCCTCGATCATCCCGCCATCCGCGCCGTGTCGTTCGTCGGCTCTACCGGCGTCGCGCGCTACGTCTACTCCCGCGCCACGGCCAACGGCAAGCGCGCCCAGTGCCAGGGCGGCGCCAAGAACCCCGTCATCGTCCTGCCCGATGCGGACATGGATATGACCACCCGCATCGTGGCTGACTCATCGTTCGGCTGCGCTGGCCAGCGCTGCCTCGCCTCCTCGATCGCCGTCACCGTGGGCGAGGCGCGCGACATGTTCCGCGAGAGCATCGCCGACGCTGCGGTCTCGCGCAAGGTCGGCTTCGGCCTGAACCCCGACGTGGACATGGGGCCGGTGATCACCGCCGAGAGCAAGCAGCGTATCGAGATGCTGATCGGCAAGGGAGCGGAGGGCGGCGCCAGCGTCCTGGTGGACGGCCGCGGCGTTACCGTGCCCAGCTACGAGGGCGGCTACTTCGTCCGCCCCACCATCCTCGACAACGTCGACCCGCGCAGCGAGATCGCCCAGACTGAGATCTTCGGCCCGGTGCTGAGCCTCATGCACGTCAGCACGATCGACGATGCGATCGCCCTGGTGAACAGCGGCAGCTACGGCAACATGGCCTGTCTCTTCACCAGCAGCGGCGCGGCCGCCCGCAAGTTCCGCTACGAGGCCCGCGCCGGCAACATCGGCATCAACGTCGGTGTCGCCGCCCCGATGGCCTTCTTCCCATTCTCCGGCTGGAAGGACAGCTTCTTCGGTGACCTCCACGCTCAGGGGCGCCACGGCGTCGAGTTCTACACCGAGACGAAGGTCGTTGTCGAGCGCTGGCCCAAGGAGTGGAGCCGCACGTTCTAGAAGGGGTGGCCCTGTATCGGCACACAAAGGGGCCGCAGCCCCACCACACAGTGAGAGCACACACCAATGAGCATCGTCAACATAGCGAACGCCCCCTGCTCCTGGGGGGCCCTCGAGTTCGAGGGCCTCGCCGGCGAGCGCATCGCCTACCCCCGCATGCTCGACGAGCTGCGCGACACCGGCTACACCGGCACTGAGCTTGGCGACTGGGGCTTTATGCCCACCGAGCCCGCCGCCCTCCAGCGCGAGCTCGACTCCCGCAGCCTGTCGATGCTTGGCGCCTTCGTTCCTGCCGACCTCCGCGACGCCTCACGGCACGCGGCCGGCGAGGAGGACGCCGTGCGCACCGCCCGCCTGCTGGCCTCCGTTCGCAACCAGGACGGCACGCGGCCGTTCCTGGTGCTCGCCGATGTCAACGGCACCGACCCTGTTCGCACCCGCAACGCCGGGCGCATTACCCCGGCGATGGGTCTCTCAGAGGACGGCTGGCGCACCTTCGCGGACGGCGCCAACCGCATCGCCCGCGCCGTCCGCGAGCAGACCGGCCTGCGCACCGTGTTCCATCATCACTGCGCGGGCTTTGTCGAGACCCCGGACGAGATCGCGCGTTTCCTCAGCCTGACTGATCCGGAGCTCGTGGGGCTGGTCTTCGATACTGGCCACTACACCTACGGCTCCGGCGGTGCGGACGGCGAGCTGGTGCTCGAGGCGCTCGACCGCTTCGATGACCGCATCTGGTACGTCCACTTCAAGGACTGCCACCCCGACATCGCGGCCCGCGCCCGCGCCGAGGGCTGGGATTACTTCGAGGCTGTGCGCCGCGGGGTGTTCTGCGAGCTCGGCAAAGGTTGTGTGGACTTCCCGGGGGTCGTCGGCTGGCTGCGCGCCGTGGCCTACAGCGGCTGGGTTACTGTCGAGCAGGATGTTCTGCCGGGCATGGGCACGCCAAAGGAGAGCGCTGCCCGCAACCGCGCCTACCTGCGCTTGATTGGCCTCGAGTGATTGGGGGCGGAGGGGCGTGTCCGGCTGGGGAGGCTTGGAGGGGCGCCCGGCCGGGGAGGCTTGGAGGGGCGTGCCACTCCAAAAGAGCAAATGCTCCTGCTAAGTGGGGTGCGGGGCCGCAAGGCCCCGCGTACCGCGCAGCCGAAAGACTCAGAGCAGCGTCAGCCCCACCGCGATTAGCAGCACGAGCACCAGAGTCAGCGCCACGGCCGGCAGGTGCGGCGCCCCCGAGGTCGGCGGCAGCCTCCCAGCCACCTCGTTCGAGTCCAGCCCTAGAAACCCGCTGTACGCCAGGAGCGCGGGGCGCAGCTGCTTGGGCGGCAGGTAGCTCCAGTTTTCTTGCTCGAGCGCCTGCAGGAACTCCCAACGGATCCGGCAGAAGCGCTCGGCCTGGTAGAGCGTGATCCCTCGCTCCAGTCGCACCTCGCGCATACGCACCCCGATTGGCTTGGTGATGCGTGTCACTGGCTCGGGCGCCGGGAGCGAAGCCGCGGGCGATTTCCCGGCCGGTGCGAGCGGCCGGTCGCTGGTCGCCGGTCGCCGGTCATCGGCCGGTGCGAGCCATCGATCATCGGCCGGTGCGAGCGGCCGGTCGCTGGTCGCCAGTCGCCGGTCGCCAGTCGCCGGTCGCCGGTCATCGGCCGGTGCGAGCCGCCGGTCGCTGGTCGCCGGTCGCTGGTCGCCGGTCGCTGGTTGCCGGTCGCCGGTCGCCAGTTGCCGGTCATCGGCTGGTGCGAGCCGTCGGTCGTCGGTCGTCGGTCGTCGGTCATCAGTCGTCGGTCTCTCGTTGATCGACGGCCGTTCTGCTGTCCTCCGCCTTCTATCCTCTGCCTTCTGCCCGACCCGTCGCATCACCGCCTCAATCCGCGCGTGCAGCTGCGGCAGGCTGAACGGCTTCGTCACATAGTCGTCCGCGCCCGCTTGGAGCCCTTCCACGACGTCGGCGTCGGCGTTCTTGCCGGTCAGCATGATGATCGGCACGCTCGAGCAACTGCGGATCTCGCGGCATACATCCCAGCCGCTCACGAGCGGCATCATCACGTCCAGCAGAATAAGATCTGGCTGCTCCAGTAGCACGCGCTCGAGCGCCTGGAGGCCGTCCTGTACATAGCACACATCATAGCCGAAGCCGTGCAGCTGGTAGCTCAACAGCCTCCCGATCGACGGCTCGTCGTCTACGACCAATATCTTGCCCTGGCTCATGGCATTGCCCCGTTCCCTGATTCGCCGAGCGCCTGCGCGGCCCAGGCGCGTGTGTAGTCGTCCGCCTGCCCAGCCTCCGCCATCCGACTGAGCGCCGCCCATGCCTCCTGCCCGCCGCACCGGCCTAGCGCCTCGATGCATCGGTGGCGAAGCGCTGTATCTGTTACGCTCGCCTCGGCCAGCGCTGCCAGTACGTGCGTGGCGGATCGGGCCCGTAGCCGCCCCAGCGCCTCAGCCGCCCGGCACCGCAGCTGTGTCTCGCCTCCCTCGCCCTGTGCCAGCGCGGTCAGCCATGGCGCGGCCGCCTCCGCGTCCGCCACCTGCTCCAGCGCCCGGAGTCGCAGCGGAAGTGAGCGGCCCTGGTCCAGCGCGATCCTGGCCACCTCGCCCGTTGCCGCGCCAGCGGCGATCAGCACGTCCAGCGCCCGCAGCTGGAGCAGCGTTGACCTGTGCTCCAGGTACGGCTGGAGCATCAGCCGGTGCTCCATTCCGCCGAGCCGCAGCAGCCCGCCGATAGCGTGGACTCGCAGCGCATGGTCGACGCTCATCCGCTGCGCCGCCCGGGCTAGCACCGGCGTCACGGTGTCGTCGCCGATGTCGGCCAGCGCCTCGATCGCCGCCCGCACCACGCTCGGCCGGTCGTCCAGGCAGTAGCGCATCGTCAGCGCAAGCGCCTCCCGGTCGCGTGCCCGTCCCAGCGCCTGGAGCGCCCCCGCCACCTGGGGCTCCTCGCCGCGCTCGGTCCGCAGCGTGTCGCGCAGCAGCCGCCGCCCCTCGTGGCTCAGCGCCGCCGGCAAGCTCGCCGCTGCCAGCCCCCGCAGCTCCACCGGCCGCGATGCGTCGCTGAAGATCCGCAGCAGCGCCACCTCGGCCGCCGGCTCACCCAGCATCCCGAGCGCCCGCACCGCCTGCTCCTGTACGTGAGGGTGCCCGTAGGAATCGCGCGCCAGCCGGCTCAGCAGCAGCAGCGAGGATGGCAGTCCGCGCCGCCCCAGCGCCTCCACTAGCGCCCCCTGTAAAAAAGGGTCGAGCCCCCCCTGGGAGAGGCAATCGCGCAAGATGTGGTCGCTGTCCGGCGCCTGCTCCAGGTACCGCACGATCTGCCACCGCACTTCCTGCGATATTCCCGCGGCTCCGAGGAGCTCCCCGAGCGCGCTCAGGCCCTCCAGCCCCCCCAGCACTGCCACTGCCGCGTCGCTCGCCTCACCGGTGAGGTGCCCGAGCGATCGTCGCAGCAGCGCCTTCGCACTGTCCCCTCCCATAGCCCCGAGCGCCCGTGCTGCAGCCGCCTGCAGACGCTCGGCCTCCATCGTCAGAAACTCCTCGAGAGTCGTCGGCCTGTCAGCCGGCGTCATACCGCGTGCGAGTGTTGTGGCCAGTGGCAGCCGCAGGCCCTCTGGTAGCCGTGAGTCATCTAGGCATAGTGTCGGCGCTTCGTGTGCCAGCGCGCTCGGCACCGCTCTGAACAGTAGCTCGGGCGCGTCTGCGAGCAGTCTGCTGAGCGCCACCGCGCTTGCCTCCCCCCCTGCCTTCCCGATCCCGCCCAGCGCGGCGTGTGCTGTGGCGAGATCACCAGCCTCGATCGCGGAGTTCAGCAGTTCGAGCAGAAGCTCCTCGAGCGCTAGGCCAGGGCCTGCTTCAGCTTCAGACACCCCCCGGCAGGCCGCCGCCTGCAGCTCGGGAGCAGATGAGCGGAGTAGTATGCTCACCGCGGTAGGGTTGCGCCGCGCCCAGACGTGCGCTGCCGCCGCACGGACCACCATCGAGGCTCCCTCATCAGCCACTAGTTGCTCAAGAGTGGTCTCGCTGATCAGCTGACCGAGGGCGCTCACGAGTCGTATCCGAGCGTACAGCGGCAGGCTGCGATCACGAGCTCCCCCGTGCACCAACACATCTGGGTCGCCACCGCTCTCGCTGAGCCGCAGCATCGCATCTAGCCGCACCTCCCACGGTGCCCCGGCCGAGGTCGTCGTCGCGCGCAGCACCGCTCGCGCCGCGCCTGCGTCAACCCGCGCCAGCGTATCGAGAGCCGTGGCGCGCACCGCCGCTGAGCTGTCCTCGTACGCTTTGCGGATCGTCTCCATGGCCTCGGCGCTCCCGCTCGTGGCTAGGAGTTCCAGCCCTGCCAGCCGTACATCGTCCGGCAGGCGGCGGTCACTGACCAGGGTGGCGCCTGTTGTGGCGAGACGCCTCGGGCCTGCCTTGGAGCGAGCGATCGAGGCTGCGGCCGCCGCGCCGACGCGTCGCCGGTGCTCCGATCCCGCCATGATCTGCACATAGGTCCACCGCGCCAGGGACGCATCGCTGGACGACACAGGTGGCGCGCCCTCCCCTGCTCCGTAGCGCTCCGCCAGCACATCGGCTGCCGCCCACGCCTGGCCCTCGTCGGATTTGTCAGAGAAGGCGATTGCCTCCCCCCGCCGCAGCGCGAGTTCGGCCGGCAGAGATCGCAGCAGCCGCTTCAGCAGCCGCGGTCCCCGCCTGAGCGCCAGCTGGCCCAGCGCCGCATCCAGCGTCGGCAGACACTCGCTCAGCAGCTGCCGCGCCTCGCCCGCGTCTTCCCTCGACCTCTCGCGCGCCGTCCAGCCCAGCTCCGCCGCGATCCGCGGCGCCCACACGGCGCCCCGCGGCGGTCTCTCCCTCAGGCAGCGTGCGAGGGCGGGCACCACATCGTCCGCCACCCGGCGCAGCTTCCAAAGCACCGCCAGCACCTCCTCGGGTCGTTCGGCCATTCCCACGGCCAGCAGCGCCACCTCGCCGCGGTCCGGCGGCGGTAGCTCCGCCAATGGCTCATACCGACCC
Organism: Chloroflexota bacterium; assembly: GCA_039805565.1. GTDB lineage: Bacteria > Chloroflexota > Chloroflexia > Chloroflexales > Roseiflexaceae > CALJIC01. Next base: position 10,873 of record JBDLTZ010000270.1, on the reverse strand, counting down.
ATTGCCACCAGGCGCCGTGCTAGGGCGTAGCGCCCGGCCTGCGGGTGGCCGAGCAGGGCTCCGCGCCCAGCGTCGCGCAGGGCATCCTGTAGCCCTTCGCTCGGTCGCTCCACCTCTGCCAGCGCACGTTCATACAGCTCCCAGCGTGTGGCCGGGATCCCGCCGCGCGGTGCCAGCCACGCCAGCAGCGCCACCTCGATCAGGCGCTCGTGGCACAGCTCGAGCCCCCTGCCTGGCGCCAGGGCGATCTCCACCGCGTCCAGCGTCTCGGGCGTGCATAGCTGCTGTAGCCACCGACGCAGCAGCGTCGGCGGCGTCGCGCTGACCCGCAGCGCTCGTAGCCCCGGCCACGGCGCCTCCTCGCCCGGCAGTGCCACCACGAGATGCAGCGCAGCGCCGCGCGCCGCCATCTCCACGAGCGCCTGACGCCAGGCGGCACGCCGGTTGGCTGGCAGTTGCTCCCAGCCGTGGACCAACAGGAGCCACGGCGCGAGGTCAGGGTAGGACATCTGGTGGTGAGCGGCCCGGCCGCGCCAGGGAATCAGGGAGGTGGGGGTGGGGAGGTGCTCCTGGTGAAGCGCCCGCACGTGCTCTTCGACCAGCTGCTCCGGCGCGGTCACGCCGTCGTCGAACTGCTGGAGCTCCAGCAGCACAGGCACCAGCCCTGCCGGACCGTGTTGCCGCGTATAGTATAGCGCAAGCTGCTGCATCACCAGCAGCCTGCCGCTCCCCGGCGGTCCTGAGATCGCCAGATGCGCGTGGTCACCGAGCGCCACCCGCGGCGGCGTCAGCGCGCCCGTCGAGTCGACGATGGGTATCGGGAGGTTGAGAAGCTCCGGGAGCGCGCGGATAGCCGGCGTGCGCCCGATCGCCGCCGTGAGCTGCTGCCGGTAGGTCGTCAGATCGCGCTGTTGGCGGAAACGACTGAAGACGCCGCGATCGACCATGGGGTACCCTCCCCTCTGGCTCTGCTCGAATGACCGCATGGTAGCCCTCGACGCGGGCGTCCGGCAAGCTGACAACATTACAAAACCAATCAGAACGCCCGCCCACCTCTTGTCCCGTCCCCCGCCGCTGCGGTATACTCCCCGGCGCGCCGTCTCTTACGGTGGCATAACGTCAGCATAAGGTGATCCCGTGCGAGTGCTTTACCTCAACCCCTTCCACGGCGGCTCGCACGCCGCCGTCGCCGAGGGCTATGCCGCCCGCAGCCGCCACGACGTCACGATCCTCGCGCTGTCCATCGCGGGGGGCTGGCGCTGGCGTATGCGCGGCGCGGCCGTCACCCTCGCCCGCATGCTCCGTGAGCGCGGCATCGTGCGCCCCGATCTGATCATCGCCACCGACATGCTCGACCTGGCTACCTTCCTCGGCCTCACGCGCGACACCACCGCCGGCGTACCCGTCGCCCTCTACATGCACGAGAACCAGCTCACCTACCCGCTGCCGCCCGGCCGCCAGCGCGACCTGGCCTTCCCGTGGATCAACTACACCGCCTGCCTCGCCGCCGATACGATCCTCTTCAACTCGGACTTCCACCGCCGCGCGTTCCTGGCCGCACTCCCCGGCCTCACCGGCCGCTACCACGATCACCAGGAGCTCGACCTCATACCCGCCATCACTGCGAAGTCCGCCGTCCTCCCTCCCGGCGTCGATCTCGCTCGGCTCGATGATAGTGGAGCGCTTCTTAGCGCAGTTGGTTCGGATGACAGCGGCGATGCAAAATCGCCGGTTATCCTCTGGAACGCGCGGTGGGAGTACGACAAGGCGCCCGCCGCCTTCTTCGCTGCCCTCCACGAGCTCGAGGCCCGCCGCGTCGACTTCCGCGTCATCGTCGCCGGCGAGGCCATCGACCCGGCCGAGCCCTCGTTCGTCGCCGCACGCGAGTGGCTCGCCCCACGCACGCTCCACTGGGGCTACGCCCCTAGCCCTCTGGCCTACCGGGATCTGCTGCGTCGGTCCGACGTGGTCATCAGCACTGCCGTGCAGGAGTTCTTCGGCATCTCCGTCATCGAGGCCATGTACTGCGGCTGCGTCCCTGTGCTCCCGCGCCGTCTCAGCTACCCGGACCTCCTGCCCGCCGAGCACCACGCCGCCTGCCTCTATGACGAGGGTGACCTTCCGAATAGACTCCAGGAGGTCCTCGCTGATCTCACTTCCCTCCAGCGGCGAGACTTCCGCGCCATTGCAGCGCCCTACGACTGGTCGCGGCTCGTTCCGCAGTACGATGAGGCGTTCGAGCGCATTGCCGCCCGGTCCGGCTTATCCCCTGTGGTACAATAACCGCCGATTGATGCGTTCCAACTTCTTCCAAAGGAGCACATACTCGTGTCGAGGTTCCTGCGTCTTCTCACGCCGCTTATAGGCGGTGCGCTTGTGCTTGCCGCCTGTGCCGCCCAGCCTGCTGTAGTGCCTACCGCCGCGCCCGCGGTCGCGCCCACCGTCGCTCCCACCACGGCTGCGACGGAGGTGCCCGCGCCCGTCACAAGCGACCCCATCACCGGCGCGCCGGCGCTGGCCCGCGGCGCTGTGTCCGAGCACCCCTTCGTTGTCATGATCGACAACCACCCCAACGCCTTCCCGCAGACCGGGCTCGACAAGGCGGCGGTGGTGTTCGAGGCGCTTGCCGAGTTCGGCCTCACGCGCTACATGGCGGTGTACGCGCCCGGCATCACCCCCGAGGCGCCCGAGGTTGGCCCGGTCCGCAGCGCCCGCCTCTACTTCGTCCAGTGGGCTATGGGCTTCGGCGGCCTCTACGTCCACGCTGGCGGCTCGCCCCAGGCCCTCGAGCTCGCTGAGGCGACCGATGTGATCGTCAACGTCGACGCGCTGCTCCGCGTCAGCGGCTCCTACTTCCGCCGCAGCACGAATCGCGACGCGCCCCACAACCTTTTCACCAGCACCACCGATCTCGAGAGCGCCGCGGAGAAGCTGGCGCCACCCGACTTCTCCCGCTCCGATGTCGGCTTCCTCTTCAAGGAGGACGCGCCCGTCAGCGCCCGCCCTGCATCCCAGGAGCTGAGCTACTTCTTCCTCTACAAAGAGGACGACGCGGGCTGGACGTACGACCAGGACACCAATAGCTACCTCCGGCTCCGGCGCGGCAAGGCCGTCCGCGATGCCCTCACCGGTGAGCAGCTCCGCGTCAAGAATGTGGTCGTCCTCGAAGTCCAGGAGGCGCCTATCCCCGGCGACCCCAAGGGGCGCATCGAGCAGCAGGTGATCGGCTCCGGCAAGGCCCGCGTCTTCATGGACGGCATCGAGCGCGAGGTGTCATGGCGCAAGGACTCTGCCGAGGCGCCCCTGCTCATCCTCGAGGCCTCCGGCGAGGAGGTCCGCTTCAACCCCGGCGCGATCTGGATCACCGCCATCCCTTCCCTCGAAAACCTCACTGCCGAGTAAGATGGTGTAAAAGCAGGGCCGGCGGCGCGTTAATCGCGCCGCCGGCCCGTTTGTTGCCGCAGGTAGCTCTGGCTGGACGAGCGCTCAGACAGAGAGTGCGCTCGTTCAGCCTTCATTCTCGCCTACAGCTCTCGCCGGCCCTCCAGCGCCGAGCCCAGCGTGTTCGGGTCAGCCCACTCCAGGTCGCCGCCTGTCGGCAGGCCGCGCGCGAGCTGCGTCACACGCACCCCCAGCGGCACCAGCGCCCGGTGCAGGTGGAAGGCTGTCGCCTGCCCCTCCAGGTTCGGGTTCGTCGCCAGGATCACCTCCTCAACCGGCTCCGAGCGCACCCGCGCCACCAGCTCGTCGAAGTAGATGTCCTCCCGACCCACGCCCTCCAGAGGTGCGATCCGCCCGTGCAGCACATGGTACAGCCCGCGGTACGCCCCTGTCCGCTCCACGGCCAGCGCGTCCAGCGGCTCCTCCACCACGCAGATCTGCCGCTGCTCACGCGCCGGGTTCGCGCACACCGCGCACAGCTCCCCTGAGCTAATGAGGTAGCAGCGTGAGCAGAAGCGCACGCTCTCCTTCAGCTGCGCGATCGCCTCTGCCAGCGCCCGCGCCTGCTCGTCCCCCGCCCGCAGCAGGAAGAACGTCAGCCGCGACGCGCTCTTTGGGCCGATCCCTGGCAGCCGGCCGAACTCCTCGATCAGCCGTGCTACCGGCTCGATCAGAATGTTGTTGTCTGCGCTGTTCGTCACGTTAACCCCATACAGCGCGTCAGCGCAAAGCGGGGCATTGGGGGCGCAGCCCCCAAGCAGTGATATTCAATCTGCCCGGATTGCTCTAGCGAACCGATGAAGTTTGCCGGAGGCTACCTAGAAGAGCCCCGGCAGCTTCATCCCGCCCGTCAGCGGCCCCATCCGCTTCTCGGCCAGCTCCTGCGCCTTCTTGCTCGCGTCCTCGATCGCCGCCACCAGCAGGTCCTGCAGCGTCTCGATATCCTCGGGGTCCACCACCTCCGGCGCCAGCTTGATCGACTTGATCTCGCGGTGGCCGTTCATCGTCACGCTCACGTAGCTCCCGGCGGTCCCCTCGACGATCTCGTTGCCGAGCTCTTCCTGGATCTTCTGCATCTGGCGCTGCATCTGCTGGGCCATCTGCTGGAGCTGCTTCGGGTTCATGCGGTTACTCCTTCTCTCCCTCCACGCCGATGATGTCGGCGTCGAAGATATTTAGCGCTGCCTTCACTAGCGGGTCCTTCCGGCTCGTGCGGATCTGCTCGCGCAGCACGCTAGGGTTTTCGCGCTGCTGCGCCTCCACCACGCAGCGGATATTGAACTCGGCGCCCATATGCTTGCTCAGCACCTTCTCGACGGTCTGCCTCAGCTGCGGTTTCTCCAGCCGCGTCATCAGCCACTCGCTCGGCACCTCGAGGATCACCATGGTGTCCTTGACATCCACCGGCTTCACGCCGCTGTTCAGCAGCGCCTGTAGTGTTTTGTCGTGGACCCGCACGTCCCGTACCACTGCCTGCCACACGCTCTCCACCAGCTCGAAGGCAGCCGCGTCGGCGTTCGCGTTCTCAATCGCCTCGCCCGACTCCTGAGCCCGTGGGGCCGGCTTGGGCGGCGGCTCCGGCTCGAACAGGGCCGGCTGCGGCTCTGTCTGTGCCATGTGCGCCAGGAATGGGTCATCTGCCGGGTGGGGCGGCTCATCCGCAGGCGCCGGCTGGCGTGGCTCCGGGGCGTCGATCGGTGGAGTGCCAGCCGGGGGGGCGGCGTGTGCCTGTGCACCTCGCACGTCTTCTGGCTCGGACGCTGACCCCGGTGCGGTCGTCGGTCGTCGGTCGTCGGTCGTGGGGGTGGCTGGCGCGGTCGTCGGTCGTCGGTCGTCGGTCGTGGGGGTGGCCGGTGCGGTCGTCGGTCGTCGGTCGTCGGTCGTGGGGGTGGCTGGCGCGGTCGTCGGTCGTCGGTCGTCGGTCGTGGGCAACGGGGCAGCGGGGCGCGGAGGCGCAGCCGTCGCCGGGCGCTGGACGCTGGTCGGCGCGGGGGTAGGGCGGGGCGTGGGAGCGATGGCTCGTCGCTCGTCGCTCGCCGCTCGTCGCGCCGGAGCTGTCAGTGCCTCGACCACCGCTAGCTCCAGCGGCAGTTGCCCGTACGGCGTCGTCCGCAGCTGGTGATCCAGTTCCCCAAATAGCCGCACCCATCCCACTACCGTGCCCAGGTCTGCCGCGTCTGCCTGCGCGTGCAGTGTCGCCAGCTCATCCTCGCCCGCGTCCAGCAGCGTCGGGCTCGCCCCGGCCTTCAGCAGCATCACCGCCCGCAGCCGCTCCACCACATCCCGCGCGAACTGCCGCAGGTCCGCCCCCTGCCCCGCTACATGCGCCACTACCCCGAGCGCCGCGGTCACATCGCCCGCTACTAGCGCGTCCAGCAGCGCCGCGACCTCCTGCGACTCCGTCGCGCCCAGTAGCCCGCGTACCTGCTCCAGCGTCACACGGCCCCCGCCGTACGACATCAGCTGGTCCAGCACGCTCAGCGCGTCGCGCATGCTCCCCGTCGCTGCCCGCGCGATCGCCTCCGGGGCGCCCGCCTCGAGCTCGAACCCCTCCTGCGCCGCGATCTCCCGCAGGTGCGCCGCCGTCGATGCCACGCCGTGCCGGCTGAATACAAACCGCTGGCAGCGCGAAAGGATCGTCGCCGGAACTTTATGCACCTCGGTCGTCGCCAGGATGAACAGCGCGTGGTCCGGCGGCTCCTCCAGCGTCTTCAGCAGGGCGTTGAACGCCGCCGTCGAGAGCATGTGTGTCTCGTCGATGATGTAGACCTTCGTGCGCGCCGTACTCGGCCGGAACTGCACCCGCTCGATGATCTCGCGCGCGTCCTCCACGCTTGTGTGTGAGGCCGCATCCATCTCGATCACATCTACCGCACGCCCCTCGGCGATCGCGGTGCACATCTCGCACGCGCCGCACGGCCGCTGCTCCATCGCACCGAGGCAGTTCACCGCCTTCGCCAGAAGGCGCGCCACCGTTGTCTTGCCCACGCCGCGCGGCCCCGTGAACAGGTAGGCGTGCGCGATCCGGCCCTCGGCCAGGGCGTTGCGCAGCGTCTGAACAATATGCTCCTGGCCCACCAGCTCATCGAAGGTCTGCGAGCGGTAGCGACGGTATAGCGCCTGCGATGCCATCTTGCTCTCTCTGATGCCGTGTCTCGCATCATTATAACATAGCGCACCTGTGTTCGGCCGCCCCCAGCCCTCAGCGCTCAGCTCAGCATCGGTCCTCACGGCTCACGGCTCACGACTCGCGTCGGGAACATCTTCGCCCCCCCTGGCGTCGGTACAACAGGAAGAGAGATCGGCCGGTTCGCTACACCACAGGAGTACGCCCATGAGACCCGCCCGAGTCCTGTTCGCCGCCCTCGCGGCCTTCGCCCTCGCCGCCTGCGGCGGAGCCGCCTCCTCCACCGAGTTCCGTGGCACGGAGCCCGGCATGGGCGCTCCCGCGGTCGCCGAAGCCCCTATGCCCGCCGCCACCGCGATGGAGAGCGCCCCCGGCATGGATATGGGCGGCGTCTCCCAGGAGGCCCCCGCCGTACCCGGACAGTCGCAGTCCGCGCAGATTCCCACGCAGCGCCTCGTCATCCGCAACGCCTCCGTCAGCCTCCAGGTCCAGAGCGTCCAGGAGGCCGAGGCCGCCGTCCGCGCCACCGTCGAGCGTCTCGGCGGGTACATCGTCTCCGCAGACACCAGCGGTGCCGATGAGTATATGATCGTCCGCATCACCTTCCGCGTCCCCTCGGACCGCTTCGACGACGCGCTCACTGGCGTCCAGGGCCTTGCCGCCAAGCTTGTCTCGCGCACCGTCACCGGCGCCGACGTGACCGAGGAGTACGTCGACCTCGAGTCGCGCCTCCGCACGCTCGAGGCCACCCGCGATCGGCTTCTGGATCTCCTGGCGCGCGCCGCCACCGTCGAGGAGGCCCTCACTGTGAATACGGCCCTCACCGATGTGCAGGGTCAGGTGGAGCAGGTCAAGGGCCGCATGCAGTATCTGAAGCAGAGCTCTGCCCTCTCCACGGTCAGCGTCGAGCTCGCGCCGGTCCCTGTGACGCCGATCGTCCCCGAGGACGAGTGGCAGCCGCTCCAGGTGGCGCGCGCTGCCCTGCGCGATCTCCTCGGCTTCGGCCAGGGCCTGGTCAACATCGCGATCGTGGTGCTCGTCTGGTCGCCTCTCTGGCTGCCGCTGGGCCTGCTCGCGCGCTGGGGGCTCCGCCGACTCGCGGCTGGCCGCAAGCCGGTTGCGCCTACGCCGCCTGTCCCACCCGCGCCGGTCTCATAAGGGGAATATGGGGAGGGAGAAAGGGCGATGCCCCTCCTCCCCGCTCCTTCGTGCGTGAGTTCTCGTGCGCGTCAGCGCATGAGAACTCATAGAAGGTCATCGTCGAGCGCCGGGGCATCGTCCAGCTTCCGCACCAGGCTCACCGCCGGGTCTACTTCCAGCTCGCCGTGGTCCGGAAACTGTACGGTCAGCACCTCCCGCCCTTCCTCCAGCCGACTTTCGCGCACGACGCCGTCGCCGTACGGCAGGCAGAAGATCCGGTCGCCGGCGGCGAATCGCCGCTCGACTGCTGCCTGCCTCGGGGCGCGCGAGGAGGTCGAGGCGCCGCCGTTCGCCTGCTGTGGCTCGCGCTGCTGTCGCTGCCTGCGGAGCCGCTCGATGAGCGCCGCCGCGTCCGGCAGACGCTCTTCTTGGGCCGCTGGCTCCGCCGGACGGCCTGCCGGGGGCGGGGTGGGATCGCCGGGTGGCGCGCCACGTCCAGGCGCTGGGCGGCGCTCCTCGCGCGGCGGGGAGGCTCGCTCAGGGACCAGGCGGCGCTCCTCATGTGGCGGCGCGGGAAACGGCGGCTCTGCCTCGTGAGGTGGCTGGGCAGGGGGGCGTGCCGGTGTGGTTCGCTCAGCCGTATCCCACAGTTCCCTGTTCGTTGCCCCCGCTATCGGCGGCTGGGCCCCCTGTCGCTCGGGCCGAGGTACTGGTCTTTCCTGCGGCGCGTGGCTCGCCGGGCGCGGCTCAAGTGGGAGAGCAGGTGGGTGCTGCTCGGCTGGCGGCGATCGCCGGCTTGCTGGTGGCTCCCGATACTCCGGTGCCGACGGGGCAGCATCGTGTCGCTCTAGCATCGGTGGCATCAGAAGCTCTGGTCCCGGTAGGGAGAGCGCCGGAGATGCCTCCGCCTGACCCCTCCCCCGCGGCGCGCCGTGCTCGCTCGAGCGCGACCTGCGCTCCTCAGGGCGCTGCACCCGCTCCATCGAGCGCCCCAGCAGCGACAGCAGCCAGTCCTGGTCCACCCGGCTCAGCGGCTCCAGCAGCGCATCGCCCCGGCACGCCAGCGCAATATCGTACGCCACCGGCAGCAGCTCCTCGGCGTGCGTGTACGTCCACAGCGCCAGACCGCTCCCCCCGGGCTGCGCGTCTACCACGTACAGTCGCCGCGCGGCGTGATCGTAGCACGGCACCACGTCCGTGAAGCTGGCCAGCACCCTGAGCGGGAGCGCCGCCGCCATGCTCCAGCCGATGAACTGGCCGAGCACCTGGAGGTCGAGCCCGACCTCGAACCAGCACGCGGGTGCGGCCCAGCGCGCTTTGAGCGCGGGCCTTAGCTCTGTGTCGCCGACCTGGCCGCCGCCCGCCTCGCGGTACCCGTAGATTTCTTCACTCACTACCACGCGGCCCCAGCCCACCTGCTTCCCGCCGGCCAGGGTGCGCGTCTCCCGCGCCTCGCGAAGCTCTACCGTGCACCGCCGCAGCGGGTATGTCCGGCGCCCGCTCGTCTCCATCCGCACCGTGATAGTCCCGCGCTCCTCGTCGCGGGCCAGCACGCGCATCCCGTTCGCCCCTGGCGGCAGCGCCGCCCCCGCGAAGGTCCAGCGCTCGAACCCGGTCGGGTCGAAGGTGCCCAGCACCTGCCCCTGCTCAGTGCGCGCAGTGATCGGCGCGCCGGTAGCGGCTAGCAGCGAGAAGTCGGCGTAGGGGTCCCCCGCGGCATCTGCGGGCTTCCAGGCCTGGTCTGGGTCCGGTAGGTTCACCAGCTGCTGGTGCGCCGCCAGGCGATCCACCACCTCCTGCGCTCCCCAGGCCTCGATCTCGCTTGCCGTCAGCGGCAGCTCGCTCGCCGCGCACAGTACGTGCTGCGCCGTCACGTAGGCGTTCGCCGGCGGTGGCGGCCACGCTGGCGGCAGTCCTGAGACCAGGGCCTCGACGTGCCGCTCGATCGCCTGCTCGTGCGGCTGCTCGCCTAGTACCACCACCGCCGCCTGGTATCCGGAGTGGAGCAGGCGTCGCAGCTCGCTCGTCGAGCCGGGGTGCCCCACGCAAACCACCACCTGCGCGGGCTGTGCCCTCGGGCCGGTGCTGATGCCCGCTGCGTCGCCCACCACCGGCGTGATTGATCCCTGCTCGAGCGGGCCGCATAGGATATGGACACGGTAGCCCTGCCGCTGCAGCCCGAGCGCCAGCTCCGCCGAGTCTCGAAGCCGTGCGCTCCCCGCGTCCCACACGGCTAGGATGGGCGCCCCCCGCGGCCCGTCGTCGGCGCCGACGATTCGCCAGGGCTGGCCCAGGAGACTGGTCAGTGCGGGCTCCGGCTCAGCAACCTCTGTCAGGGTCGCTAGCATCGCTGCCCCGGCCCCGCCATGCCCGGTGATCACCCGCAGCGAGCGCAGCAGCAGATCCGCCAGATGGGCCCCGGCGATGCCAGCGTAGCGCTGGATGTCGGGCACGGCGATCAGCCGCAGTGCTGGCCAGAACTGGCGCCAGGCCCGCTCGTGATGTCTCAGCAGGCGCCCGTGCAGCGCCTCGGGGGTGGACACCACCACGCGCGTGTAGGGGCTGGGACGCTGTCCCTGGCCCACGAGAGTTACTGGTAGACGGAGGGTGACCGGGAGGCTCTCGTTGATCTCCGCCAGGCGCTCGTAGCTCGCGAGCGCCTCCATGCTGTCGTGGGCCAGTACCAGCGCTGTAGCGAAGCGGTCTTCCACAAGTGCGGCGTACATCAGCAGGTGTGCGCTCGTCGCCACATCCGCGCTTGAGGCCCGCAGCGCAACCGGCTCGCCCCGCCGCAGAGCCGCCAGGGCCTGCGCTTGGTGCGGCCGAAACGCCTCCCCGGTCATCGCCAGCCACGCCTGTGAGAGATCGCGGTCTACCGGTAGGTGGCTCACTCGCTCGCCGGGTGCTCCGTCCAGCTGGCGCAGCGCGATCAGCGGGCCCGCGTCGCCGCGCCCGCGCTGTCGTGCCATGGCCTGGATAGTTTCTGCAACGCTTTGCATAAGCACGCCAATTCTAGCACGCTGCGCAAGGCCGAGCAATCGCCAGGGTGGGACTCATTCTCTTGCGGGGTGGGCCGGGTGGGTGTAGGATGGCGCATCGCACAGGAGGAGCGCGTATGGCACCCGATGCGCCGACCCCACCCCCGCCCGATGGGCTCGACATTCT
>JBDLTZ010000269.1:0-5726 GCA_039805565.1 Chloroflexota bacterium | reverse complement strand
CCGGTTGTGTTTGATGCTGCGCCCCTCCCCGTCGCCCCGCCGCCCCGCCCCGCTGCTCCGCCTCGATTTGGTACAATACCCTCCGTTGCCCGACCCTCGCCACGAAAGGACCGAGCCATGCCCGAGCTGTTCGCCGCCAGCGTCACTCCGTTCCACAGCGCCACCGGCGCCGTCGACCACGCCTGGATCCCCGGCCACCTACGCTGGATGGAGGAACGCGGCGTGGACGGCGTGGTCCCCTGCGGCACTACCGGCGAGGGGCCGTCGCTTGGCGTCGCCGAGCGCCTGGCGGTGATCGACACGGTGCTGGCCCACCGCGGCCGCCTGCGGGTCATCCCAGGCACCGGCTGCGCCAACCTCCCCGAGACGATCGCCTGCACCCGCTACGCGATCGAGCGTGGCGCTGAGGCTGCCCTGGTGCTGCCACCCTACTACTTTAAGGGCGTCAGCGACGGGGGGTTGCTGGCCTACTTCCGCGCCGTGTGCGACGCTCTGCCCGCGGGCGGGAAGATTCTGCTCTACCACATCCCGCCGGTCACGCAGGTGCCGGTCCCAGCCACGGTGATCGCCGGGCTGCTCGAGAGCCACCCCGACGCGGTGCTGGGCCTCAAGGACAGCGGCGGCGACGCGGAGCACACGAAGATGCTCTGCTCACGCTTCCCGCAGCTGAAGATCTACACTGGCGGCGCGCCCCTCACCGCGCGCGCCCTGGCGGACGGCGCGGCCGGCGGGATCTACGCGCTCACCAACGCCTTCCCGCGCGAGATGCGGGCGCTGATGGACGCGTTCGAGGCCGGCTCGGGCGTGGAGGAAGCCCAGCGGCGCGTCACGGCCGCCAGCGACGCGATCAAGCCCTATGGCAACGTGCCGGCGCTGAAGGCCCTGCTGCCGGCGCTCACCGGGCTGCCCGCCACCGCCGCGCGCGCGCCGCAGATGCCGCTCTCAGGCGCGGAGGTAGAGACGCTGCTGGAGCGGGTGCGGTCTATCGCGTAGCTGTTGCTCCCCTGCGAGGGTGGGCTACGCCCCCCCTCGCCCCCACCTGCAGCGCCACTAAGCCGCGTGGTGCGCCAGTGCCGCATGCGCGTCCCCTCCCCCGTGGCCGCACGGGTTCACATGGACGTTCACCACCACCAGGCGCCGCTGGTCGTGTAGCAGCGTGTGCCGCACCTCCTCCGCGATGCCGTGACTCTCGCGGGTCGGCAGGTCCTCGTCTACGATGATCGCCAGGTCCGCGTGCAGCTGGTGCCCCACCCACCGCGCCCGCACGTCGTGCACCCGCTGCACACCCGCCACGCTCGCCGCCGCCCGCTCGGCCCCCTCCACGATCGCCGGGTCCACCGCGTCCATCAGCCGATACCAGATCGTCAGCACGGCGTCCTTGGCGATGAACAGGATCGTCACGCCGATCAGCAGCCCGACGATCGGGTCTACGATCGGGTACCCGAGCGCCGAGCCAGCGGCCGCGGGCAGCACCGCCAGCGAGGTGAGCCCGTCTGTCCGGGCGTGCGTGCCGTCCGCCACCATCGCGGCTGAGCCGATGCGCCGCCCGGTGCGGATCTGGAACCACGCCACCGTCTCGTTGCCGATGAAGCCCACCAGCGCGGCCGCTGCCACCCACCAGACGTTGGCGATCGGCTCGGGTGACAGCAGCTTCTGGATCGACTCCCAGAAGATCACGCCGGCGCTCACGGCGATTGAGAGAACGATGAAGATGCCCGCCACGTCCTCGGCCTTGCCGTAGCCGTAGGTGTAGCGCCGGTTGGCCGCCCGACGCGCGAGGTAGAAGGCCAGCAGCAGCGGGATGGAGTTCAGCGCGTCAACCAGATTGTGGATGGTGTCCGCCAGCAGGGCCACGCTGCCGCTCCAGACGACGATCGCCAGCTGCAGGAGGGTGGTGAGCCCGAGCGCCCCGAGTGCCAGCCAGATGGTGCGGATGCCCTCCTCCGTGGCCGCCGCCGGGTCTGACGCCAGGGCGCTGCGCTCGTCGCCGTGGCCGTGGAAGTGGAAGATGCCGCCGAGTAGGCCCCAGATCCCGCCGTGCTCGTGGCCGTCGTGCTCGTGGCCGTCGTGCTCGTGGTCGCCGTGCTCGTGGCCGTCGCGCTCGTGGCCGTCGTGCTCGTGGCCGTCGCGCTCGTGGCCGTCGTGCTTGTGGCCGTCGTGCTTGTGGCCGTCGTGCTCGTGGCCGTCGTGCTCGTGGCCGTCGTGCTCGTGCTCGTGGCTGCGTGCCGCGCCCACGTAGTCGTGCTTCCCTCCGGTATCATGCATCTGCATACGCGCTCCTCGTCCGTACCGCACAGCTGTACCGCCTCAGAGATTGCATCGAGCGTACCACAGTCTCATAGCAGGCCCTGCACATTGCGCTAGCCCGAGCGTCGCCTTCCAGCGAGTGCGAACGGGCGCCATGGATAATGCGCCATTTTCCCACTCCAGACCTGCCCGTCGGCCCGCCTGAGGCTCACGAGACTGCGCCGCACACGCGGTGCTATCATTGGGGTGTACGCAGATCTCAGCCGCCCATCATGGTGCTGCTCATACGTCGCCTGCTATCGTCACACCACCGATCGCACGCCGATCGCCTCACACACCCGTTATGATACAAGGAGGTGAGAGCATGGAGCGCTCGCGCTACTCAGCGCTCATCCGGCGCAGCTCCGTGGTCGTGTTCGGGCTCCTGATCGCCGCAGGCGCCCTGCTGTACGCCATCTCTCCCCGGCGCGACCCAGCGTTCACCCCGACAAGCTCGAACGCCGGCAGCCTCGTGCCGTGGGCAGCCGGCCTGCCGGAGCCCGTGTGGACGTGGGCGGCTACCCTCCTGGCCGTGGCCTTGGCGGGCCACATCGTGCTGCTCGCCCTCGATAGACCAGCAGCCCGCCGCATGCTGGTAGGGCGAGGGGCGAGCACCATCGTATCGCGTCTCGCCACAGTCGCCGTAGCCCTTGCTGCGGCCGCCGGCCTCGCCTACACGCTGTGGTTCGGTATGCTATGGTATCTTCTGACCCAGTCGATCGTCGATTAGGTGACGCACCCTCTTGTCGGAGGCGAGCTATGGGATCGTGGGCCGAGCTTGATGCTACCTACCCGCCAGATTCGCTGACCCCCGCGGCGGGGTTCGTGGCCGCGCTCGGGCGCCTCGCGGGCGCCAAGAGCGTCTACCGCGCCGAGCCGGGGGGCGGCCTGGCAGAGTTCCTGCCGCGCCACGGAATCGACTACGACATGGACCTGCTGACGCGCGCAGAGCGCTCCCTGCGCGACGCGCCCGACGACACGCTGCTGGCGGAGCTCGCCGGCCTGCTCAACCAGGGCCAGAAGCTCTGCCTGGCGCTCACCCTCGTCGGGCGCGCGGCCTGCGGCGAGCACGCCGCGCACCCCGCGTTCGCCGAGATGGCTGTGGCCGCGCTGGGACTGAGTGCGCAGGAGCTCGACGCCGCCCGGCGCACGCCGGGACTCGCCTCAGACCTATCGGTCTTCCCGCAGTGACGCCGGGGACCGGCCGTGGCCCCACAGGCCAACTGGACGCACGCGTAGGAAAAGCGGTGAGCTGGAACAGCAGGACGCCGCCCGAGCACAGCGCGCCTCCGCGCAAGCGGCCCTGCCCGGCCTCACCCTGACGTCGGCCGTCGGCCATCGGTCGTCGGTCACACACTTGTCGCCCTCCCTGAGCTATGGTACCATCGCGCCGCCACATCCACAGAGTGCCAAAGGACTGTTCATGCCGCTGAGACGCACCCTCGCGCTGGCCCTGGTGGCCGCCGCCCTCCTCGCTGCGCTGCCCGCCCACGCCGCGCCCGCCGCCCCCGCGCCCACAATCGAGCGCGGCACCGTCACCCGGCGACCGTTCGTGGTCATGATCGACAACCACCCGCGCGCCTACCCGCAGATCGGGCTGGACAAGGCGGCGGTGGTGTACGAGGCGCTGGCGGAGTTCGGCATCACGCGCTTCATGGCAGTCTACGCCCCCGGCGTGAGCCCTGAGGCCGCCCAGATCGGCCCGGTGCGCAGCGCGCGGCTGTACTTCGTCCAGTGGGCGATGGGGTACCAGGGCATCTACGCGCACGCCGGCGGCTCGCCGCAGGGCCTCAAGCTGGCAGAGAGCACCGACCGGCTCGTGAACCTCGATGCGCTGCACCGCGGCGGCGGGAGCTACTTCACGCGCAGCAAGCGCCGCTCGGCCCCGCACAACCTGTTCACAAGCACCGCAGTGCTCCAGCAGGCAGCCGAGAAGCTCGGCACCGTGGAGTACGCCAACCCTGAGCTCGGCTTCGTGCTCAAGCCCGAGGCCCCGCCCGAGCAGCGCCCGGCCGGGCAGTCGCTGACCTACTACTTCCTCTACAAACAGGACAGCGCCGGCTGGACGTACGACCCGGCCAGCAACAGCTACCTGCGGCTGCGGCGCGGCAAGGCGGCGGTGGACGGCGCCACGGGCCAGCAGCTCAGCGCGAGGAACGTGGTGGTGATCGAGGTGCAGGAGCGCAAGATCGCCGGCGACACCAAGGGGCGCATCGAGCAGGATGTGGTGGGCTCAGGGCCGGGGGTGCTGTTCCAGGACGGCCTGGCGCGCGATGTGACCTGGCGTAAGGAGACGGCCGAGGCGCCGCTGCGCTTCTTCTACGCCGACGGCGGTGAGGTACAGATGAACCAGGGCCAGGTGTGGGTGGCGGCCGTGCCGAAGCTGGGGAACCTGACGGTACAGTAGCTAGCCACCGTACGCCGCCCGCATCGCGCGCCGCTCGGCCAGCCACAGCAGCAGGTTCGCGCCCACGGCCAGCGCCGAGACGGCCAGCGCGCCGGCGACGATCTTCTGCGGGTTGCCGGTGGTGACCCCCTCAAACAGCAGCCGCCCGAGGCCCCCGGCGTTGATGTAGGCCGCGATCGTGCCGATCCCAATAATCGAGAGGGTCGCGACGCGCACGCCCGCCGTGATCAGCGGCAGCGCCAGCGGCAGCTCGACCCGTGTGAGGCGCTGCCAGCTGCTCATGCCCATGCCGCGCGCCGCCTCGACCACCGCCGGCTCAACACCCGTGAGGCCCAGCAGGACGTTACGCACCAGCACGATCTGGGCGTAGGCCACCAGCGCCGTGACCGCCGGCCAGAAGCCCAGGCCCATCAGCGGGATGAGCAGCACGAACAGCGAGAGGCTGGGGATGGTGTACACCACGCCCAGCACGCCGAGCACCACCCCGCGCAGCCGCGGTATGCGGGCGATCAGCAGGCCCAGCGGGAGCGCGATCAGCAGCGCGAGCGCCAGGGCTGTGGCGGTGAGCGCCAGGTGCTCGACGAAGCGCCGCCAGACAGCATCCGGATTACTCAGCAGGTAGGTCATACTGTTGAGGGAGGGCTGCGCCCTCCCCATCCCTCACGAGGTTCGGGGCCTTCGGCTCTGCAAGGCAATGCTTGGAGAGGGTCGCCCTCCGAGCCTCTGACGCCCGCGCTACGCCCGCGCGGCGCGCGACCGGCCGCGCCCCTCGACCGTGGACTTGATCGTCTCGAGCGCGGTCTGCATCCCCTGGTTGATCGCCGCGTCCTTATTTCTAGGTTAGCGAATGACCGGACGCGCGGGTTCCAGCAAGACCAGTGCCCACGGCAGCTAGGGGGCTCAGCCGCTCGGGCGACACGGCGCCGCGGATCTCCTCGAAGCCGAGCCGCGCCACCTCCACGCCGCCCTCGTCCAGCACCGCTAGTGTGTCGGCCCCGCCGTTCAGCAGCGCCCCCAGCGCACTCCGCAGGTC
>JBDLTZ010000268.1:0-2867 GCA_039805565.1 Chloroflexota bacterium | reverse complement strand
TGGTCGTCGGGGGAATAGGCCCCAATGATGTTGAGGCGATTCCTGCCAGAGTTGGTCTTGAGCGTCACCGTCGTCTTGCGCTTGATCCAGCCGCGGCTCGGAACGGCCGCGTGGAGCAGATAGACGGCATCCAGGAAGTAGACTGTAATGCACCCCAAATCCTGGAGACGAGCGGAACCAAGTCGTGTAAACTGATTCCGCACAGGAGGGGGCATGCCAAAGAAGACCTACGACGCCGAACTCAAGGCCAAGATCGTCCTTGAAGCGCTCAAGGGCGAGAAGACCGCGGCCCAGCTCTGCCGCGAGCACAACATCGCCCAGGATCTGCTCTCGCGCTGGCGGACCGAGTTCATCGAGCGCGCCCCTGAGCTCTTCAAGACGCCTCGACAGCAGTCGTCCGACGAGACCCGCATCGCCGAGCTCGAGCGCTTGGTCGGCCAGCTGACCCTGGAGCTCTCCGCCGCAAAAAAAGTCTCCAGTCTGCTCCGCTCTCGGTCGCGCAGCGGCGGCAGCTCGTGACCGACCTGCGCGACAGCTTCCCGGTTCAGTTGCTCTGCGATGTTGTCGATCTCGCGCCGAGCTCGTTCTACTACCAGCCGGAGCCCCGCGACGACCTGGCGTTGCGCAGCGCGATTGAGGCGATCGCGGCCGAGTATCCGCGCTATGGCTATCGGCGCGTGACGGCTGAACTCCGTCGGCGCGGCTGGGTCGTCAATCACAAGCGTGTGCTGCGTGTGATGCGCGAAGAGAACCTGCTCGTCGCGGTCAAGCGCTACTGCCGCACCACCGACAGCTCGCATCACTACGGGCGCTATCCGAACCTGCTACGCGGGCTGGACATCGTTCGACCGGACCAAGTGTGGTGTGCCGATCTGACCTACATCCGGCTGCGTGATGAGTTCATCTATCTGGCCGTGGTGCTCGACATCTTCACGCGCAGCATTCGCGGCTGGGAGCTTGGGCGAGACCTGAGCGCGACCCTGACAGTGACGGCGCTCGAGCGCGCGCTGGAGGGACGGCAGCCGAACATTCATCACTCAGACCAAGGCGTTCAGTACGCTGCAACCGTCTACGTCGAGCGGCTGCAAGCAGCTGGTGTTCAGATCAGTATGGCTGCTCGCGGCCGGCCGACCGAGAACGCGTTCGCTGAACGGATGATGCGAACCCTGAAGGAGGAAGAAGTCGACCTGTACGAGTATCGCGATCTCAGTGAGGCGCGCTCACGCATCGCCCACTTCTTGGACGACGTCTACATGCACAAGCGCGTGCACTCGTCACTGGGCTATCTTCCGCCCTCCGAGTTTGAGGCTGCGTGGGAGGCGCAGCAGCAAGAGACGGTGCTCCTACAGCTCAGCTGAGCCTGTGGAAGCGGGCACATCGAGAAGACTCCCGGTCGACATCACCGTCCATCGGTTCATCTGACAGCTCTTGGTTGTCGGTGCCGTTCTCGTCTCCAGCCCGAAGGGTGCACTACAGCTTCTCGCGCATCGGAGCGGCCTTTCGTTACCAAGGTCGCTTCAGCATAACACTTGACACCTGTCCTGCCAACACCGACCAGACCTATTTCAGCCAGCTATATCGCTCAGCTCTCCAATCAGGCCATCACTGGGATTGCCAACAGTACCCTGAGTGTGCTCGTCATCGGCGCCCTGAGCGCGCTGGGATGGTGGCGTGCGGTCGGCTTCACGCGACCTGCGCACCCACGTGACCTGTTCTTCTTTCTGCCCCTCTTGCTCCCCGTCCTGATCAACCTCGGCGTAGGGCTGAAGGTACCGGGTCTGTTGCTCTTCACACAACTGCTGGCCCTCGCGTTCCTGATTGGCTTCGCCGAAGAGGCCATCTTTCGCGGGCTGATGCTCAACGCGCTGAAGGCACGCGGACTCTGGCAGGCGGCCATGATTACCTCGCTCCTGTTTGGCCTGTCCCACTCGCTGAATCTTCTTTCCGGCAAGAGCGGTGCCAATATCCTGATTCAGGTCTCGTATGCCCTGGCCGTTGGATTTGCCTTTGCCGCAGTGGCGCTTAAGAAAGGTGTCATCTGGCCGCTGGTCGTCGCCCATGCGCTAATCGACTTCACGAGCTTTATCGGAAAGGATACCGTTCCAGCCTTCTGGAACGCCATTGCTGGCGTAGTGCTCACCTTCATGTTCATGTCGTATGGTCTGTACCTCATGCGGCAGCAACGCGATGAGCCGATGATACGCGTCGAAGAGACGGTCGCAACAGCACGTAATTGAACGTCCAGTCATTCAAGAGGATCACCATGTGGAAGAAGATTCTTTGGTTCACCCTCGGTCTGGCGGCCAGCATCACTGCCGCGCTCGCCTACGGGTCATATCGCTGGCAGTCGGAAACGAACCAGATGCACGCCACGCTGGAGGCGGCGCGGCTCCCGATCAAACCGAAGCGTTACAGC
Organism: Chloroflexota bacterium; assembly: GCA_039805565.1. GTDB lineage: Bacteria > Chloroflexota > Chloroflexia > Chloroflexales > Roseiflexaceae > CALJIC01. The sequence goes on along the minus strand of JBDLTZ010000268.1, from coordinate 451 downwards.
ACGAATGAACTGGTCGGTCTGCCGGCGCCGGTGCAGCGCTACTTTCGCGCTGCCCTGACTGACGGGCAGCCGATGGTCACAGCCGTCACCCTGGAGCACACCGGTACCTTCAATACGAGCCTGACTGAGCAGCAGTGGAAGCCGTTCAGCTCGACCCAGCACGTGATCACCCAACGGCCGGGCTTCGATTGGGAGGCGCGCATCGCGGTCATGCCTGGCCTGCCGGCGCGCGTGCACGACGCCTACATCGCCGGCGAGGGGATCCTGCACGCGTCGATGTTTGGCCTGGCGACTGTGGCGGAGCAGCGCGGCACGCCGGGGATGGCACAGGGCGAGCTGCTGCGCTGGTTTGCCGAGGGTGCCTGGTACCCGACGGCGCTGCTGCCCAGCCAGGGCGTGCAGTGGGCGGCGGTCGATGAGACCTCGGCCATGGCGACCATGCAGGATCGTG
>JBDLTZ010000267.1:0-16092 GCA_039805565.1 Chloroflexota bacterium | reverse complement strand
TGCCGGTGGTGCCGGTGGTGTCGGTGCCGGTGGTGCCGGTGGTGCCGGTGCCCGTGCCGCCGGTGGTGCCGGTGGTGCCGGTGCCCGTGCCGCCGGTGGTGCCGGTGCCCGTGCCGGTGGTGCCGGTGGTGTCGGTGCCGGTGGTGCCGCCGGTGGTGCCGGTGCCGGTGTCGGTGCCCGTGGTTGTGGTCGGTGTAGCTGTCGCTGTCGTCTGGTCACTGGGCGCCGCCACGGCCCGCAGGCTGAACGCCGGTGCGAGTGCGAGCAACAGAGCCACCGCGAACACTGCGCCGATGCTAACGAAAGCCGTCTTCCGCATACGGGGTCCTCCCTCATTACGGTGTCGATTACATGTCCGCCAGTGCGAACGTACGACAGGCTCCCCTTTCGGCAAGCTATGTGCCGTCGACCACACGCCGCGATATGTGGCGGCGCGATGATCGGCGGTGGCTGCGTAGGAGAGTTGGCATAGTGATTGCCCGCGTGGCCGGCGATGAGGAGGACCCGTGCGGGCTAATCGCCCCAGCCGTGCTGCTCCACCACACGGAAGATATCGGTCTCGCTGACGATCCCGGACGGCCGCCCGCCAGAAGTGACCACGACGCGGCGCACCTTGCGCTCGATCATCAGCGCGCTGCACTCCTGGAGCGTCGTATCCGGAGTCACGCTGATCAGCGGCCGCGAGGCGAGCTCGCCCACCGCCACCTGGTCCGCCGAGCGGTTGGTGCGGACGATACGGTCCAGCACGTCGCGCATGGTCATAATGCCCCAGTCCCCTGCCGCGCCCGGCTCCACCAGCACGCTGGTGACACCCTCATGCGCCATCAGGTGCATGGCTCGGATCGCGGCCATGCGCGGCTGGACGGTGACGAGCCGCTCGGTCATGATCTCGGCCACAGTGTGTGGCCGCGCGCCCTGCGGCCTGGGCTCGGGCGGCTCCTCCGGGATGCGCCCAGGGGCGGCCCCCACCTGGCGTCCGACGCGCGCCGCCGCGCGCTCCAGCTCGCCCGAGAGCACCAGCACCAGCACGTGGGTGTCCGGCGCCGCCTCCGCGGGCTCGAGCAGCTCGACGCCTGCCCCGGTGTACCGACCTCGTACGATCTGCATGGCTCTGCCTCCTGGTGTGCGAACGGCTGCGCGGGAATCGAAAGGCGCGCGCCGTTGTGTCGGCTGCGCGCCCAGTGTACTCGCACGAGTTACGCGGGGGGGTGCTACTGGCCGCTGTCCTTCGTGCTCTCGCCGCCGCTCTCCCGCCGCCGCTGCCCCTCCATCTGCGGATTGCTGCTCCCGGACCCGCCGAGCGCCGCCTCGTGCATCCCGATTCCCTCCGGGAGGTGCACCGTGAGCACCGTGCCGCCGAGGCGCTGGAGCTCGGCGCGGGCGGTCGAGTCGTGGGCCATGAACAGCGCTAGCGACCCGCTCGCCCCCAGGGCGCCGCAGAGCTGCTGGGCGAAGCTCTCGTCCAGCTCAGTGAGCTGGTGCTGTTCGCACATCCTGCGGAGCGACTCCTGCTCGTGCTTCCCCCCTTGCCCGCCCGGGCGAACGAACGCGATCAGTTCCGCCATCGCTTTGCTCTCCTTGATACGCAGATCGACCCGACATGTGCTGTGCAAGGAGCTTGCCACGGCGCTCACTTCCCAACCTCTCGCTCGGCCTCCGGCGCGGCCGGCCTCCCCTGGGTCACTGCGGCGATCTCCGACGTGCGTAGCATGCCCTGGGCCGCGCGGTCGCCGGCGGTGAGCGACACCGCGTGGTCGGCGGGGAGGATGCGCGAGCCGTGACGGTTGGCGTAGACCCAGGTGAGCTCCGCGCCGAAGAAGAACACCATCGCTGAGTAGTACACCCACACCAGCACGATCACCATCGCGCCGATCGTGCCGTAGGCTGTGCTCTCGCGGCTGCGCAGGTACAGCCCGATCAGCGCCTGACTCAGCACGAGCAGCCCCGCCGTTGCCGACGCGCCTACCCAGATGTCGCGCCAGGCCATGTGGGCGTCCGGGAGGATGCGGTAGGTGAGCGCCACGATCAGCGTGGCTGTGGCGCCTGAGAGGATCAGCTGTAAGGCGCGCAGGGCGTACCAGCGCTCCTGCCCCGAGAAAGCGCCGGCGAGCAGCGGCTCGAGCGATGAGAGCTCGACGGTGAGGCCGAAGCCGAGCAGCACGATGAAGGCCACGCATAGGACCATCGCCAGCCCCATGAAGCGGTCCAGCACCATGCCGCGCAGGCCGCGGTCCGGGCGCGGTGCGATCTCCCAGATCGTGTTGAGCGAGTCGCGCAGGTGGTTGAAGAGCGCGGAGCCGCCGAGGAGCAGCCCGAACACGCCGATCAGCGTGGTCCCGATGCCGTCGCCAAGGGCGTCGTGGCTGCTCAGGAGGCGCCCCACGGCGCTTGCGGCGGTGTCGCCGACGATGCTGCGCAGCTGGCCGGTGGCGCGGCTCTCGGCCGCCTCTTCCCCGATCGATAGGCCGAGGATGGCGACGATGACGATGACCAGGGGGGCGAGCGAGAACATGGCGTAGTAGGCCAGCGCCGCCGCCAGCCGCATGACCTTGTTCTCACTGCACTCACGCAGCGCGTCGAGCAGGAGCGACCAGACCGAATGGAAGTGTGACCTCATGTGGCGGGGCTCCCGGGGCGTTATGCGCTGGCGGGCCGACTTCGGCCCGTACCACACACCGTGCTAAGCACCTGGCGTGCCGCGGCAGCCCCACGAGGGCGCGGGCACGGAGGACACGATGCCGCTTACCCGCATGATCTTCGCCTCGTAGCCGCCGTGACTCGTGCGGCCGATGATGATCAACCGGATAGTGCTTCGCAAACGATGGCTGGGGCATCTACGCCGTGCCCGGCAACACCGACACCGACAGCGAATCAAAAAGCCCGGGGAGGTTCACCCTCCCCAGGCCTTTCCTGTGGGACTACTTGTCCATTCCGCAGCCCATCTTGACAGCCGTGGCGCCCTGTGCCTGCGTCGCCGTCTCGGCCGCATCGAGGTTCACGCGGTACGAGTCGCTCGTGCGCTCCAGCCGCTCCACAGACTTCGTGCCGAACGACGGCAGGGCCGGTTGCATCTGCTCGATGCTCTCTAGGTTGAGCGCCGGCATAGCCGCCGGCTGCTGCACCAGGATGCCTCCCGGGCCAACACCGAAGTTCATCGGGCTCTGCGTCATCTGCGACTGCGATGCGCAGCCCGCTACAGTCAGCCCTAGCGCTACTGCGCCCGCTACGATCGCCGTGCGTCCCCTCAGTTTGAGCATAGACTCCCTCCTTACACGCTCCTGTTACGAATCGGTGCTGCGATGAGGTACAGTGGAGTGCAGAAAGAGTGTATCATAGAGCGTGTGGTCCGCGCAAGGTGTGTAACGCGCATGCACAGCTTTTGCTTGCTGCGCTCGTACCCAGAGGTTTCCGGCAAGCGGCGCATTCCCCCGTCCGCCCAAGCTCCGTGTAATGCACGAGGAGTCGCTGTGGAGCATCTTCCCCCTTCGCCCTCACAGCTGGAAAATCAGCCGCCTGCGGCCTCCAGCCCAGTATTGCTACCGCCCGCGACCGTCCTCCCCCCACCCGCACCCACTGAGCCCGCCTACCCCTCGGCCGGCCAGCTCGCGCGCTGGCTGCTCGTCGTGCTTGCGCTCGGAACCGTCGGCTGGATCCTATGGTCTGCCCAGGCGGCGCTCACGCCGTTCATCTTCGGCCTGGTGCTCGCCTACCTGATGCTGCCGTTTGTCAACGCCTTCGAGCGGATGATGCCGCGTCCGCTGGCGATCCTCCTGGTGTACGTCTTTGGCGTTTTGCTGCTCGTCGCCTCGTTTGCCTACCTCATCCCGCTGATCGTCACGCAGATCGAGCGCCTGCTCGCCAGCATCCCCTCGATGGAGCGCCTCCAGCAGATCGGCGCCGACCTGCTGCGCCAGTACCAGCAGGTCGTGCCGGCGTCGATCAAGGAGCCGGTCGACGAAGCCGTGGCCAACATCACGCAGACGGCTCAGGCCAACGTCGCAACCTACCTCCAGCGCGCTGGCACGTTCCTGCTGAACCGCGTGGTGCAGCTGCTCAACACGGTAACCTTCCTGCTTGGCTTCATCGCCCTCCCCTTCTGGCTCTTCTACGTGCTGAAGGACACTCGCAAGGGACACGCGGCGGTGGACCAGATGCTCCACCCTGCCATCCGGCCGGACTTCTGGAATGTCTGGTCGGCCTTCGACCGCGTGCTCGGCTCCTATGTCCGTGGCCAGCTCATTCTCTGCCTGGCGGTAGGAGCTGCAGTAGGGATCGGGCTCACAGTCCTTCAGTTCTTCGGCTTCCAGATCGGGGACTATGTGCTGGTGCTGGCGCTTATCGCTGGTATCACCGAGTTCATCCCGGTGCTCGGCCCCACGATCGGCGCCATCCCGGCTATCTTGCTGGGGTTGGCCGTCTCCCCCGGAACCGGCCTGGCCATCGCTCTGCTCTACTTCGCGGTGCAGCAGCTCGAGAACAGCCTGCTTGTGCCGCGCATCATCGGCAACAGCGTGGGCATCCACCCGGCGGTGCTCACCGTGCTGATGCTCGCAATGGGCTACCTGTTCGGACTGCTGGGGATTATTCTGGCGCCGCCGGCCGCCGCCATCGCGCGCGACCTGTTTGTCTATGCCTATAAGCGGCTCGGGGGGGTGCCGCCGGCGCAGGCCTACGCCGAGGTCGTGGCGATGCATAGCGGGCCTGTGGATGCGAGGGCGACATAATATACCAAGGCGCACGCCAGGGCCTGTGCCCCACGTGCGCCTCCAGGCTGTCTCTCATCAGGAGCTACTCTGCGCGCTCACCCACCCGAAGCGCAAGCCTGCGCAGGAACGAGCGCGGTTTGGTGCGGTAGAACGGGTCGCTCGCCCGCAGCCGCCGCCGCCGCTCCAGGCTCGAGCCGTCGAGCAGCCCCCGGACGAATTGCTTCAGGTCGCCCAGCGTCGCCGCCTTGTCCGCCAGTACCAGCACCCACGCCTCGCGCGTTCGCGGCGCCGGCCCGAAGGGATACATGTGGCTGACAATCGCCTCGCACACCTCGGGCGGCTCTCCCTCCCGCGCTGCCCAGTCCGCCGCGATTCGGCCGTGGGTCGTGAGCGTGCCCTTGCGCGAGTCGATATCATGGATCAGCGCCGCTCGTACGCACACCCGCTGGTCGGCCCGCAGCAGGCGCGCGAAGCGGTACGAATACTTCACAGAGCGCATGAGATGATCGTGCTTGGCGATGCTATGGTGGATGTGAGTCTGGGTCTCCAGCACCTTGGGGTGGTTCAGCAGGTCAGAGATATGATTCTTCATGCTCGCAGGTTGCATCGGTCCTCGTAACCTCCTCGGAGAACGTTGTCCGCGGTGCGTGGGTGCCTGCCACCCGCGGTGGGCATAAATAAGCAACGCCTGTTATAGCACGGAGTGTGCAGGCGGAGTAGGCCCCGTTGGTCCTGTCAAGAGATAGGCGTTCTGTAGCTAGGTAGAGAGACGCCTGGCAATCCTGCAAGGCTCGAAGAGCTGGATCAGCGCATTGCAAGGCTTTGGCGGCGTTGCCTGGGGAATGCCTTCGCACACGCGGTAGGACTGCTGTATCGGCCGAACGTCGATGTTCGATCGTCGATAGTATAGCAGAAGTTGAGACAGTAGTGGATTACAGATTCTTGAGGAGGGCTACCACAGCAGGAAGTTCGATTACATATTCGTGAGCAGTTGCGCCGCCGCGGTGTAGGGGTCGATCTCGCGTGCGGCGATCCGCGCCGCCAGTGCATCCCAAGCTGATCCTGCGGCCCGCGCTCGCGCGTACTCAAGCGCCGCCTCCTGGATCGCCTGCCGTAGCTCGGCCGCGGCCCTGGCCTGCACACGCTCCACCAGGCGCCCGCTCTCGCGCAGATGCCGCAGGTGGCGCTCGGTCTGGTCAACCACCTCAGCGATGCCCTCGCCGCGCATGGCCACCGCTTTCAGTACCGGAGGCGTCCAACCGTCCTGCGCCGCCTCGCCCAGGTGAAGCATCGCCCGCAGCTGCTTCACCGTCGCGTCAGCGCCGTCGCGGTCGGCCTTGTTCACCACGAACACATCGGCGATCTCCAGGATGCCAGCCTTGATCGCTTGCACGTCATCCCCCATGCCGGGGACTTCGATCACCAGCGTGGTGTGGGCGGCGCTGGCGATCTCCACCTCACCTTGCCCGGCCCCTACCGTCTCGACGATCACCACCTCGAAGCCGGCCGCGTCCAGCAGCGCCACCGCGTCTCCCGTCGCGCGCGCGATCCCACCCACGCGCCCCCGGCTCGCCATGCTGCGGATGAAGACGCCCGGGTCCCCGCCATGAGACTGCATGCGGATGCGGTCGCCGAGGATGGCGCCGCCAGTGAATGGTGATGTGGGGTCCACCGCGACGATGCCCACGCTGCGCGCGCGCCGGCGCCACTCGGCTGCCAGGGTGCTTACCAGCGTGGACTTCCCGGCGCCGGGTGCGCCGGTCACACCGACGATGTGCGCGCGGCCGGTGTGAGGGTAGGCGGCGCGGAGCAGGTCCCGCGCCTCGGGTCCGCCGGTTTCGGCCAGAGTGATGCCGCGCGCAAGGGCGCGCCGGCTCCCTGCGAGAAGGTCTTGTACGAGTGTCAACGTGGTACTACTTATGACGCTTTCAGTCCGGCGCGCTCGCGGATGAACTGGACGATGTCCTGCGTTGAGGTGCCGGGGCCGTACACCGCAGCAATGCCGTGTTGCTCCTTCAGCGCCCGCGCGTCGTCGTCCGAGATGATGCCGCCAGCGATCACCAGCACGTCGTCCATCCCTTGCTCGCGTAGCAGGGTCGTGATCTTCGGCAGCAGGGTCATATGGGCGCCGGAGAGAATCGAGAGACCGATCACGTCCACGTCTTCCTGGAGCGCAGCCTCGACGATCATCTGCGGCGTCTGCTGCAGGCCGGTGTACACGACCTCCATGCCGGCGTCACGCAGGGCCCGCGCGATCACCTTCGCACCTCGGTCGTGCCCATCTAGGCCTGGCTTAGCGACTAGTACGCGTACCTTTCGCTCCACAGAGGACCTCCTTCCAGTGATGACTCTCTACCTCCGCATCATATCCTACCGGCTGTGATGCGTGGTTATAGTTCGCCAATCACCGATTGGCGAACCGTTACCCAGCTACCGCTTTCGGTCGCGCGGCTTGCCGAAGCGCCCAAAGAGGTTCGGCCCCTCGACGCTCCCCCCGATCGGGTTGGTGTAATCATCTTCACCCGGTCGCACGCCCGGGCGCGAGGCGAGCCACTCCTCGCGGGTCTCGTGCGCCCGCTTGAAGAACGCCTCTATCGCCCCCTCGTCCCCCTCCGCGAGCTGTTCCCGCACCTCAAGCAGGATGCGAGCCGCCTCGTCCAGCCATCGTATCAGCGCCTCGCGGTTCGTCAGCGCGATGTCGCGGTGCATCACCACATCCCCCGCCGCCAGCCGCGTCATGTCGCGGAAGCCGCTGGCCGCCAGGGGCTGCATCTCCTTCCACGCCGGGCTGCGGCTCACAGACTCCACGAGTGCTGCGGAGAGCATGAACGGCAGGTGCGAGACGCCGGCCACATACGCGTCGTGCTCGGTCGCGTCGATGAAGTATATCTTGGCGCCCACCTGCCGCACCATCGCCTCCACAAGCTCGAGCGCCTGCGGGCGTACCGTGACGGTGGGGGCCAGGCAGTAGATCGCATCCCGGAACAGGTCCGGGGAAGCCGCTCCCGGCCCCGACTTCTCGCGGCCTGCCATCGGGTGTCCCCCCACAAAGTCGATCGTCGCGGGGAGCAGCTCGCGCGCCCAGCCCAGCACCTCGGCCTTGGTGCTGGCCATGTCTGTCACGACGACGCCCGGCGTCAGCAGCGGGGCGATCGAGCGGAAGACCTCGCGCACCGCCTGCACCGGTACGGCCAGCACCACGAGGTTGGCGTCGCGCAGCGCCTCGCCCAGGTTGCGCGCCTCGCGGTCGATCGCCAGCCGGCCGCGCGCCTCCGAGGTGTTGCGCGCGTCGGAGTCATACCCCGTGACGGTGATCGGGCCGAGCGGCGCGGTGGCCTCGTCGGCCGAGCGCAGCGCCATGCCCAGCGAGGTGCCGATCAGGCCCATGCCGATGATTGTGATGCGTATCATTGTTTTCCCGCTAGGTCTCGGTCTCTACAAACGATAGGAAGAGCAGCTCGGTGACGATCAAGATGAGGATGAGGAGGCCGACACCAAACAGAGTCAGTACGCGCAGCCCGGCCAGCCCGATGCATAGCGCCGCCAGCGCGCCGATCTCGTGCGCCTGCCTCCGCGCGCGGCGCAGGTCGTACTGGCGGGCGCGCTGCCGGAAGATGCGCGGCCCCGCGGCGTGCGCGGGCCAAGTGGCCAGCGCCGACACACACCAGAAGGTCGCCGCCGCCAGCAAAGCGTACACCGGCGCGTCTGGCGGCGAGAGTAGCCAGCCGGTAGGCGCCGGTACGAAGGTCAGGGTGTACAGCAGCAGAAAGGTTCCGGCTGTTCCCTCCAGCGCCAGCCCCGGAACCTGGAGCTGCCGCTGGATCGGCACGAAGGTCAGCAGCCCCGCGCCAAGAGCCAGCACAGAGAAGATCAGCCGCTCTGGAGCCGTGATCGGCTGCAGCGGTCCCACCGCCCCGAGCGCAAGAAGCGTCAGACTACCCGCCCAACAGAGGCCCGCCGCAGCCGCGAGCAGCAGCGCAGGCCGCCGGCTGGCTCCCTCGCCCTTGCTCCTCACTGGTTCGGCCGTGGGCATCTGTGGCTGCGCCGGCGTCGTCATCACTTGCTACTCATAGCTCAAGAATCAAGCCTCAAGAATCAAGCCTCAAAACGCAAGTCTCAAGCCTCAGCACTCAGCGCTCTACAAGTCCGCTGGCTCCTCGCCGCGCGCTGTGTAGTAGACGCCGAGGTATGGCCGGCGGGTATCTCCCGGGAAAGCACCCAGCTCGACCGATACGATCTCCTCGCCCTGCTCGCGCAGCAGCGTCAGCCGCACTGTCTCACCCTCGCGGTACGGCGCCAGCTGGTCGCGGAGGTCACGGGCATCCTGGATGTACGAGCCGTTGAGGGCAACAATGAGATCGCCCCGCTCCACGCCCGCGAGCGCCGCCGGCCCTGCCCGGTCCAGGCGTGTCACCAGGACGCCGAGCTCTGGCAGCGCTTCCCCCGCCGCCTCGGCTGTCGCAGAGAAGCGCGCCCGCGCCTCGCGCCCGGCAATGTCGCTCCCTGCCAGCCACCCCCCTACGGCGCTGATGAAGCTGCACCAGAGACACAGCACTGTCGTGCCGAGGAGCACCCATGGCAGCAGCCTCCGCCGCTCCAACCGCATCGCGTCTCCACTCCCTCCGCTCAACTGTTGGCTGATTCTACCGCCGCGCTATGTTGGCGTCAAGCCGGCGTAGGCCCGCGTGGCAGTGCTGTATCCGTGGTATACTTCGTGCCGACATCGTGTGACACAACACGTTTCGAGATCAGAGGGACACCTCGCGGGGTACAAGCGGCGGAGGTGCGTACCGCGCCGCCTCCCTCCCCGGTAAGGAGCACACAATGGCTGAGGCCACAGGCATGACTGAGCTCGACCTCCTGGTCGGCTCGATGTTCACAACTCGTCCTGAAGAGGACCGCGAGCTGTATGATGAGGAGCGCGAGTGGCTCTCCGATATCCAGGACCTGCTGCGTGAGGAGGGCGTCGAGGTCGATCTCCTCTCGCGCCCGGGCGTCGAGATCTGGGAGGGTGGCATCGAGCGCTTCAGCGATCTCTACGCGCTGCGTCTGATGGCGGCGTACCTGGAGCAGGGGAAGGCTATCGGCGAGATTGTAGCGGGTGGCGTCTCCCTCGATGACGAGCCCGATCCGCTGCTGGCCGGTATCTGGCAGGGCGAGCAGACGACCCGCTACCCGCACCTGATCAACCACCAGGCCGATGGCGGCTACTACCTCCCGTCCGACTTCGCCGAGCCGATCTGGGTGGAGTTCGACCAGGGCGATGAGGAGGCCGAGGAGGAGGAAGAGGAGGACGCCGACAGCGAGTCGGTCGTCAGCTTCGGCTCATCGATCGGCCTGCAGCGCGAGCTCGTTGAGCTTGAAGGCCAGCTGCAGCAGGCCGGCGTCCCCGCCGACCACGCCGCGATCCGCTGCCTGCGTGTCCTCCGCACCGCCGCCGACCAGAGCGTCGCGAACGATCTGCCGATCATCGTCTGGTAAAGTCAACCTCTGTATGTGGCAGACGGTAGGGCTGAGGCTCTACCGTCTGCTGCTGCGTTTGCGGTAGCCCCTGTTATCGGGTATAATTTCGCTCTACTGTGTCGAATCCGCCACAGAAATACGATAGAGAGCAATGAGCGAAATTGTCACGCTGATCACCCCGAACGAAGTACGCGCCCTCGCCGCGCGCACCTCCCGTGATACCACGCCGCGGGACCGCAGATACTACGTCTGGACAGTCGGCTGCCAGATGAATATCTCCGACTCCGAGCGCCTCGAGTCTGCGCTCCAGGGCGTGGGGTACGCCCCCGCCGAGCGCCCGGAGGATGCCAGCTTTATCGTTCTCAACTCCTGCAGCGTGCGCTTCTCCGCCGAGGAGCGTATCCTCGGCAAGCTCGGTGAGCTTCAGCGCGTAAAAAAGGCGCTGCCGGATACAACGATCGTCCTGTGGGGCTGCATGGTCGGCCCGAATAACCAGTCGATCTTCCGTGAGCGCCTGCCGGTCGTCGACCACTTTGTCTCGCCCTCGGCGGTGGACGAAGTGCTCTCGCTCGCGCCTAACCCGATCTATCAGCTCGATGAGCCTGCCCTGCCCGTCGCTGATACGGCCAACACGCCGGTCTCGGTGCACGTGCCGATCCAGTACGGCTGCAACATGAGCTGCGCCTTCTGCGTTATCCCACTGCGGCGCGGCCGTGAGCGGTCCCGCCCGCTCGAGGAGATCGTCGAGGAGTGCCGCCGCATCGTCGCCCGCGGCGCCCGTGAGATCACCCTCCTCGGCCAGATCGTGGACTCGTGGGGGCACGACCTCCCCGGCCGCCCCGACCTGTCCGACTTGCTGCGCGCCGTCCACGAGGTGCCCGGGCTCTACCGCCTGCGCTTCCTGACTTCCCACCCCGCCTGGATGACGGACCGCCTGATCGCCGCCGTGGCCGAGCTCCCGCGCTGTATGCCGGAGATCAACCTGCCCGTGCAGGCCGGCGACGACGCCCTGCTCAAGATCATGCGCCGCGGCTACACTATAGCTCGCTACCGCGCCCTGATCGAGAAGATCCGCGCCGCCATCCCGGATATCTCGCTTACCACCGATATTATCGTCGGCCACCCCGGCGAGACTCGTGAGCGCTTCGAGGGCACCAAGGCGCTGCTCGAGGAGATCCGCTTCGATAAGGTCCACATTGCCGCTTACTCTGCCCGCCCCGGTACCCGCGCCGGTGAGATGGAGGCCGACCCGGCCCAGGCTGTGCCTGAGGGCGAGAAGCAGGCCCGCCGCGTCGAGCTCGATCGACTCCAGGAGACGATCGCCACCGAGCGCAGTGCCCGCCACCTCGGTGAGACGGTCGAGGTCCTCGTCGAGGGCGAGTACCGCGGGAAGTGGCGCGGCCGCACCCCCGGCAACAAGCTCGTCTTCTTCGCCGACTCACAGAGCTGGGCTGGTCGCCTGGCGCGCGTCCACATCACGCAGACAAGTCCGTGGTCGCTCCAGGGCACCCTTGTGGGCGAGGGGACGCCGGCCTGATGGCACAGTACGATCAGCAGTACACCCCATCAGCATCTCCGCCCGCCCTACGTCCGAGCCGCCTCGCCGCCGTGTTGCTGCTTGATCTGCTGATCGTCGTGGCCGCGCTGCTGGCTACGGCGCTTGGCCTCGTGGCGCTGATCGTCGCGTTTCGCGTGATGCAGCAGGGTCTTTCGCCCGGCGAGGTGGCGGGCCTGAGCCGCGCCGACCAACTGCGCCTCATCGGCGTCGATGGCATTCTGCTGGTACTGATCGTCCAGAACATCATCTTCATCGGCGTCCCATTGGTGCGCACCCGCCTGATCCGCCGCGAGCCGCTCGCTTCGATAGGGCTCCAGGCGCCCCGGCCGCTACGCCTGACGCTCATCGGCCTCGGGCTCGGGGTCTTGCTGCTGGTAGGCAACGCTGTTATCGGCGCTCTGTTTGCCTCAGCCGGGATCCGCCAGAATCAGGCTGACCAGTACCCCCTCTTCGCCGGGGACTACCTCGGCCAGGCGCTGTTCATGCTCGGCGCCGCGGTGATCGTCCCAATCGGGGAGGAAGTGCTTTTCCGCGGCTACGTGTTCCACACGCTCCGCCGCATGTTTGCCGATGCCCGCTGGGGCCTCGTGGGCGCCTACCTGCTGAGCTCTGCGGTGTTCGGCGTCGCGCACTCCCTGGCCGCCACCGAGGGCGTCGTCGCCCTCATCATCCCAACGATGCTCTTGGGACTGGCCCTCGCCTGGGTTGTGAACCGCACCGGCAGCCTGATCCCGGCCATCATCGCCCACGCCATGAACAATGGCGTGGCCCTGCTCGCGCTCGTCACATGCATCAATAACCCTGGTATGTGCCCAGGACTCTAATATTCTGTCTAAGGAGTGCCCCTTGACCAAGCAGGACGAAAAGCTGCGCCTCCGCCGCCGCCTCCAGTCGCAGGCGGTCGACTTCGCGGCACGCAACCGCTGGCAGGAGGCGGTTGATATCAACCTCCAGCTGCTCTCGCTCGAGGAGGACACCGATACGTTCAACCGGCTGGGCAAGGCGTATTTCGAGCTCAGCCAGCTTGCTGAGGCCCGCGACGCCTACCAGAAGGCGCTGAAGCACACGCCCAACAACCCGATCGCCCGCAAGAACCTGGAGCGCATCGAGGACCTCATCGCCCGCTCGGCTGTCGCCTCGGCTCCCTCCAAGACCGGGCGTCAGCTCGTCGACTTGCGCCTCTTCATCACCGAGACAGGCAAGACGGCGCTCACGACGCTGATCGATGTGCCGCGCGGACCCTCACTCGGCGCGATTGTCACCGGCGAGAAGGTCGAGCTGCGCCTCGATGGCCGCAACGTTCTGGTCTACGATGTGGACGGCAACCAGATCGGCCGCATCGAGCCCAAGCTGGCCCAGCGCCTCAGCGAGCTGATGGCCGGCGGCAACCGTTACGCCGCCGCCATCGCGCAGATGCACGGCCACCAGATCCGCATCCTCATCCGGGAGATCTACCAGGACCCGAGCCAGCGCGGCCGCGTCTCGTTCCCCGGCAAGCTCAGCGAGGGCGCGATGCGCGGCTACCTCGCCGGCGCCCAGTACGACGAGTTCGGCGAGGATATGCTCGAGGAGGAGGATACCGCCGACGACCGCGAGGAGGCCGAGGAGGAGGTCTTCAGCGGCGAGGAGGAGGAGCTCGGCCTCGACGATATCGAGCAGGATATTGGAGAGGAAGAAGATATCAACGAGGAGTAAGCCGATTGCCTATGGTCGGTTAGCTCCCCCGTACTATTGCCAAGCGGCCGCCGCGCCGCCTATACTTGGGCCGGGCGTCGTGAAGACGCTCGGCTTTTTGCTGGACGTGCCCGGCACGCCGCGCTCGCTTACGCTCCGGTGGGTCCGTCGCCGGCGCAATGGAGGAGCCTCTATGGAAGTGCGGGTTGACGAACGAGGAAAGTACTTCACGCCGCGAGTCGCTAAGGATGCGATCGATGCATTTGTGCGTACCCGCGACCAGGTGATCGTTGGTTCGATCTATGTCCGGCCGGGTAATCGTCTGACCGATGAGCTCAACGCCGATACAGCCCCGTTTCTGCCTATCACTGGCGCGCAGGTCTTCCGCGCCACCGATGAGACCCTGCTCTACCGCTCGGATCTGCTCATGGTCGCTTACACCTCTATCGTGCTGATCACCGATCTCGAAGCGCTCGCCGAGATCCGCCCTACCCCGTGGCAGGCGGCCGCTCCGGACCACGAGAACTCTTTGATCACCAGTGATATCGGACTGCGCGTTGATGAGAAAGGTAAGTTCTTTTCGCGCCGTGTCGCCAAAGATGCCCTGCCGGTGCTCGCTAGCGCTGATCGCCTGACCGTTGCCGGGTTCATGTACGTGCGGCCCGACCGCCGTCTGCGCGACGAGCTCAACGAGACAGAGTCGCGCTTCCTGCCGCTCACGGATGCCCGTATCTACAATACTGCAACCGAGGAGCAGCTGTACCACGCGGGCTTCGTGCTCGCGGCCTACGCCCACATTGACTCGCTCAGCCCCACGGAGGCGATCGCCGACTCGCGGCCCGTCCCCTGGCTCAGCGCGCACACCGAGGAGGAGCTATGAGCTTTCTGTCGCGCGAGTTCTCCGCCGCTGAAGCAGCCAGGGCGCAGCAAAGCCACAGTGGTGCCGAGCAGCACCCTTCCTCTCCCTTCGCAACCCCTTCCGCCGGAGCTACCCCTGGCAATCAGCTCCCCCAGATCCCGCCCGAGCCCACCTCAATCGTCGAGTCTGGCCTGACAATGGGCTTTCTGAACGACTTGGTGCTGAAGGTCGTGTACTTCCACGGCAACATCACCGCCCAACAGATCGCCGACGTCAGCCGGCTGCCGTTCTTCGGCGTGCTGGATAAGGTGCTCGAGTTCCTCAAACTCGAGGAGTATGTCGATATCATCGGCTCCCAGGGTGGGTTCGGTGAGCGCTCGTTCCAGTACACCATTGCCGGCAAGGGTCGCATCAAGATTCACGAGGTTATCTCGCGCTCGCAGTACGCCGGCCCTGCCCCCGTCCCGCTCGACGTCTACATCGAAATGGTGCGGCGGCAGGCGGTAGGTGAGCTGGTGGTGGACACCCAGACCGTGCGCGATGCCTTCAGCCATTTGGTCGTCAACGAGCGCATGCTGGACAAAATCGGCCCGGCCGCCAACTCCGCTCGGTCGCTGTTCCTCTACGGCCCGCCTGGCAATGGCAAGACGACGATCGCCGAGGGAATCTCGAACATGCTCGGCGGGTATGTGCTGATCCCGTATGCGGTGGAGGTGGACGGCCAGATCATTAAAGTGTTCGACCCCCTCAACCACAAGACTGTGCCTGTCCCGACCAACTCCGAGCCGGAGCAGCGCATTGGCTACGATGGGAAGCCGCTCCCCCTGCCACCTCAGCCGGACCGGCGCTGGGTGGTCTGTAAGCGACCCCAGGTGGTGGTCGGTGGCGAGCTCATCATGGACCAGCTCGAGCTGATCTTCGACCCGATCTCAAAGGTTTACGAGGCGCCCTACCAGATGAAGGCCAACGGTGGCTTGTTCCTGATCGACGACTTCGGTCGCCAGAAGTGCCGGCCTCAGGACCTGCTCAACCGCTGGATCGTCCCGCTCGAGAAGAAGATCGATTACCTCGCCCTCCAGACCGGCAAGAAGATCCAGGTTCCGTTCGATGTGCTGATCGTCTTCTCGACCAACCTCTCGCCCCAGGATCTCGTAGACGACGCGTTCCTGCGCCGTATTCGCCACAAGATCGAGGTGCCCAACCCGGCTCCGGACGAGTACCGCGAGATCTTCCGCCGCGTGGCGAAGGCCAAGGGCGTGCAGTACAACGACGAGGGGCTGCGGTACCTGATCATGGAGCGCTACAAGCGTGATGGCCGCGACCTACGCTCCTGCCACCCGCGTGATATCTGCGACCAGCTGCTGGACGAAGCCAAGTATCGCGGTGCTGCGCCGGTGATGTCGCGCGAGCTGATCGACCGTGCGTACGACGCCTACTTCGTCAAGCTTGCCTGACCCTCCACCGCGGTCCGAGAGCCGCACGACCGAGTCGTACAATCTCAGGTTCCGGCCCTCTCTGTTAGCTTCAACCCAGGCCGGGCTCACGTGAGGAGAACGTCGCATGTCACTTTTGAAGCGTATTGGCGGCACCCAGCCACCCAACGACACACCCTCCGCTGGTACTGGCGCTGCGGCGTCTCCTGCGAACCCAGCTACGCCACCGCAGCCGGCGGTCCAGGTGCGCGCCGCCACCCCTCCCCCTGCCTCGCCGGCCCAGCAGCCCCAGGTCGCCCAGAGCGTCGCGGCGCAGCCGGGCGCTACCGAGGTGTCGGACCAGCGCATGCTGGAGCTGTCGCTCTGGATCGTGGACCGCATCCAGGGCTCGCTGGGCAG
>JBDLTZ010000266.1:0-10603 GCA_039805565.1 Chloroflexota bacterium | reverse complement strand
CGGCAGGGCGGGTGGGGGAGCAGGCAGAGGAGCGGGCTAAGGCAGCATCTCTTCGCGTCAGCGGAAGAGCGGGCTCTCCCCTAGCCCCTCAGCTCCAGCACCTGACGCAGCACATCGGGCTTGTCGGTGATGATCCCATCCGCGCCGAGGTCCACTAGCCGCCGCATCAGCGCCGGGTCGTTCACGGTCCAGACGTTGACCTGGTAGCCGTCGCGGCGTACGAGCGGGAGGAGCTGCTCCAGGCCGGGGATGTCGGCGCCGGGGTGCCAGGCCTGGGCGTCCACACTCTGTAGGGCGGAGATGGGCCAGGAGTCGCCCTGGCGGGGGGAGCCGGAGTACATCAGGTAGGCGCGCGGCAGGGACGGGTCGGCGGCGGCGATCTCGGTCAGCGCGTCGGGCCAGAAGGACGAGATCAGGGTCAGCTCAGCGGCGCGGGTGTCACGCAGCAGGCGGGCGACCTGGGCGCCGAAGCCGGCGCCCTTGAGCTCGACATTGAGGCGCATGCCGCGCTCGCGGGCGAAGTGGCAGACCTCGGCGAGGGTAGCGACGCGCTCGCCGCCGATGTCGAGGGCCTGGAGCTCGGCGAGGGTGCAGGAGGCGGCACGGCGGTCCTGGCCGTCCCAGCGGGCGGTGGTATCGTCGTGGAAGACAGCGAGCTGGCCGTCGGCGGTGGGCTGGACGTCGAGCTCGCACATGTCGGCGCCCTGGCGGGCGGCGAGCTCGAAGGCGGCCATGGTGTTCTCGGGCGCGTAGGCCGACGCGCCGCGGTGGGCGATGACGAGCGCCATGTCTCCTCTCCTCCGCTGTGACGCTGGGCATGAAAGAAGGGCGAGCGTGCGCCCGCCCTCCGTATGCTATCACACCTTGTGGTGGGAGATTAGCTCAAGGAAGCGCTGGCCAGCTGGGCCTCGGCGTGGGCGCCGCTGAACTCGCGGGCCTCGGCGGTAAGCATCGGGCTCAGGATCTTCTGGAGCGCCATGACGTGCGCGCAGGTGTGGCGCAGGCGGAAGAAGTCGCAGTCGCAGGACCACTCGTCGTTCGCGAGGGTGATGATGTGGTCGTTATTGCCGCCGCGGAAGGTGGCCTTCAGCTCGCCGACGCTGATCCGCTCGGGCTCCTCCGCGTAGCGACGGGCTTTCTCGATCTTGCCGATCAGATCCGAGTGCATGGTGCGCCTCCTCACTGGTTAGGGGGAGCAGGTGGTGCGACGCAGCCATATCCGCGTCGGCGCCTGCGTCATTGTCTTGAGAACCGCTGACTCGTGGGCTCCTAGAAAGCGACAAGGGCGGCAGCAGGATCAGACTACCCTGCGCCGCCCTCGACCGGTCGATATTCTGCTGGCTTTGACACTCGCATAGATGTGCGCCTTTGCCCTGAGTAGAACCTCGACCGGGGCCGTTGCTTAACCCGTTGCGATCATTATAGACCCGCGGGGGGGCTGCGTCAAGGGTACTTCTGGGGTGCTACGAAGAGGGGTTTTTCGCTTCTGAGAGAGGTAAAAAGCCCCTCATCACCACCGCACGATAATGGGTGAGCTGTGCGAGTTGTCACATGTTCACTGTGGTGGGGACGGAGGGACTCGAACCCTCACGGATCGCTCCACAAGTTCCTAAGACTTGCGCGTCTGCCATTTCGCCACGTCCCCGTGCTGCTAAGATTGTAGCACAGGCGCGGGATGCCGGCAACGAGGAGGGATGGGTTTCAAGGGAGGGCTCGGCCCTCCCTGGGCCTCCCGAGCTAGCCCCGGATGATCCCCAGCACCTCATCGCGCTTCTGCTGCATCATCTCGGGGGTCTTGGCCTCGAGGTTCAGGCGCATGAGCGGCTCGGTGTTGGAGGCGCGGACGTTGAAGTGCCAGTCCGGGTAGGTCACCGAGATGCCATCCATGTGCATCACCTCGCCGTCAGCGTAGCGGCGGCCGAGCTCTTCCATCTTAGCGGCCGGGCTGGCCACGGTGGAGTTGATCTCGCCCGAGATGAAGTACTTGGCCTCGAGCGGGGCGAGGAGCGCGGACATCGGCTGGCCCTCGGACGCGATCATCTCCATGATCAGGAGCGACGGGATGATGCCCGAGTCGGCGTAGGTGAAGTCGCGGAAGTAGTAGTGGCCGGTGACCTCGCCGCCGAAGAGGGCATTCTCATCAGCCATGCGGCGCTTGATGAAGGCGTGGCCGACGCGCTCCATGAGCGGAGTGCCGCCGACGGCGCTGATCAGGTCCGGCACGGCCCAGGAGGCGCGCACGTCGTAGACGATCTTGCTGCCGGGGGAGCGCTGGAGCAGGTCGCGGCCGAGGAGCGCGGTGAGGAAGTCGCCCGAGACGAACTGCCCGCGGTCGTCGATCACGAAGAAGCGGTCGCCATCGCCGTCGAAGGCAAAGCCCGCCGCGGCGCCCTCGGCGACCACGCGCTGCTCAAGCTCGGCGCGGTTCTCGGGCTGGAGCGGGTCGAGGCCGTGGTTCGGCAGGCTGCCGTCCGGGTCGAGGTACATGCCGACGAGCTCGACGGGCAGGCGCTCGTAGACGCGCTTGAGGATCGGGCCGACGGTGCCGTTGCCGGTATCCGCAACCACCTTGATGCCTTTGCCGCGCAGCTTCTCGACATCGATCAGGCCGATGACGGCCTCGATGAACTGCTCGGAGAGATCGATCGAGCGCATGGAGCCCTTGCGCGCAGCGGGGGCGAAGGCGTCCTGCTCGACGATGCGGCGCAAGTCCTGGATGCCCTCCTTGCCGCTGAGGAGGTAGGGCATCTGGCGCACCATCTTGAAGCCGTTGTACTGCTTGGGGTTGTGCGAGGCAGTGACCATCATGCCCGGCAGGCCGAGCTGGGTGCAGGCGAAGTAGTACTGGTCGGTGCTGACCAGGCCGATGTTGACCACGTCGGCGCCCTGGTCCATGATGCCGCGCGTGACGGCCTCGAAGATCGAGGGGCCGGAGAGCCGCATGTCGTGTCCGACGATGACCTCGGTGGCGCCAAGGAAGGTGACGAACGCGCGTCCGATAGCGTAGGCACCGTCCTCGTTGAGCTCGGTGGGATAGATCCCACGGATATCGTAGGCCTTGAAGATGCCGGGGGCGATGTCCATGCGCGCCTCCTTATTCTTCTGAACACATAGGTACCCAGCTATTATACCCGTATTGCTCGGGTGGGGGCACTACGATCAACCAACTCACGCGCCCGCGCAAGCCGCGTTCGTAGGGTTGTGCCACGTTCACCCGCGGGGCACAGAGAGCCTGCTCGGGCCAGAAGCAGCGGGTGAGCATGGGACGAGCGCCAGTCTCGTGTGCCACACGCTTTGAAGCGAAAGAAGGTGGCGTGATGAGCTCTTCGCGTCGCTACCGGTGGTTCGTCCTGGCGGTGTTCTTCCTGTTCATGCTGCTGCACCAGACGGACAAGCTGCTGATCGGCCCGCTGACCACGCCGATCATGGAGAGCTTCGGGAAAGACAAGGCCCAGATGGGCGCGGTATTCACCGGCGCCATGATCGTGGGCGCGGTGCTCTACCCGCTCTGGGGCTACCTATACGACCGCTTCGCGCGCGCGAAGCTGCTGGCGCTGGCCTCGTTCATCTGGGGCCGCACCACCTGGCTGAGCGCGATCGCGCCGACCTACCCGATGTTCCTCGCCTCGCGCGCCTCGACCGGCGTGGACGACTCGAGCTACCCGGGGATCTACAGCCTGGTGTCGGACTACTTCGAGCCGAAGGTGCGCGGGCGGGTGTACAGCCTGCTGACGCTGACGGCGCCGATAGGCTACATGCTGGGGCTGGTGCTCGCTCTGGTGGTGGGGCCGCTGGTGGGCTGGCGGTGCAGTCATCACTGACGGGGGCCATCCTGCTGGTCTGCGGCACAGCCTGGCTGGCCTGCGGGGCGCTCCTGCTGCTGGCGCTGTACCTGGTGCCGCGGGATATCGAGGCGCTGCGGGCGGCGATGAGTGAGCGGGCGGCTGAAGCGCGTGGGATGGCTGCGGGTGAGATGCAGCACGCGGGGGGGGACGCAGCGGGAGACCGCTCCCGTAGGGTGATCAGCCTCCCGCCTGCTCTATGGCTAACGGCCCGGCTTGCGTCGGCGCCGCACGAGGCGCGGGGCGGCGCTACGCCGCCTCGCGAAAGTATTCTCCACTCATCAGCTCGTAGACCAGCTGGTCAAGCGTGACCTCGGCCTCGTGGTAGGTGCGGGCAAAGCCGACGAGCTCGCCATCGAGGTACATCGCGTAGTCGTGGGTCTCCCGATCATATACGACCTCTTTACGATACATGTTCGTCCTCTTTCTTTGGGCGGGATGCCCGGCGAACTATCGTCACCACGGACATTATAGCACACTTGTTCTTGGTACGCAAGTCCTTGTCTCATTTGCACCCGAGCGGCGCGTGCGCTACTATGGGTCGACTTTCGAGAGCCCGCCACACGCCAGAAAACAACCTTGAACGCCATCAAGCTACAGCCGGCCGACCCCGCCGGCGCATACCCGCGCCTACGGACGCTTCCCTCTCTGCTGCCCGAGCTCGGGCTCCTGCTCATGGCCACGGTGCTGGCGCTGCTGCTCGGCGCACGCGTCACATCCCCCCTGCAGCGCGTGGCGGTGGCGCCGGGCGACGAGCGGGCGCTGGTGGGGTTCTACGAGCGCGAGGCCAACCCGCTCGGCGCGTACCGCTGGGCGAAGCCGGACTCCGCGCTGTTCCTCTACGGCCTCGACGGCCGCCCGGCGATCGTGACGCTGCGCCTGAACGCCGCCCGCCCTGCCGGCTCCCCCGACCCGACGCTGTCACTGCGTGCGGACGGCCGGACACTCGGCTCCTTCGACGTGAGCACGGCCTGGCGCCGCTACACGCTCCTGGCCCCCACGGACACCACCGGCGACACGGCCCTGACCTTCGGCGGGGATACCTTCCGGCCGGCAGGGGACGAGCGCGACCTGGTCGTGGCGCTGGGCGGGGCCGAGGCGCGCCCGGCGGACGTGGGCGGTCTTCCCGTCGAGCGAACGGTGTTCCTGCTCACGCTGCCACTGATCGGATGGCTGCTGACGCGGGCACTGGCCTGCCGAGCAGCGAGCAGCGAGCAGCGAGCAGCGACCACTGACCGACGACAGGCGGACGTGCTCCGGGCGCGCTCACCGCTAGCCGTCGGGCTGGCTCTTGCGCTGGTGGTGGGATGGGCGGCGGCTCGGCCGGCGCTGGCAGGCTACTGGCTGCCGACGTTCGGCTGGCCGTGGTGGCCCTTCGTGCCGCTGGCGCTGCTGCTCGTAGGCCGGGCGCCCCTGGAGAAGCTTCTTCCCGGAGGGCCACGCCCCGTGCCGCGCACGCTGGGCCGGCCGCCGCTCAGTCAAGGCGTGGCAGAGGCGGGCGAGCAGATACTCCGCTGGGAGGTGGCGGCGCTCCTCGGCATAACCCTCATGGCGCTTGGGCTGCGGCTCTACGCGCTCGACACGCTGCCTCTGGGGCTGTGGCGCGACGAGGCACGGCACGGGTTGGTCGCGCTCGAGATCTGGCGCGACCAGGGCTACCGGCCGGTGTACGTGGTGCAGGGCGCCGACCTGCCGGCGCTGCTGTTCTACCTGGTGGCGCCCGTGATGGGGCTGCTCGGGCCAGGCGTGGCGAGCGTGCGGCTGGTGAGCGCGCTGGCGGGTGCCCTCGTCCCGCTGGCACTGTGGTGGGCGGCGCGGCCGCTCGTTGGCGCGCGGGCGGCGGTGCTCGCAGCAGCGCTGGTGGCCTGGGCCTCGTGGGCGCTGAGCCTGAGCCGCTGGGGCTTCCCGGCCACGCTGGACCAGGTGCTGACGCTGGCGGCGATCGGCTTCGGACTACGCGGAATTGACGATGGACGAGCCACGACAGGGAGCCGAGGAGGCACAGCAGAGCCCACATCACAGGTCGTCGGTGCTCGGTGGCCGGTTGTCAGGCTGTGTCTCGCGGGCGTCCTCGCGGGCCTCGCGGCCTACGCCTACCACACCGGGCGGCTGGCGCCGGTGACGGTCGCCGCGCTGGTGACGCTGCGGCTTGGATGGAACCGCGCGGCGTGGCGGCGGGCGACGCCCGGGCTCGTGGCGGCCGCGGTGGTGGGGCTGGTCATACTCACGCCGCTGCTGCGCTTCATCGCCGAGGACTTCCAGGGGTACAACCGGCGCACCGGCGCGGTGGCCTTCTACAACGACGAGGACGCCGGGGTCCACGCACCGCTGCTGCTGCTGCTGCGTAACGGCGAGCGCTACCTGCTGATGTGGCACGTGGTGGGCGACCAGAACGGGAGACACCACGCGCCGGGCGCCCCGATGGTGGACCCGGTCACGGGCGGGCTGCTGCTGGTTGGAGTCGGGCTGGCGCTGCTGCGCCGGGGCGGCCCCGGGACCATGCTGCTCGCGTGGCTCGCTCTGGGGCTGGTGCCGGGCATGCTCAGCACTGGCGCCCCACACGCCATGCGCGCACTGCCCGCGCTGGCGCCGGCTGCCGTGCTGGCGGCGTGGGGGCTGGCCTGGCTGACACAGGGCCGAGGAGCACGGACTACCGACCGCCGACCACCGACCACCGACTATCGGCCACGGTCGTTCGTCATTGGTCTTTCGTCCGTGGTCCTCCTCACGAGCTTGGCCTACAACACCTGGCTCTACTTCGGCCAGATGCCGCGCGACCCCCGGGTGCAGGAGGCGTTCGATGTGCCAGAGACAGCCATGGGGCGGGTCGTACGCGCCCATGCGACCGCCGACGACCCCGCGCTGCGGGCGGTGCGAGTGTTTCTGCCCGCGGGTGCGCGCCGCAGCGACGTGGTGCGCTTCCTGACGAGCGGCGCCGAGGTGGGCTTCTTCGACGTCGGCGAGGGGCTCTCGGCGCCGCCGGGCGAGCAGGCGCTGCTGATACTGCCGGCCGGAGCATCGCCCGAGATGCGGGCCACAGGGCTGGCCGCGCTCGGCCCAGGTGCACGCGAGCTCGCCCCGCCGCGCTACCCGGCCGGGGCGCCGGTGGTGCTTGCTCTGGGGGTGGGCGACGATGCCGAGCGGCTGCTGCGCGCGGCGCTCGCAGGCGAGTGAGGCTTCCTTCCCCACTGTGGTATCATCAGCGTGGCCCGCCCGTGTGCGGTGCGGCAGGTATCCCCGCTGATCGGAAGGAGAGACGGCATGTTCCAGCAGATGCTCAACGGCAGCATCGCGGTGCTGACGCGGCCTTCGGTGGCGACGTTCGAGGAGCACGAGCGCAACGACCTGGGGTGGGGGTTGATCTACGCGGCGATCGGGGCGGTGATCAGCGCGGTGCTCGGCGCAATCGGCGCCGCGGTCGCACCCCCGCCGCCTCCGCCGGACCCGGCGACGATGGAGCAGCTCGAGAGCACGCCGTTCGAGGGGCTGGCGACGGGGGCTGCGGCGCAGCCAAGCATCCTCGGCGCGATCATCGGCGCGCTGACGATCGGCCTGCTCGGCTTCCTGATCTACCTGGCGATCGTCTACTTCATCGGGCGGGCCTTCGGCGGCAGCGGGCAGTTCGGCGAGCTGGCGTACGACATCTCGCTGTTCTACACGCCGCTGGCGCTGCTGAACGGCCTCATCTCACTGATTGTGTCGGCGGTACCGGTGCTCGCCTGCCTCACCTGGGTGATCAGCCTGGCGGCGTTCGGCTACAACCTCTACCTGACGTACCTCGGCATCCAGGCGGGCATGAACGTGCCGAAGGACAAGGCGCTGATCACGATGGTCATCGTAGCGGTGATCGGGCTAGTGGTGGCATGTGTGCTGGGCGCGATCCTGGTGGCAATGATCGCGGCGGTAGCCGGAGCCGCAAACACAGCGCCGTAGCGGTGGCGCAGCAGAGGTAGGTTCCCACGCGGTGAGGGCCGGACAACCAGGCCCCCACCGCGTCATTTTACGCCCGCACGATCAGACTCTCGCCCGTCATCTCAGGCGCCTTCTCCACCCCCAGGAGATCCAGCACCGTCGGCGCGATGTCCGCCAGGCGCCCGCCGTCGCGCAGCGTAACCTGCCCCTTCTCCAGGCCCAGGCCCGGCCCGGCCACCAGGTAGGTGGGCACCGGGTTGGTGGTGTGCGCCGTGTGCGGCCCGCCGGTCTGGGGGTCGATCATCAGCTCGGCGTTGCCGTGGTCCGCCATGACGATCGCCGCGCCGCCCTTGGCCGCCGCCGCCTCGACGATCGCGCCGACGCAGGCGTCCACCACCTCGACGGCCGCCACGACCGCGGGGATGACGCCGGTGTGACCGACCATGTCCGGGTTGGCAAAGTTGACCATAATAAAGTCGTACTGACCAGAATCGATCGCCTGGAGCACCACATCGCGCACGCCCTGGGCGCTCATCTCCGGCTTGAGGTCGTAGGTCGGCACCTCCTTGGGCGAGGGGACGATCTGCCAATCCTCGCTGGCGAAAGGCTCCTCGCGCCCGCCGTTAAAGAAGAAGGTGACGTGCGGGTACTTCTCGGTCTCGGCCGCGTGGAACTGGCGCAGGCCGGCCTCGCTCACGACGCGGGCGAGCGGCACGGCGACGTCGTCGTTCTGGACGGCCACCTGGAACGGCAGGTCCTTCTCGTACTCGGTCATGCCGATGTAGATCAGCTCGGTGAGCGGCTCGCGCGCGAAGCCGGCAAAGTCCGGCTGGACGAAGGCGCGCGTGATCTGCCGGGCGCGGTCGGCGCGGAAGTTGTAGCACACCACCGCATCGCCATCGCCGATGGTAGCCACCGGCTGCCCGGCCGCATCCACAATCACCGCAGGCTTGATGAACTCGTCGGTCACGCCCTCGTCGTACGAGCGCTGGATGGCGCTGAGCGCGTCGAGGGCCGGGTTGCCCACGCCCTTGGTGAGCAGGTCGTAGGCGAGCTGCGTTCGCTCCCAGCGCTTATCGCGGTCCATCGCGTAGTAGCGGCCGATCACCGATGCCACCTGCCCGACGCCGTGCTCCTGCATGAAGCCGATCAGGTCGCGGGCGAAGTCGAGCCCGCTCTGCGGCATGGTGTCGCGCCCGTCGGTGAAGAAGTGCACGAAGACGCGCTCGAGGCCCTGGCGCTTGGCGAGCTCGAGGATGGCCTTGGCGTGGCTGGCGTGGGCGTGGACGCCGCCGGTGCCGAGCAGGCCGATCAGGTGCAGGGCCGTGCCGCGCGCCTTGACCTGCTCGACGGCGCCGCAGAGCACCGGGTTCTGGAAGAACGACCCATCGGCAATGCTGTCGTCTATCACCGTGATGTCCTGACGCACGATAAAGCCGGCGCCGAGGTTGAGGTGGCCGACCTCGGAGTTGCCCATCTGGCCGGCGGGGAGACCCACGTCCTTCTCGGCGGCGCGCACCAGAGTGAAGGGGCGCTCGGCGCGCCAGCGGTCATCGTACGGCTTTGTGGCGAGCTTGACGCCGTTGCCCTCGGTCTCCTCACGCTCGCCCCAGCCGTCGCGGATGACGAGCATGACGGGGCGGGGATGTGTATGGTTGGTCATCGGAACCTCCTGTGTGGGGTGGCCACTGCTAGGCGAATGGCCGAGTCTCGTGCTGAGACCCGGCCATCCTACAAAAACCCACCTGGGCTGTCAAAGTGGCGCTACTTCTTCTTCGAGGCCTGCCCCTTGCCGCGCTGCGTCTGGGCCTGGGGCTTCGCGGCCCCGCTGGGCGCCGGGGCACTGGGCGCGGGCGGGACCTGGCGGCCGCGCTGAGGCTGTGCTGCCGGGCGGGGCGTGCTCACCGCCGCCACCTGTGCGGCGGACGACGGGGCGCTGGCCGGCTGGCCGTTGCCGTCGGCGGGCAGGACGGCGGCGCCGCCGGCCTGGAGCAGCGCGATCAGCTCACCCTCGCGGCCGAGGTGGCACTGCTTGAACTTCTTGCCGCTGCCGCAGGGGCAGGGGTCGTTGCGGCCCGGGAGCTGGATCGTCTTGCGGACCGTGCGGGCAACACGAGCCTGCTCCTCGGACATGCCGGCCTGCTGGGCGGCCTGGAGGCGGCGCTGCTGCTCCAGCTCGATCTGGCGCAGGTGCTGCTCGTACTGGAACGACATCGGGATGATCTGGTAGACGATATCGCGCTGGATGTTGGACTTGAGCTCGTCGAACATCCCGAAGGCGTTGCGCTGGTACTCGATCAGCGGGTCGCGCTGGGCGATCGCCTGGAGGCCGATCTCCTGGCGCAGGTCCTCCATGCCGGTGAGGTAGTCCACCCACTGGCGGTCGATCGCGCCGAGCATCATGCGCCGCTCCACCGTGCGCATGTTCTCCTCGCCGATCACCTGCTCGCGCTGCTCATAGGCCGCCTCGAGGGCATCCATCAGCTCGGCGCGGATCTCATCGCGCGACCTCTCCTCGATGTACGCCTCGTCAAACGTGGCGGGCAGGGTGGGGCAGATCGCGCGCATGGCGCGCAGCAGGCCCTCGGCGTCCCAGGCCTCGAAGTCCTCGTCGCGGCCCTTGCCCTCGGGGATGTAGCGGTCCAGCAGCGCGTTGAGCTCGTCCTCGATCATGTCGAGGATGCGCTCGCGCATGTTCTGGCCGTCGAGGATAGCGCGGCGGTCGGCGTAGATCACCGTACGCTGCTTGTTCATCACGTCGTCGAACTCGACGGTGTGCTTGCGCAGGTCGAAGTTGTAGCCCTCGACGCGCGTCTGGGCGCCCTCGATAGACTTGTTGATCAGACCGG
>JBDLTZ010000265.1:0-8309 GCA_039805565.1 Chloroflexota bacterium | reverse complement strand
TGGTCCCCCTCGCGCATTGTGCTCGACGACCTCCCGGCCGCGGAGGGCGTCGAGCGGCGCCACGCGATTACCGAGTTCCCGTTCTTCAGCTTCTACCTCGGCGACCTGCACCCCTACCTGCTGGCGCTCCCGCACGGGCTGCTGGCGCTCGCCCTGGCCCTGGCCGCGCTCGCGCGCCCCACCGTCCCGGTCTACCTGCTCACGCCGCGCGGCTGGCTCGAGCTGGCCCTCACCGGCGCCGCGCTCGGCGGGATCTACGCCGTGAACGCCTGGGATGCCCCCGGCTGGTGGCTGGTCTTCTTCGGCGCGCTCGCGCTCCTCTACCTTCGCCTGGCCTCTGCCCCGCGGCCGCCTGCCCCCGCGAACCCACAACCAAAAGACGAGCAGCCGCCCGCCTCGGTGTCATCCCCTGCCCCGCCGTCAGTCGTCGGTCTTTGGTCATCGGTCGCCGGTCTTTGGTCATTGGTCGCCAGCCGCTGGTCGTCGGTCGTCGCCGGCCTCGCCGCGCACTTCCTCCAGACGTCGCTCGCGCTTGGGGCGGCCATGCTCGTCGCTGTGGCGCCGTTCGCCTCCTTCTACCGCGCCCCGTTCGGCGCTACCGGCTCGCAGCCCTGGGAGGGCGTCCCGCTGCTCGCGCCGCTCGGCCGCGCCCTCGGCCCTGCGCCCGACCACACCCGCCTGCACGTCTTCCTGATGATCTTTGCGCTCTTCCTGCTGCCGCTCCTGGCGCTCGCCGCATCACAGCCCCGCCGCCGGCCCGAGCGCGCCCTCTGGCTCGTCACCGGCCTCACGCTGCTCGTGGGGCAGCTGCTGGGCTTCCCGCTGCTCGCCCTGCTGCCGCTGGCGCTCACCCTCGCGGCCCTCGCCTGGCGCGCCGCCCACCGCCCCGCCACCGCGCTCACCCTCTGGGCCGCCGCGGTCGGCGCGCTGATCCTCCTCGCCGCGGACACCGTCTACGTGCGCGACCCCCTCGAGGCGTTCATGCCGCGCTACAACACGGTTTTTAAGTTCTACTTCCAGGTCTGGGTGCTCTGGGGCGCTCTCGCGGCCTTCGCGCTCTGGCGCTTCGTCACGTTCCCGCAGGCGCAGGGCGAAGGACGAAGCACCATGGCCGAGGGACGGGCCTGGGGGGCTATTGCTTGGCTTCGGCCGGCCGCCCTCGCCCTCTTCGCCTTGCTCCTCGCCGGCGCGTTGGTCTACCCCGTCGAGACCCTGCGGCGCGGCGACCCGTTCGGCCCGCCCGCCCGCGAGGTCGACGGCCTGGCATTCCTGGACCGGCGCGCCCCCGGCGACGCCGCCGCTATCCGCTGGCTCCAGGCCAATACCACCATCGCCGATGTGATCGTCACGGCCTGGTGTGAGTGCGAGGGCCACCAGATCGGGTACACTGCCTCCGCCGGAGGCGTCCCGACGCTCCTCGGCCAGTCGGGCGGCCACGAGCGCATGTGGCGCTCCGGCTGGCCCCCTTGGATCGCCGAGATCGCCGCCCGGGAGCGGGACATCCCGCGCATCTACGAGACGACCGACGTCGCCGAGACGCGCGAGCTCCTGGCGCGGTACGGCGTGGACTACGTCTTCGTCGGGGTGGCCGAGCGTGATATTCACGCCGGCCCGGGCCTGGAGAAGTTCGACACATTCCTCGAGCCGGTGTTCTCCCATCGCGGCGCGCGGATCTACCGCGTCCCGCCCCAGCCCTAAGCCATGAGCGTACGACCAACCGCCAACCGCTGGCGCCCGCACGTCCTCGCCCTCGGCGTCTACGCCCTGCTGGCGCTCGTCGTCACCTACCCGATGCCGCTACGCCTGCTCGACAGCATCGCCGCCAACCAGCCGGGCTCGGTCGACGGCTTCCTTGGCATCTGGAACATCTGGTGGACGGCGCGGGCGCTCACGGGGCTGCGTGACCCGTTTTTTACGCCGCTGCTCTTCCACCCCCAGGGGCTCGACCTCTTCTGGCAGACGCTGAGCCTGCCGCAGGGCCTGCTCGCGCTGCCGGTCACGCTCGCGCTCGGTCCGCTCCCGGCCTACAACCTGCTCATCCTGGCGAGCTTCGTCCTCGGCGGCTACGCCGCCTTCCTGTTCGTGCGCTACGTCACCGGCAGCGCACCGGCCGCCCTCGTCGGCGGCGCCGTCTACGCCCTTGCGCCGTTCCACCTGCAGAAGGTGATCGACGGCCAGCTTGAGGTCGCCTCGATCCAGTGGGTGCCGCTCTACCTGCTCGCGCTCCACGCCCTGCTCGACCGGCCGCGCCCCTGGCTGGCGCTCCTCTCGGGCCTGCTGCTGCTGTGGGTCGGCCTCGGCACGTGGTATTACGGCCTGTTCTGCCTGATCTACACCGGGGCCACCGCGCTCCTCTGGGCCATAGGAAACGCTGAAGTCGGGAACAATGCGAGAAGAATGCGGGCACGCTCAGTTGCCTTCAGCCTTCAGCCTTCAGCCTTCAGCCTTCAGCGTTTTGCTTGGGGCTGCTCCCCCGTCCTCATCTGGCTCGTGCTCATGGCGCCGCGGCTCTACTCGCTGGCCCTCACCGGCGACCGGCTGCTCGGCGACGCGCGCCAGTTCAACGAGAGCAGCTCGGCTGACCTGGTCGCCTTTTTCCTGCCCAGCCCGCTCCACCCGCTCTGGGGCGCTGCCGTTACCGATTTCTACCTGCAGACGCACCCCGGCGCCTCGCTCTGGAACGTCTCGCTCGGCCTCGTCGCCATCGCCCTGGCCCTCGCCTCGCTTCTTCCGCCACGCTCGCCTCGCATCTCGGCCATAGGCGAAGAGGAGCAGGAGAGCACAAACCTCACGACTCACGACTCGAGACTCACGACTCGAGACTCACGACTCGAGACTCACGACACGGCCGCGGTGTGTGGCGCTGGTGGACGCTCCTCGGCGTCACCATGATCCTGGCCATGGGCGAGGAGCTCCAGGTCGTCGGCGTCAACACCGGCGTGCCGCTCCCCTTCGCCCTGCTGGCCGACCTGCCCGGCATCCGCTCCAGCCACCGCCCCAACCACTTCGTCATCCTGAGCATCCTGCTCGTCGCGCTCCTCGCCGCCCGCGGCTTCCTGCGCCTGGTGGAACGGGCGACGGTGGCGGCTTCCCCTCCTCCCGGGGCAGGGAGAGGGGGTCAGGGGGTTGGGGCCTTCCAGCGCCCTGCCTGGCTCGCCGCCTGCCTCGCTGTCGCCGTGGTTCTGGCCGTGGATGGCTGGGCCGGCCCACTGCCGCTCGTCACGCGCTCGATCCCGGCCGGCTACGCCCAGCTCCCGCCCGGCGACGAGGCCCTCCTGCCGATCCCGGTCAACCTTAACGTCTCGCGCAGCGAGAACCTCTGGTACCAGACCGCGCACGGCCGCCCGATCGTCGGCGGCTTCATCGGCCGCGAGCCCCCCTACCCGATGGGCCGCTACGCCCCCGGCGTCCGTGAACTGCGCTACGGCCGCCGCGACAGCCCCGACATCCTCACGCCTGGCTGGCCTGAGGTCGCCCGCGAGTCGCTCGACTACTACGGCATCCGCCACGTCCTCTTCCACCCCGACGCGATGAAGGAGACCGCCGCGCCCCTGCGGGCCCTCGCCGCCGAGATGGGCCTGGCCGCCACCTACGCCGATGAGCGGCTCGAGATCTACCCCGTGCCCGCCACCCCCACGCCGCGCCCGTTCGCCTACCTCGGCCGCGGCTGGGGCGGCGTCGAGCGCGACGGCGAGCGCACCTGGCGCTGGATGGGTGAGCGCGCTGAGCTCTACCTCGTCAACCCCTTCGACGCCCCGCGCGTCGTCCGGGTCGAGCTCCAGATGGAGAGCTTCGAGCAGCCCAGACCCCTCGCCATCCAGCTCGGCGATGGCCCCCCCGCCACTGTCGAGGTCAGCCGCGCGGCGGTGCGGCGCACCTTCAGCCTGCTGCTGCCGCCGGGGACGAATGTGGTATACTTGAGCGCTCCGGCGGCCCCCCGTCCGGGTCGTGGCGCTGAGCAGATCAGCATCTCCTTCGAGCGCATTACCGTGCGATAGAGAAACGTGTCGAACAACCAGAAACCTGTCACCCTCCCCGCCTGGCGCTGCATCGCCTACGAGGTCGCCCTCAACGGCTGGCGCATCCTCTGGGAGACGGTCAACGACTTCAGCCTCTGGCGCCTGATTGAATACCCCTGGTCCACCCGCGCCCTCGATGTGCGCCGCGGCGACCTGGTGGTGGACATCGGCTCGGGCACCTCCTCCTTCCCCCACATGCTGGCGAAGGAGGGCCTGGACGTGGTGATCGTCGAGCTCGAGGCCGACCGCGTGCGATGGCAGCGCAATAAGCGCCAGCAGACCGCCCGCCCCGGCGACGGCGTCTTCCTGCCGATCGTCGCCGACGCCACGAAGCTCCCGTTCCGCGATGGCGCCCTCGAGCGCATCAGCGCGGTCTCGTCGCTCGAGCACATCCCCGACGACACGGCCGTAGGCCAGGAGATCGGTCGCACGCTGGCTGAGGGCGGCGTGGCGGTGCTGACGCTGCCGTACACCAGCGCCGAGCGCACGTCGTTCTTCGCGGGGGTGCGGAAGTTCCGCCAGGTGGGGCGCAACGCCTTCGTGCAGGAGGGGAAGGCTGGCTCGTTCTTCCGCTTCTACACTGCCGAGGATATCAAGCGGGTGTACATCAAGCCCGCCGGCGCGAAGGTCCGGCGCACGCGGGGCTTCGGCCGCAGCCTGCTCAACGGCCGCTACCACGAGACCCGCCTGACCCGCTTCTGGCGCAAGTTCATCCTTAAGGACTGGCTGCTGGCCCGCGTCGTCCACCCGCTCGAGGAGCGCTTCGACGGCTCCGACCCGCTCTACGTCATGCTGGCGCTCGAGAAGGCGCCCGCCGCGGTCGAGCACGGCGCTCCGTCCGCCGCCGCTGAGTAGGCCGCCGGCCATGGTCTCCGGCCGCCACCACGCCCCGCACGAGGGCGCCCCCGGCTCACCAGCCCGGCGCCCTCTTGGCGCGAGGGCCGCCGCGCACCTCGGCCCGATCGCGCTCTACACGCTGCTCGGTCTGCTCGTCACCTGGCCGCTCGCCGCCCACTTCGGCGCCAGCGTCGTCGGCGCGGACCAGGCGGTGGACGCATACCTGCACGTCTGGAACACCTGGCTCGTGGCGCGCTCGCTCGTCGCCCGCCAGTGGCCGCTCTTCACCGAGCTGCTCTACTACCCCTACGGCGCCGACCTCTTCTGGCAGACGCTCGGCCTCTCGCAGGGCATCGTGGCCGCGCCGGTCACGCTGCTCCTCGGGCCCACCGCCGGCCTGAACTTCACCACGATCTCGGCCTTCCCGATCGGCGGGTACGCCGCCTACCTGCTCGCCCGCCGCGTCACCGGCAGCGGCCCCGGCGCGCTCGTCGCGGGCGCGGTCTACGCCTTCTCCTCGTTCCACCTGGACAAGGTGATCGCCGGCAACGTGGTGGCCTCGATCCAGTGGGTGCCGTGGTATGTGCTGGCGCTCCACGCCCACCTCGAGCGCCCACGCGCGCTCACCGGCGTCCTCTGCGGCCTGCTGCTGCTGTGGGTCACCTTCGGC
Organism: Chloroflexota bacterium; assembly: GCA_039805565.1. Classification (GTDB taxonomy): domain Bacteria; phylum Chloroflexota; class Chloroflexia; order Chloroflexales; family Roseiflexaceae; genus CALJIC01. Next base: position 2,783 of record JBDLTZ010000265.1, on the reverse strand, counting down.
AGCTGGTACTACGGCATGTTCTCGGTCCTCTTCACCGGCTTCATGACGCTGGTCTGGATGGCTGCTGACCGCCGCCGCGCCATCCGTCTGGCTCTGTGGGGCGCGCTCCCGGTCGTGCTCTGGCTCCTGGCGCTCGCGCCGCGCATCCTGTCGCTCGCCGAGACCGGAGATACCCTGCTCTGGGACCTGCGCGAGCTCCAGCTCCTGCGCTCGGCCGACCTGGTCGACTTCTTCCTGCCCAACCCGCTGCACCCCTGGTGGGGCGCGCAAGTGCGGGCCTTCCGCGCCACCATGCACGAGGACGCCGGGATCTGGGTGGTGTCGCTCGGGGTCGTCGGCGGTCTTCTGGCGCTGCTCGGCGGGCTCCGCCACTGGAGCGAAGCCTGGCGCTGGGCCGCGCTGCTCCTGGTCACGATGGTCTTTGCGATGGGCGCGGTGCTCCAGGTGGCCGGCGCCAACACGGGCCTGCCGATGCCCTGGGCGCTGGTGCAGGACCTGCCCGGCATCCGCGCCAACCACCGCCCCAATCACTTCGTGGTCGTCTCGATGCTGATGCTCGGCGTACTGGCTGCCCTCGGCGTGCGCGCCATCGTCGCCCGCTTGCGCTCCTCTCACGCCTGGGCTCTCGCCGCGGCCCTCGCCGTCGCCGTGGTGCTGGTGGATGGCTATGCCGGGCCGCTGACAATGGTCCGCCGCGAGACGCACCCGTTCTACGCTACGCTCCCCGAGCCGGACGGCGCGCTGCTGCCGCTGCCGCTGCTGCTTAACGTTAACCGCAGCGATAACCTGACGCCGCAGGTGACGCACGGCTGGCCGATCCTCGGCGGCTACATGGCCCGCCCGCCGCGCTACGACTTCCCGCGCCACACCCCGGGCGTCCGTGAGCTCGAGCAGGGCCGCGCCGAGGCCGGCGACATCGTGGCCCCGGGCTGGCCCGAGAGCGGGCGCCAGGCGCTGGCCGCCTACCGCATCCGCTACGTCACGCTCGACCTGCGCTCGCAGCGCGACCCGGGCCGCTTCGGGCTGGGCAAGGCGGAGTACTTCGAGCGTGTTCGCGGCCTCCTCGGCGAGCTCGGCGTCGGCGCGCCCCAGGTGGCCGACGAAGACCTCGAGGCCTACGCGATCCCGCGCGAGTGGGCTGCCGCGCCGATGGTGTTCCTCGGCCCAGGGTGGCAGCCGCTCGAGCGCCAGGAGGAGGCCGGCTACCGCTGGCGCTGGATGGGTGAGCGCGCCGAGATCCGGCTGTATAATCCGCACGACCGGGAGGCGCTCGTCCGGCTCACGCTGAGCGCGGCGGCCTTCGAGCGCGAGCGCCCGCTGCGGCTGTCGCTCGATGGCGTGGACCTCGGGACGCTTACCGTGGCTCCTGGGGCACCGCAGTCCCGCGCGCTGAGCTTCCCGCTGCCCCCCGGCCAGCATACGATCCTGCTATCGTCCGAGGCGGGCGCCGATGCGGGCCGCGCCGAGCCGATCAGCGTGCGCGTCTTCGGGGTATCGCTGCAGGTGGAGCACTGATGGGAGCTGTTGGTCAACTCGGGCGGGGCGCATTCGCCGCTCGCTCCACCGCGCTCGTCCGCCGCTTCGGGCGGGACCTGGGCGCCGCACTGCTGCTTCTCGCGATCCTGGCCCTTGCTGCGGGCGCGGCCTTCGGCGTTGACCCGCCGACCTACGACGCGGGCATGGCGAGCGAGACCGGCGGCAGCGCCACGCACAAGATCGGCGTCCACGCGCTCGAGACGGCGCCCGGCGTCCCACCCTACCGCTGGACCACCGGCTACACCTTCGTCGAGATGCCCCACGCGTACCGCGCCGCGCCGGCCTATATCGCCGAGGTGCGGCTGCGCGCCGCCAACCCCGCTGGGCCGCAGCAGCTCACCTTCCGCTCCAACGAGCGCCCGGTCGCGGTCGTCACTCCCTCCAACGAGTTCCGCGTCTACCGGCTGCTGCTCCCGCCGCCCCCGGTCGCCGAGCCGGAGCTGCGCTTCGCGCTCGAGACTGACCCGTTCCAGCCGCCCGGGGACCTGCGCGAGCTCGGCGTCATTATCACGCGCGCCACGCTGACGCCGGCGCTGCAACAGGACTGGCCGCTGCTGCTGACGCTTGCCCTTGGTCCGCTGGCGCTGTTCGCCTGGGCCCGCTGGCGCGGCGCAGGAGGCGGAGCGGCGCTCCTGCTCGCCGCGGCCACCGGACTCGCGCTGCTGCTGCTCGCCTGGCGCGCGCAGCCCGCGCCGCTCCGCGCCGAGTGGATGGCCTGCCTAGCCCTGACCGCCGCCGCCGCCGCCGCGCTGCTCGCACGCGAGGCCCCCGCGCGCCTCGGGCTGGCGCTGCTCTGCGCGCTGGTGGCCTTCAGCGGGGCGCTGTGGGTCAGCTGGCTCACCGATGATGCCTTCATCTCCTTCCGCTACTCGCAGAACCTCGTGGCGGGCAACGGTCTGGTCTACAACGTCGGCGAGCGTGTAGAGGGTTACACGAACTTCCTCTGGACCATGCTCGCGGCACTGGCGTTGGCCCTCGGCGCTGAGATCGTCGTCACGACCTACCTGGCCGGGGTGATCCTGGCGCTGGCGCTTGTCCTCTCCACCTACGCCGTCGGCCGCTGGCTGCTCGGCCCCGGCTGGGCGCTCGTCGCGGCGCTGCTCGTCGCCACCTGCCAGAGCCTGCTGGTCTACACCGCGCGCGGCGGCGGGCTCGAGACCGGCCTGTTCGCGCTGCTGGCGCTGCTGGCGAGCGCGGCCTTCCTGGCCGCCGCCACGTCGGGCGATGCGGGCGCGCGCCGCCGGATG
>JBDLTZ010000264.1:0-36989 GCA_039805565.1 Chloroflexota bacterium | reverse complement strand
CAGCTTCTTGAAGCCCAGCTTGTCCACCATCTCGCTCAGCTGCGCCGACGACGCCTCTGGGTGGCGCGCCAGGTACTCGTGCGCGCCGAGCACCTCGGCGCCGGCCGCGAGCTCCGCGCCGAACAGCTCCTGCAGCTTGGCCTCGGCCGACTCCGCCAGCGCCCCGCGGCCATTGCGCGAGATATTGTTGATCACGCCGTAGTGCCGCGCGATGATATCGTGCTGCTTCAGGTAGTCTGCGCCGAGCACCGACGCGCCCGCGACCTCGAGGCCCCACTGCTCGATGGCGTCGGCCGCCAGGGCGAGCACCTTGTCCAGCGCCACGTTGGGCATGGTGGTCTCGGGCTTGAGGAACAGGACGCCCTCGAGCCGCCGCGGGTCGCTGGCCGGTTCGAACGGCGCGAGGTGCGCCGCCGAGGAGGCCCCGCTCTGGACGGCCTGCACCTGCTCGACGATCGCGCCAGCCAGCGCACGGAAGTTGCTTGTCATAACCAGCTCTATCTCCATATATCGTGTTGTCGGACCAACGGCTGACAAGTGTAACGCAAGCGGCTACCGTGTGCAAGGCGGGTTACTCGTGCCGCTTTGGCCAGTGCAGCGGTACGATGCGGCTTGGCACGCGGCGTATGTACCCTCGGTATCTGGGGAACTGCTCGGCGAGCCAGCGCTCCTCGCGGCGGGCCTTGAGCTCGAAGAAGCCCCACAGCGCCAGGCTGAGCAGCAACGAGGGCGCGGCGCCGCGCAGCAGCGAGAAGCCGAGCGCAGCCAGCAGCACGCCGGTGTAGATCGGGTGGCGCACCATGCCGTAGACCCCGCTCTCTACGAGCTCGCCGTCGCCCTTCGGCCGCGGGAAGATTGTCAGGTTCGAGCCGAGCTGCAGCGCGCCCAGCCCGCCCACCACCAGCCCGGCAGCCAGCAGCACAGCCCCCACGGCCGCCGCAGGCACGCGCAGCCCGGCGGGCAGGGGCGGTAGGCCCGGCAGCTCGCGCGGCGCAAACGCGATCCCGCCGAGCAGAAACAGCTGTGCCGCCACCCACCCCTCGCCTCGCCCTCGCCCGTCGCTCATAGGGATGCCTCGCTCACTCTTGATTGCACGACGGTGCAATCATACACGAGCGGGAGAGGTATTTTCGGGGGCTGCGCCCCGGTGATCTTCGGGGGCTTGGGAGGGCCTGGGAGGGCTTGCCCTCCCAAAGAATAATCTCTCCCACCCTTCAGAACTGCACGTTAAGAAGTTTCGTGGGGGTGGAGAGAAACCCGCGCAGGTAGCGCAGCGTCAGCTCGGGGACCTCGAACTGTGGCCAGTGGCCGGCCTTGGGGATCACGCGCAGCTCGGCGTGCGGCCACTCGTCGGCGATGATGCTCGCGTCGCGCAGGGGCACCGTGTTGTCCTCCATGCCCCACACCACCAGCGTCGGAACGCGGATGCCGCCGATCTTTCCCGAGAGGTTGTTGTTGCGCATGGCCCAGAAACACTCGGCGCGCACCTTGCCCTGCCCCGGCCGCCGCACGTCCTCGCGGATGCGACGGTAGTCCCGCTCACCGATGCCGCTGCGCTCCGCGAAGGAGACCGGGCGCATCATGAAATCGGTGACGCTGACGCGCCGCTTCTCGAGACGCGCGATGATCTTGCTCGCCAGATCGATCCGCTCGAGCATCGTCACCGGCGAGACCAGGAGGTTGATGCGTGTCGAGAGGCGCCCGCTGATGGTGGGGCAGAGCAGCGCCATGCGCTCGAGCAGCTCTGGGTGACGCAGCGCCATCATCACGCCGATCATGCCGCCCATCGAGTGCCCCACGTACACCACCGGCCGGCTCGGGCTTACCTGCCGGATCAGCCCGGCCAGCAGCTCCACGTAGCGCTCGATGCTGGCCCGCTCGCTCAGTGACGGCGAGTCGCCGTACCCGGGCAGGTCCACCGCCAGGCAGCGGTAGCGGCTCAGCTGCGGCAGCAGCGGCGACATCGCGAACCAGGAGCTGGACCAGCCGTGCACCAGGATCGCCACCTGCCCGCGGGGGTTACCCTCCTCGTAGACATGGATGTCCTGCCCGTCGATCGTGTAGACGGTTTTGGCGTGCTTCTCCGCGGGGGCGTCCTCCGCGCCCTCCGGCTGGGCGGGCGCGGCGGGAGGAGCGGCCCGATCTTGACGCGCCTCGCGCATCCGCCGCGCCTGAGCCTGGAGGCTCTGGAAGTACTCCGTCTCGGTGATCTCGCTCACCTGCTTACGCTTGCGGACCTCGTCCACCTCGATCCGCAGGTCGTCGATCTGCCGCCGCAGCCGCTGCTCCCGGTCGTAGGCCGCGAGTGCCGCCGAGGCCAGGGCCGAGAGCGACTCGATCATCTGCTGCATGCCGGGGTCGAAGGGCACCACCGCGCCGGTGTCCGGGTCCTGCGCGTTGATGAGCTGGAGCACCCCGATCACGCAGCCGATCTCGTCGCGCAGCGGCACCGCCAGCACGGAGACCGACCGGTAGCCGGTGGCGGCGTCCGTCGCGTGCGTGCCGGAGAAGTCGAACTCGTCGCTGCTGTAGGTGTCGGCTACATTCACCGGCCGGCCCGTCACCGCGGCCTGCGTGACTGTATGGTGCGTGGCGGGCGCGCCGGTCGCCTGGTCCGCCAGCGGCAGCGGCGCGAGCGGGATACCGGCGCGTGTGGTGCCGCCCAGAGCCAGGCCGAGCGACGCCGTCCGCATGATGACGAACGCCAGCGTGTCCTCGTCGGTGCGGAGGTAGAGTGTGCCGCCGTCGCAGCCGCATAGCTTCATGGCCTCGACGACGATCTTCTCCAGCAGGCGGTGGTAGTGCTGCTCGGCGGAGAGCGCGACGCCGATCGGGATGACGACGTTCAGCAGATCGTCGGCGCGCTTCTTCTCGCGCGTGATCTGCTGCAGGAAGCGCACCTCCTGGTCGTGCAGGCGCTTTTTCTCCAGGCAGGCGTCGATGCGGGCGTTGAGCAGCACCGGGTCGAACGGCTTGGGCAGGTAGTCCTGCGCGCCCATCTCAATGCAGCGCACGACGCTCTCGATCTCATCGAGGGCCGAGAGGACGATCACCGGCAGGTGGCGCAGCTCGTCATCTGCCTGGAGGGCCTGGAGCACCTGGTAGCCATCCATATCCGGCATCATGATGTCGAGCAGCGCGAGGTCGAACGGATGCCGCCGCAGGAGCTCGAGTGCGGCCCGCCCGCCGCCGGCCGAGGCCACCTGATAGCCGAGGCGCTCGAGCCGCCGCGAGAGCATATCGCGGTTCATGGCGTTGTCGTCCACCACCAGCAGCCGGCCCTGGGCTGTGCCACGCGGCTGGTGCGGCTCATGCGGTGCCTGTCCCTGCCCGATGGGCTGCGGGATCTCATCGGCGCGCTCGTCGGGTGGGGCGTGCTGCTCGCCGACCACGAGCTCGCGCAGGCGGGTAGCGGCGGCTGCGATTTTCTCGGCGTCGAGGGCGGTGTCGTCCCTACCAGTCGCCGAAGCCCGTGCGGCGAGGGTCGCGCTGTAGGCCAGGATGTGGTCGAGCGGCGCCTCGATCTGCACCCGGATGACCGCCAGGTCCGGCTGTTGGTCGCCCAGGCGCGCCGGGTCGAGCGCATCGTTGATCCGCAGCAGCAGCTGGCGTCCCGAGGCGTGGATCTGGCGCAGGTCCTCCAGCAGAGAGGTGGCCGCGTCGTCGCCCGGGGCGCTGTCCTCGGCCTCCTCGAGCAGCATCTCACTGTAGCCGATGATGTGGTTGACAGGGGTCCGCAGCTCGTGGCGCAGCATGCGGAGGCGGTCGCCGGGCTTCTGAGCGGCGTCGCCGGAGGTGGGGGGGAGAGGGGTTGTCGCGGGGCTACGCAGGTCGCTGCTATCCATACAGGCCAGGGTGTTCGGCTGTGTCAAAAGGTCGCGCACCGGGGGACTGCGTGGGCCGGTCGGGATGGCACGAGGGAGGCAGCTGGGCGGGGGTGCCTGCCCGCACTATAGCACCTGGGGGGCGGCGCGTGAATAGGAGAATGGGATACTCGTACGCTGGTACCTCGTATCTGAAGCGGCGGCTGGTATAATTCAGGCGCACAGTTACGTTACGGAGCGAACCAATGACAGCCTCTGCACCAGCCGACTACCGCGCGGCGCTCGAAGGCGCGGCCTTCGCCGAGGAGCACGACGCCGGCCGCATCTTCATGCGCGGGCGTGACCGCGCGGCCCTGCTGCACCGCCTCTCTACGAATGATATCGAGCGGCTGCGGCCGGGCCAGGGCGCTCGTACGGTCGTCACGACGCCGATCGGGCGCATACTCGATCTGCTGTCGGTCTACGCCCTAGAGGACTCGCTGCTGCTGCTGACGAGCGCGGGCCAGGGCCCGGCGGTGTTCAAGCATCTGAAGAGCAATATTTTCTTCAACGACCAGGTAACGCTGGCGCCCGCCGGCGGGTCTCACGGTCAGCTCGCGCTCTACGGCCCCGCGGCCCCAGCGCTGCTGGGGCGGCTGGCAGGGGAGGGCGCACCTGATCTCCAGGGCCTCGCGCTGCACCACACGGCCGTGCTGCAGTTTGCAGGCGCCGAGGTGCTGGTGGCGCGGCGCGAGCCGATCGGCGGGCAGGGGTTCACCCTGGTTGTGCCCGTCGAGGCGATCCCGGCGTTGCGCGAGGCTCTTGTGGCCGGAGGGGCCGCCCCGCTGAGTGCGGAGAGCCGCGACGTGCTGCGCGTCGAGCAGGGGTACGGCGCGTTCGGCCGCGAGCTGAGCCAGGACTACATCCCGCTGGAGACCGGCCTGCTCGACGCCGTGAGCTTCGCGAAGGGGTGCTACGTTGGCCAGGAGATCATCGCGCGCATGGAGAGCCGCGGCCGCCTCGCCAAGCGGCTTGTCGGCCTTAGGCTGAGTGCTGAGCTTCCAGTGCTGAGTGCTAAGTCAACCGGGAGCGCCGTCTCAGCAATCAGCACCCAGCACTCGGTACTTGCCAAGCTTTCCGTCAGCGGCAAAGAGGCCGGCGACCTCACGAGCGCCGTGGTATCGCCGCGCTTCGGCCCGATTGCGCTGGCCTACGTCCGCACCGCGCATGCCGAGCCGGGGAAGGTGGTGGAGATCGGCGGGGGGGCGGAGGGCGAGGTGGTGGAGCTGCCGTTCTGCTAGCGCCGGGAACCGTGCGGCGGGGGGGCGCGTCATCATTGATGAGCGCTGCGTGAGAGCTGGACCGGTGCACGTGGGGTGGGGGTCTGACGGGCACGGACTGTGCTATACTGACCTCATCGGCTCCCGCACCCGTCATAGAGTCAGGAGAACGCTGGAATGGTCGAGCGTATCTGCCCCGCGTGCCAGCACGGCAACCCCGTCGCCGACCGTTTCTGCGGGAAGTGTGGCGCGCAGCTCGAGCGGCTGCTGCCGGCCCGCCGTCAGGAGAACCAGCTGACGATCGCGGGCCGCGACCTGCCGGTGACGTGGACGCAGGTGGGGCGGACGGTGGCCATCGGCGTGGCCGCGCTGGCGGCGGAGGCAGGCATCGCCTGGCTGCGGCGCCGGATCGACGGCCCGCATGCCGCCCCCTCCACCGCGCTCGCGCGCCGCGCCCCCGCCTCAGGCGATGTCACGAAGACCGCCGGCAGCGTCGTAACGATCATCAGCCAACGGGTGGTGGAGATCATGGAGACGAGCGACGGCCGCACGATCTCCGAGCGCTCCTTCTGGCGCAAGATCGAAGAGTAGATGCGATGGCCCAGGCGCTGGCGACAACCGAGCTGATCCGGCGGCGGCTTCGCCCGATGGCGCTGCGGCTCCGCCTGCACGATACGCTGCTGTTCGCCAGCCGGTCACTGTGGCTTGCGGGGGCCGCTGCGCTCCTGGTGCAGCTTGCCGGCCGCCTGACACCCATCTCGAATCTCCCGCTCCTGACGCTTGTACCGCCCGCGCTCTGGCTGCTGGCGGTGCTCGGCTACTTGCTGGTGCGCCCGCTGCCGATGCAGCGGGTGGCGCGGCGTGTGGATGCGGCGCTCGGCTCACGGGAGCGCCTGGCCACAGCCCTCGAGCTCGGCGGGCGCTCTGAGCCGCAGCCGATCGATGAGCTGCAGCAGTCCGACGCGCGGGCCTTCGCCGAGACGGTCCACCCGCGCATGGTGCCGCTGCGGGTCGCCGCGCGGCCCCTCGTCCTTGGCATCGCGCTCCTTGCGGCGGCCGCGGCCTCGGCGCTGCTCTCGAACCCGCAGGATGCGGTGCTGGCGGAGCAGCGGCTGGTACAGGAGTCGCTGGCGCAGGAGGCGGCCGAGATCGAGCAGCTCCGCGAGCAGGTGGTGCAGAACCAGGCGCTCACCCCCGAGGAGCGCGCCGAGCTCGAGCAGCAGCTCGCGAACCTGGAGCGGCAGCTCCAGCAGAACACCGGCAACCGCGAGCAGGCGCTGGCCGACCTCTCGACGACCGAGGCGCGCATCCAGCAGCGGCTCGACCCGAACGCCGATGCGCAGCGGGCGGCGCTGGAGCAGATGGCGCGCGGCCTCCAGGCGATGACGGGCCAGCAGCAGGCGCAGCGCCCGAGCCTCGAGCAGGCTGCCGAGGACCTGCGGCGCCTTGCCGAGCAGCTCAGCCAGATGACCCCCGAGGAGCTGCGCCAGCTCGCCGAGCAGCTGCGGCAGCAGGCCTCGCAGCTCGAGCAGAGCGACCCGCAGACGGCGCAGAGCCTGCAGAGTGCGGCGAACGCGCTGGACCAGGGGAACACGCAGACGGCGCAGCAAGCTCTGAACGAGGCAGCGCAGCGCGTCGAGCAGACCCAGCAGCAGCAGGCCAACCAGCAGGCGGTGCAGCAGTCTCTCTCCAAGCTCCAGCAGAGCCGCCAGGATATCGCCCAGGCCGGTCAGCAGCAGCAGGGCGAGCAGGGGCAGCAGGGCGAGCAGGGGCAGCAGGGTCAGCAGGGCGAGCAGGGTCAGCAGGGTCAGCAGGGCGAGCAGGGCGAGCAGGGTCAGCAGGGTCAGCAGGGCGAGCAGGGTCAGCAGGGCGAGCAGGGTCAGCAGGGCGAGCAGGGTCAGCAAGGTCAGCAAGGTCAGCAGGGTCAGCAGGGCGAGCAGGGTCAGCAGGGCGAGCAAGGTCAGCAGGGCGAGCAGGGTCAGCAGGGGCAGCAGGGTCAGCAGGGGCAGCAGGGTCAGCAGGGTCAGCAGGGGCAGCAGGGGCAGGGTGGTGAGCAGAGCTCGGACCCGGGTGGCACCGACCAGGGCTCCGGCCAGGGTGACACCGTCTACCAACCCTTCGATCCGAGCAATCCGGAAGGGCAGACCGAACGTATTGAGGGACAGCAGGGCGAGGGCGGCCAGAGCCAGAGCCAGCAAGGCCAGGGTAACCAGCCCGGCGTCGGCGGCTCGTCGCAGGTGCCCTACCAGCAGGTGCTGCCGCAGTACGAGCAGGCGGCCAGCGAGGCGCTCGACCAGAGTGCCATCCCGCCGCACCTGAAAGACTACGTGCGAGACTACTTCTCGCAGCTTGAGCCGGGCCAGTAGCTCCGAATGGCACACTTCGTGCGCGACGCGGCGTCAGGGTAACGGCGCATCGTAGCCACCACGAATACACGAACGCCTCGGCCCCGCGCCGTGCCGAGGCAGACAGATGGAGATATGGAACTGATCATCGTCAGTGTCCTCGCCATGCTCGTCGTCCTCGGAAGCGTGACGATCAGCTGGGGCGCGCGGCACTTCAATCTTTCGCACGGCGTGCTCGCCGTGGCGTTCACGCTGACCGCCGTCTCTTGGCTTGCGTTCCTCATCACGGCGATCGGCATCACGATCAAGACCATCGCGCTCGCGCAGATCTAGACGGTGGAGGAGGAGCGCCCGCATGACCGTATCGAGCCATTTCACGTCCCCGATGACGCCTGAGGGGTTCCGACAGCGCGCGCTGACGATCGAGGCCGAGATCGGCCAGGTGATCGTTGGGCAGCGCAACCTCATCCGGCAGACCGTGATCACGCTTCTCTCAGGCGGTAACGCGTTGCTTGAGGGCGTGCCGGGCCTCGCGAAGACCACGCTCGTACGCACGCTGTCCGACGTGATCGACTGTAGCTTCAGCCGCATCCAGTTCACGCCGGACCTGATGCCGGCCGACATCGTGGGCACGACGCTGATCAGCGAGGACGAGAGCGGGCACAAGGTGTTTCGCTTCGAGCCCGGGCCGATCTTCGCCAACCTGGTGCTGGCCGACGAGATCAACCGCGCCACCCCCAAGACCCAGAGCGCGCTGCTCGAGGCGATGCAGGAGCACACCGTCACCGTCTCGAAGACCATCCACCGGCTGGCCAGCCCGTTCTTCGTGCTCGCCACCCAGAACCCGCTTGAGATGGAGGGCACCTACCCGCTGCCCGAGGCCCAGCTCGACCGCTTCTTCTTCAAGATCATCGTGCCGTTCCCCACGACGGCCGAGCTGATCGAGATCGCCAACCGCACCACCGGCGCCCACGCCCCCCATCCGCACAAAGTGGCCGATGCGGCGATGATCGTGGAGATGCAGAACCTGGCGCGCACCGTGCCGATCGCCAGCCACGTGCTCTCCTACGCCGCCCGCCTGGTCTCCGCCACCCACCCGGAGGAGAAGGAGGCGCCGCCCATCACACGCCAGTACGTGCGCTACGGCGCCAGCCCGCGCGGCATGCAGGCGCTCATCCTGGCGTCCAAGATCATGGCCCTCCTTGACGGCCGCTTCAATGTCTCGTTCAACGATCTGAAGCTGGCCGCGCTCCCCGCGCTGCGCCACCGGGTCATCCTGAACTTCGAGGCGCAGGCCGAGGGCGTGCAGCCCGACGAGGTGGTCAAGCAGATCGTCGAGGCCCTGAAGACGGAGTAGCACGCGACAGTCGGCTCGCTCACTGGACATACTACCACTTCATCTCACTCCATCCACGGTGCGCCGGCTCCCACGTAAGGAGCAGCGATAGCTATGATACGCGTCCCTGCGGCACTGGTTGGGACGGTGCTGACGCTCACGCTCGGCGCCGGCGTGTTTGTCGCTGCCCGCCTCCTGGGGTGGAGCGACCTGCCCGCAGTGCTCCTCCCGGTCTGCTCGCTCGTTGGTGGGTACGTCGCGGGCCGCTGGGGCGAACAGGCCCCGCTCGTCTGGGCCTTCGGCGTCGGCCTGTTCGCCATTGCCGCGCGCGCTGGCCTGGCGCTTGGCCTCGGCCTTGGCCTGACCGCCCTCGTCCCGCTGCGCGTCACGCTCCTGGAGCTCTGCGTCGCCGTGATCGGCGGGGTAGCCGGGGCGCTCACCGCCCGTCGCGCCGCCCAGCCCGAGCCCGAGCCCCAGCCGGAGTACACGCCTCTATAGAAAGGCTGAAGGGTGAACGCTGAAGGATGAAGGACGGGCGCTGCTCGAAACAGCACTGCTCCCGATACAGCAGAACCGTTCATCGTTCAGCGTTCATCGTTCATCGTTCAGCGTTATGACAGCTCAGCAGACCCAGCCGCTCTTCGAGTCGTCCTTCCTGCGAAAGCTCGACCGGCTCGCGCTTATGACGCGCCGGGCGATGGTGGGTGAGGTGCAGGGCGAGCGCCGCAGCCCCCGACGCGGCTCTTCTGTGGAGTTCTCCGACTTTCGGCCCTACACCGTCGGCGATGACATCCGCCAGATCGACTGGAATCTGTACGCCCGCCTCGAGCGCGTCTTCCTCAAGCTGTTTGTGGCCGAGGAGGAGCTGACGGTTCACCTGCTGGTGGACTGCACCGCCTCTATGAACTGGGGCGAGCCGAGCAAGTTCGACTACGCCAGGCGCGTCGCCGGCGCCTTCGGCTACGTGGCGCTCAGCAGCCTGGACCGCGTCACGGTCTCGGCCTTCGGGGCCGCCCGCCAGCTCCCCGGGGTGCGCGGCAAGGCTGGCGCGCTGCCGCTGTTCGGCTTCCTGCAGAAGCTGCCCGCCGGCGGGCAGGCCGGGCTCGTGGAGTCCTGCCGCCGCTACGCCCAGACCGCGCGCAACGCCGGTCCGCTGCTGCTCTGCTCCGACCTCATGGATCCGGGGTGGGAGGAGGCGCTGCGGGCGCTCACCGCGCGGCCCTTCGAGATCACGCTGGTGCACGTCCTCGCGCCGCAGGAGATCCGCCCTGAGCTCGACGGCGATTTCCGCCTGCTCGACTCCGAGGGCGGTGATCCGGTGGAGATCACGGCGGACCTCGAGACGCTGCGGCGCTACGAGGAGAGCCTGGCGGCGTGGCAGGCGGAGATCGAGAGCTTCTGCAACGGGCGCGGCATCAGCTACATCTTCGCCGACACCGGCGTGCCCGTCGAGGATTTCGTGCTGCAGAACCTGCGGCGCCGGGCGGTCGTGCGATAGTGCAACGTGCACCGTGCGCAAACCAGCGTCCCTCAGCCCGCCGTGAGACGCTGACAAGACCGCTCTTGCTGCACGTTTCGTGGTTCATTTTGCATTCTCGAGCGTGCCTATGTCTCTCCTAACACCGCTGGCACTCCTCGGCGCCCTGCTCGTCGGCCCGCTGATCGTGGCGATGTACCTGCTCAAGCTGCGCCGCGAGGACCGCCAGGTGTCGTCGACCTTCCTCTGGCGCCGCATGGTGCGCGACGTCGAGGCCAACGCGCCCTGGCAGCGTCTGCGCCGCAACTGGCTGCTGCTGCTCCAGCTGCTGCTGCTGTTGCTGCTGGCGTTCGCGCTGGCCCGGCCGTTCTTCTTCACCACCGGCATCGCCGGGCGCAACCTGATCGTCGTCGTCGACCGATCGGCCAGCATGGGCGCCACCGATGGCGCGCGCACCCGCCTTGAGGCCGCCCGCGCCCAGGCCCGCCAGCTGGTGGAGCAGCTCCCCGACGGCGGTCGGGCCACGGTCATCGCCGCCGGCGGCCAGATGGAGGTGCTCGCCGCATCCACCACCGACCGGCGCCAGGTGAACGACGCGATCGACAGCATCGAGCTGCGCGCCGGCGGCGGCAGCGATCTCTCGCAGGCCCTGGCGCTGGCCGCGGCTCTCTCCTCACGTGAGGCGGACAGCGAGGTGGCGATCATCTCCGACGGCAACGTGCGCCTGCCTGAGGAGCTCTCGATGCCTGCCACCGTGCGCTACTTCCCGGTGGGCCAGCGCGATGCGAACGTGGCGGTGAGCGCGATGGCGCTCCAGCCCAGCCCCGCCGGCCAGACCCTCTTCATCCAGGCCACCAACTACGGCGAGGCCCCTGTTCGCCGGCGCATGGATGTGTTCCTCGACGGCTCGCTTTTCAGCGCCTACGACCTTGAGCTCGAGGGTGCGGCCGTGGACGCCGAGGGCGCGACCCGGCGCGGCGAGCGCTCGATCGTGGTGGAGGTGCCGGCCCAGGTGCGCGTGGCCGAAGCGCGCCTGGTGGAGGCCCCCGAGGCCGATGCCCTGGCGCTCGACGACCGCGCATGGGCCGTGGGCGCCGCCGATGACCGCATCAACGTGCGGATCGTCGGCCCCGGCAGCCGCTTCCTCGAGACCGCACTGGGCCTCCTGCCGTCGCTCAACGTCACCACGGTTCCCACCACCACCACCAGCTTCCCCGAGACTGCCGCCGAGGTGCCGGTGACGATCCTCGACGGGGTGATCCCACCGACCCTGCCGCCCGGCAACCTGCTGTTCATCAGTCCGCCGCGCTCCACCGAGCTCTTCTCGGTCACGGGCGAGCTGGAGTTCCCCGTCCTGCGCCCGGCCCCTGCCGACGCCACCGGCCAGTCCACCGCCGGTCTGCTCCGCAACGTCAGCCTGAGCGATGTGAGCGTGCTGCGCGCCGCCCGCATCAGCCCCGGCGCGTGGGCCCGAGTCCTCGTCGAGGGGGATGGTGGGCCGATGCTGCTGGCCGGCGAGCGCGACGGACGCCGCGTGGTGGTGCTGGCCTTCGCGCTCCAGAGCTCGGACCTGCCCCTCCAGGTGGCCTTCCCGCTCCTGATGTCCAACATTGTCGGCTACCTCGCGCCGGGCAGCGGCGCCGAGGCCTCGCAGCTCCAGCCCGATCAGCCGCTGGTGGTGTCGGTGGACCCGACAGCCACCGAAGTGCGCGTGATCCGCCCCGACGGCACGGCTGCGCCGGCGCCCATCCAGGGCGGTCAGGCAGTCTACGTCGATACCTCCGAGGTCGGCCCGTACATCGTCGAGCAGCTCAACGGCGAGGAGATCATCGGCAGGCAGCGCTTCGCCGTCAACCTCTTCGCGCCCGATGAGTCGGCCATCGCGCCGCGCCCCGAGCTGAGCGTGCCGCAGACCAGCGGGCTCACGCAGGCCGTCACGCGCGAGCAGGTGGGACGCCAGGAGCTCTGGCGCTGGCTGGCGGCGGTGGCGCTGGCCGTGCTGGTGGTCGAGTGGCTTGTCTACCAGCGCAACGGCATCGCCTTCCTACGTGACCGGCTGCGTCGGAGGCGCGCCCCGGCCGCCGGCCGATAGGACTGCCTGCCGGAGCACCTGCCCGCTTCGCGAAAGGGAAGCCCTGCTCGCTCCCTCTGCGTACTATTTCTCGTAGGCCGTCTCCGCTATCACGCCGGCGGAGAACGCCTTCGGCGTCCGGCACTCAACACTCAGCACTCAGTACTCACGACTCACGACTCAAGACTCGGCACTCGCCCTATGGGACTGACCTTCATCTACCAGGATGCTCTCTGGCTGCTGCTGCTGCTGCCGGCCCTGTGGGCGCTGACCCTCGCGGCGCCGCGTCGCTTCGCGCCCTGGCGCCTATACACCAGCCTCGTGCTGCGCTCGCTGATCATCGTCGCGCTGGTGTTCGCCGTGGGCGGCGTCCAGCTCATGCGGCCGGTCGGTGCGGTGACCACGGTCTTCCTGCTGGACGCCTCGGACTCGGTGCCGCTGGCGCAGCGCGCGCGCGCCGAGGCCTTCGTGCAGGACGCCCTCGCGGCCATGCCCCCCGACGATCGGGCGGCGATCGTCAGCTTCGGCCAGCGCGCCGCGATCGAGCGCTCCCCCTCCGAGAGCCGTGAGCTTGGGGCGCTCTCCGCGCGGCCGGGGGGCGGCGCCACCAACATCGAGGAGGCGGTGCAGCTCGGCCTCACGCTCCTGCCGGCCGAGGGCCACCAGCGCCTGGTGCTGCTCTCTGACGGCGGGCAGACCTCGGGCGATGCCCTGGCCGCCGCGCGCCTCGCCGCCGCCCAGGGCGTGCCGCTCGATGTGGTGCCGCTCGACGGCGGCGCCGAGGGGCTCGACGCGCTGATCAGCGGCGTGGAGCTGCCCGCCACCGCCCGCGAGGGCCAGCGCCTGCCGCTGCGCGTCACGGCCGAGAGCAGCGCCGCGACTCCCGCCCGCCTGAGCGTCACCGGCCCCGATGGGGAGGAGATCCTCGCGCAGGAGGTCCAGCTCAGCCCCGGCGTCCAGGTGCTGGAGGTCACGCTGCCCGAGGCGCCCGCGGCCTTCAACCGCTACGTCGTGCGGCTCGAGGCCCCCGGTGACACCCGCGGCCAGAACGACGTCGCCGAGACCTACAGCTTCGTCACCGGCCGCCCGCGCGTCCTGCTGGTCGAGGGGCAGCCGGGCGAGGCCGCCGCCCTCGAGCGCGCCCTTGGCGCCGCGCAGGTCGAGGTGCAGACTGTGGCCCCCGACGCCACCCCGGCCACCCTGGCGGACCTGAGCGCCTTCGACACGGTGGTGCTTGTGAACGTGCCGCAGCGCGCCATGCGCGAGAGCACCGCCGCCGCGCTCGAGAGCTTCGTCGAGGGCCTTGGGCACGGCCTGGTGATGGTGGGCGGCCCCGAGTCCTTCGGGGCGGGCTCCTGGCGCGGCACCCCCGTTGAGGAGACCCTCCCGGTCACGATGGACATCCCGCCGCGCGTGCGCCTGCCCCCCACCAGCGTCACCGTGCTGATCGATATCTCCGGCAGCATGGCCGAGGAGGAGAACGGCCGCACCAAGCTTTCGCTGGCCGTGGAGGGAGCGCAGCGCATCGCCTCGCTCCTGCGCGACGAGGATGAGCTCACGGTGATCCCATTCGACAACCGTGAGCGCTTCGTGGTGGGCCCGATCGAGGGGAGCCGCCGCGATGAGGCGATCGAGGCGCTCAACCGCGTCGAGCTCGGCGGGGGCGGCATCAACATCCGCGACGGCCTCACCGCCGCCGCTGGGTATGTGCGCCGCAGCGACCGGCCGGTACGCCACATCATCACGCTCACCGATGGCGACGATACCACCCAGCAGGACGGTGCGCTCGACATCGTGCGGGCGCTCGGCCGCGAGCAGGTCACGCTCAGCTCGATCGCGATCGGCGATGGCGACCACATCCAGTTCATCAAGGACATGGCCCGCACCGGCGACGGGCGCTACTTCTTCACCGACCGCGCCTCGACCCTGCCCGACATCCTGGTGGACGAGGCGCAGTCCGTGATCCAGCCCTACATCGTCGAGGGTCAGTTCACGCCGGACCTCGGGCAGCCGCACCCGGCCCTGCGCGGGCTTGACGCCACGCCCCCGCTCGAGGGGTACGTCACCACCACTCCGCGCCAGACGGCCCAGGTGCTGCTCTCGGCCCCGGACGGCAGCCCGGTGCTGGCCGCCTGGCAGTACGGACTGGGGCGCTCGCTAGCCTGGACGAGTGACTTTACCGGGCGCTGGGCCGCCCAGTGGGTGGAGTGGGAGGAGTTCCCGCGCCTGGCCGCGCAGCTCGTGAGCTGGACTCTGCCGACGCCGCAGGCCCAGGGGCTCTCGCTCCAGGCCGGCAGCTCGGGCGGCGAGCTGACTCTCACCGCGCAGGCCCAGGACGAGGGCGGCGAGCCGCGCGCGGGCCTGGAGCTCAGCGCGGTGCTGCTCGGCGCGGGCGAGGACTCCGGCGGCGAGGTGGAGCTGCGCGAGGTGCGCCCCGGTGAGTACCGCGCCACCGTGCGCGACCGGCCCTCCGGCGCGTACCTGGTGCAGCTGATCGCCACGGACGCGGATGGCCGGCCGGTGGGCTCGCTGACGGCTGGGGCGGTGGTGCCGCTCAGCGCCGAGTACCGCTCCCAGACCGCCGACCCGGGGCTGCTCGCGGAGCTGGCCGCCATAACCGGGGGGCGCGTCGATCTGCCCCCGTCGGCGGCCTTTGACCCGAACGCCGGGGCTCGCGGAGCGGTGCGCGAGATCGGCCTGCCGCTGCTGTGGCTGGCGCTGCTGCTGCTCCCGCTGGACGTGGCCGTGCGCCGCCTGCTGCTGGACCGCGAACAGGTGGCGGAGCTGCTGCGGCGCATCGGGCTGGCCCGTCTCGCCGAGCGCATGGGACTGGATCAGCCGCCCGGCGTCCGAGCGGCCGAGCACGCTCAGAGCGTGGAAACGCCCCCACCGCTGCGTCCGCCGAGCCCGGCCGACTCCTGGCGCGTCCTCGGCGATCGTTCCTCCTCCCGCGAGGAGGAGCTCGAGCGTCTGCGGGAGGCCCAGGAGCAGGCGCGGCGCAGGCTGCGCGGCGAGGAGTAAGATGGTATACTGATCTAATCACATCCTCTCTGGCCGCTTCGCCCCCTTCTACCAGCCAGGAACCAGGCATGGTATCGATTTCCTTTATCACACCCGTAGCGCTCCTACTGCTGCTGCTGCTGCCGGCCCTGTGGGCGCTGGCCCTCGTGGCGCCGCGCCGCCTTAGCCGCTGGCGCTTCTGGTCGAGCCTGCTCGTGCGGACGGCCATCCTGGCGGCCCTGGTGCTCTCGCTGGCAGGGGCCCAGCTCGTGCGGCCGGTGCGCGAGCTCACCACGGTCTTCCTGGTGGACGCCTCGGACTCGATCGCGCCTGCGCAGCGCGAGCGCGCGCTCCAGTATGTGGACGAGGCCCTCGCCACCATGCCCCCCGCCGACCGCGCCGCCGTGGTTGTCTTCGGCGAGAACGCCCTGGTGGAGCGTGCCGCCTCCGATATGACCATCCTCGGCCGGATCAACTCCGCGCCCGTCACGACCCGCACCAACATCCAGGACGCTGTGCAGCTCGGACTGGCCCTGCTCCCGGCCGAGACCCAGAAGCGCCTGGTGCTCGTCTCGGACGGCGGCGAGAACGCCGGCCGCGCCGGGGACGCCGCCCGCCTCGCGGCGCTGCGCGGCGTGCCGATCGATGTGGTGGCGCTGCCGAGCGAGCGCGGCCCCGACGTGCTGGTGAGCGCGCTTAACGTGCCCGGCACCGCCCGCGAGGGGCAGGAGGTCGCCCTCGGCGTCGGCATCAGCTCGACGTTCGCCACCAGCGGCCGGCTGCAGGTGTTCGTGGACGGGCGCCCGGCCGGGGAGCAGGAGATCGCGATCGAGCCCGGCCAGACCAGCTTCGAGGTGCGCGTGCCCGCCGGCGAGGCTGGCTTCCGCCGCCTGGAGGTCCGGCTGGACGCCCAGGGGGACGTCGAGCCGCAGAACAACCGCGTCGCCGCCTTCACCGAGGTCCAGGGTCCGCCGCGCGTGCTGCTGATCGCCGCCGCGCCCGAGCGCGCCGCCGTGCTCCAGGAGCTCCTCGAGGCGTCTGGGGTGCGCGCCGAGCTCCGCTCGCCGCAGCAAGCCCCCGCCTCGCTCGACCAGCTCGGGGCCTACGCCGGGGTGGTGCTGGTGGACACCCCGGCCCGGGCCCTGCCCAAGACGCTCATCGAGGCGCTGCCGGTCTACGTGCGCGAGCTCGGCCGCGGCCTTGCGATGACGGGCGGCGTCGAGTCGTTCGGGGCCGGGGGCTACCGCCGCACGCCGCTCGAGCAGGCGCTGCCGGTGAGCCTTGACCCGCGCGACACGATGGAGCAGCCGGACCTGGCGCTGGTGATGGTGATCGACCGCAGCGGCAGCATGGACGAGGCCGGCAGCGGCGGCGGGCGCACCAAGCTCGAGCTGGCGAAGGAGGCGGTCTACCAGGCAAGCCTCGGCCTCGGCGAGCAGGACCAGGTCGGCATCGTGCTGTTCGACGACACGGCGCAGTGGGCGATGGAGGTCCAGCGGCTCCCGCCGGCGGTGGAGATCGAGCGCGCCCTCGGCTCGTTCGGCCCGGGCGGTGGCACCGACATCCGCCCTGGCATCGAGCGCGCCGCCGAGGCGCTGGCCCAGACCGAGGCGAAGGTCAAGCACGTCATCCTGCTCACCGACGGCATCGCCGAGAGCAACTACAGCGATCTGGTCGTCCAGATGCGCGCCGCCAACATTACGATCTCGACCTTCGCGGTGGGCGCGGACGCCAACCCCAATCTCCGGGCGGTGGCTGAGCAGGGCGGCGGGCGCTTCTACCAGGTGACGCGTGTCGAGGAGGTGCCGCAGGTCTTCCTGCAGGAGACGGTCATCGCCGCTGGGCGCGACATCGTCGAGGGGCCGTTCGTGCCGCAGGTGGCGCTGCCGGTGCCCCTGGTGCGCGGGTTGGGCGCCGTCCCGCAGCTGTATGGCTACAACGGCACCGAAATCAAGGAGACGGCGCGCGCCATCCTGGTGACGCCGGACGGCAAGCCGATCCTGGCGCAGTGGCAGTACGGCCTGGGCCGCGCGGTGGCCTGGACGAGCGACGTGCAGGGGAAGTGGGCCACCGACTGGGTGACGTGGGGCGAGTTCCCGCGCTTCGTCGGCGGGCTGGCGGATCTGCTGCTGCCGCCTCCCAACGCGGGCGCGCTGGCGCTGCGGAGCACGGTGGACGGCGGGCGTGCCGTGATCGAGCTCACCGCCCAGGACGAGCAGGGCCGGCCTCTGAACGACCTGTCGCTTGCCGGGCGCCTGGTGGACCCTGAGAACAGCGGCGCTCCGCTGAGCTTCACGCAGGTCGCTCCGGGCCGCTACCGCGCAGCCTCCCCCGCCACGGCGCCGGGGGTGTACCTGGCCCAGGTGGCCGCCGCGGACGCCGAAGGCCGCCAGCTCGGCGTCGCCTCCACCGGCGTGGCGGTGAGCTACTCGCTCGAGTACGGCGAGCGGCGCGATAACCCGGCCCTGCTGCGCGACCTGGCGCAGATCACGGGCGGGCGCGCTGACCCGCCCGCCGCAGACATATTCGCCCCGCCGCTGCAGGAGGTCGGGTCGGTGCGTGAGATCGGGCTTCCACTGCTCTGGCTGGCACTGGCGCTCTGGCCGCTCGACATCGCGCTGCGCCGCCTGATGCTGCGCCTGGACGACCTAGCCCCTGCGTTGCGCCGCCGAGCCTACCCCCAGCCGCAGATGGCCGCCGCGGGCCCAGGCGCGATGTCTCGCCTCACTGCCGCCAAGCAGCGTGTCCAGCCCCGCCAGCGTCCCACTCCCACGGCAGCCCCCGAGCCTGCGACACGCGCGGAGACGCAGGTGAGCAGCGCGGCCTCGCCCGCCACCCCTTCGAAGGCCTCCCCCGAGCCCGCGCCGCCCGCGGAGCGTTCGGCAGGCTCCCCCCCGAAGTCCGCAGAGGCGGACAGACCAGCGCCGACGTCCAGTGCGGAGGATCAGTACGCGCGCCTCCTGGCTGCCAAGCAGCGCGCGCGGAAGAAGTAGCAGGGGCAGCAGCTTCGCCACTACCCCTGCTGTATCCCTACCGCGCGTACGCCCGGAACGGATTCTCCACCGTCAGTATCCGCAACGTCGCCTCGTCCACGCCTGCGGCCAGCAGCTTCGGCAGGAACACCTCCGAGAGGTAGGTGAACGGCTTCGGCTCGCCCCCGCCCGGCAGCGCCGGGTCGTACCAGCCGCGGTCCTGGCTCAGCAGCAGCCGCCGGCCCAGCCCCGCGTCGAGCATCCGCAGCACCCGGTCGAGGATCAGCTCGTCGGGCTGGCCCCCGATCCAGTCATACTCCACCCACGCGCCGCGCCGCGCCAGCTCCAGGTTCAGCCCGAAGTCCTCGTCTGCGCTGGCGTGGATCCAGATGAAGCGCTCGGCGCTGTGGCCGCACTCCTCGATCACGTCGATCTGCTCGCGCGCCACCCGGCCGCGGATCGTGTGGCTGCCGATCGTCGCGCCGCACACCGCTGCCGCGCGTGCCGCCGCCCGCAGGATCCGGCGCTCGACCTCGGTGATGCCGTCGTCGCCGGCACTGAGCTTGATCCACGCCGCCCGCACGCCGGTGCCTGCTATCTGGCCCTGGAGCTCGTCCAGCATCCAGTCGCGCAGCGCCTCCTCGCTCGCCTCGTGCGCCCAGCGCGGCACCCAAGGCTCGCGGTAGATGCCGGTTGGCGCCACTACCGGCACGCCGGCCGCCCGCGAGACAGCCAGCAGCACGTCCGCCCGCCGCCCAACCCCCACCGGCGTGCAGTCCACCAGCGCGGTCACACCCGCCTCGGCCGCGCGCCGCAGCTCGGGGGCCATCAGCCGCACCACGTCGTCCGCGTCGGCCTCTGCGTGGCCCGGGGTCTCCGGCGGGCGGAACTCCACGAAGATGTGCTCGTGCGGCAGGATCATGCCGAGCGCGTCGGCCTCCATCGGCCCGAAGGTGGTGTGCAGGGCGGCCATTGGCCCCTCCTTTCTATCGCTCCACTGGGAGCCCCGCCGCCTCCCACGCCAGGATGCCGCCGTCCATATTGTGGACGCGGCTGAAGCCGCTCTGGCGCAGCAGGACCGCACCCTGGCCGCTGCGGTTGCCACTGCGGCAGGTTACGACCACGGTCTTATCCGTGGGGATCTCGGCTAGGCGCTGCTGGAGCTGCCCGAGAGGGATGAGCTTCACGCCCGGGATGTGGCCCGCGTCGTACTCCTCCTGCTCGCGCACGTCGATCAGCACCACGTCCGGATTGTCCCGCAGCGCGTTGGCGGTGGCCACGTCGATCGTCTCGGGGAGCTGCGCCAGGTTCACCGCCGCCGGCGCCGCCTGTCCCGCTCCGGGCGCCCCCGGTGTCGCCGGGCTCGCGCCGCAAGCCCCGAGCGCCAGCGCGGCGACGAGCGCGCCGCCCAGAAGATACCGCTTCATAGTTTTCTCCTCGTGTGTAGAGCCGTCCTGCTGAACCTGTGCCGTAGCGTTATCGCTGTTCGTGGAGCATAGCGCCGGCGCGCGGGGCGCAGCGTAAAGACATGACACCCGCCGGTTGCCGACTGCTCACACCGCACTCGTTCTGCGATCAAACCGCTGCCTGTCTGAGTACCCCCGGCTCCCCGGTGCTCCCTATAATGCTGGTGAGGGAGGCAGCATGTCGGGAACCGCTTCGAACCAGAACCGTGTCGCCTCGTGGCCTGGCGACCCCCGCAGAGGGTGGTCCGAAGCCTCGTTGCGCGCAAAGACGCTCGTGATCGTCGGCGTCACCGTCGCCGCGCTCCTCGTGCTCATCTCTATTCCGCTGCGCCTCTTTGTCCTGGACAGCTTCCTACAGCTCGAGCAGCGCCAGGTGAGCGTGGACGTGGACCGCGCCGCCAACGCCCTGGCCGATGATATGGCCGACCTGGCCCAGGTGGCCGCAGGCTACGGCACGCGGGATGACACCTACGCTTTCGCGGCCAGCGGCGACCACGCCTACATCGAGCACACCCTCAGCAACGCCGCGCTCGCAGACAGCCGCATCAGCCTCTTCGTGCTCGCCGACGCTGAGGGATCTACAGTGTACGGCAAAGCACTGGACCTTGCCAGCGGCGACGAGCTTGTGCTGCCGAACCAGCTCCGCGAGCGCGTGCCCCCCGCGCTGCTCCCCGGCACCTCCGCTGGTCGCCGCGGCATCCTGGCGCTTCCCTCCGGGCTTATGCTGGTTTCGTCGCACCCGGTGCTCACCAGTGACCGGGGCGGCCCACCTCGCGGGATTGTGGTCGTCGGGCGGGTGCTCGACACCGTCGCCGTGCGCGAGCTGGCCGCCACCACCCGGCTTCAGCTCACCGTCCACCGGCTCGACGCCGCCTACCCCTCACCCGACGTCGTGGCCGCGCGCGACGAGCTGGCCGCGCTGCCCACCGGTGTGGTGCGACCGATCGACCAGCGCCAGATCGCCGGCTACCGCCTGCTGACTGACATGGACGGCCGGCCGGCCGCGGTGCTGCGCGTCCAGTCCCCGCGCACCGTCTATGCCCAGGGCCAGGCCAGCGTCGCCGCCTTCACCCTCGCGCTCCTGCTCGCCGCGGCGGTGAGCGGCGGCGTGGCCCTGGCGCTCCTGGAGCGCTCGGTGGTGGCTCGGCAGACCCGCCTCAGCGCGGCGGTGCGCAGCATCGGCGAGGGCGGTGACCTGGCCGCGCGCGTGGCGGTGGACGGCGGCGACGAGATCGCGCGGCTCGGCGGCGCGATCAACGCGATGCTCGGCTCGCTCGAGCGCGCCCAGAGCGAGCGCCGCGAGGCCTACGCCCAGCTCACGCTGCTCACCGACCAGCTCCGCCGCAGCCGCGACATCCTCCGTACCCTGTTCGACGGCATGGATGACGGTCTGGCCCTGATGGACGGCGAGGGCACGGTGCTCGCGGCCAACCAGCGCCTCGCCACGCTGCTGGGCGAGACCCCCGAGGACGTGGTGGGCCTGCCGGTCTGGGCGATCGACGCCCCGGCCTCCGCCGAGCCGGTGGGTCTGGCAGTGCGTGGCACCCTGTCCGACGGGCAGCCGCGGCGCGAGCGAATCACGCACGACGAGGGCGGGCGACACAGCGTGCTGGACCTCCAGGTGCTGCCGCTGCTCGACGCCACCAGCGCGGTAGATCAGGCGGTGGTTCACGTGACCGACGTCACCGAGCGCCTGCGGCTCGAGGCCGCCGCCATCCAGAGCGAGCGCTTTACCGCGGGCGCGCGCCTGGCGGCCGCCGTGGCCCACGAGCTCAACACCCCGCTCCAGTCCATCCAGAGCTGCCTCGACCTGGTGCGCGTCTCTGCGGCCGACCAGCGCGACATCTTCCTGACGATCGCCCAGGAGGAGATCCGCCGCATCGGTGGTATCGTCGGCAGCCTGCTCGCGGTGCACCGCCCCGGCGACGGCCCGCCCGCCCCGCTGGACCTCAACCCGCTCGTCGAGCGGCTCCTGCTGCTCACCGGCGGCGCCCTCGGCGACCGCAAGGTCTACGTCGAGCGTGACCTGGCCCACGCTCTGCCGCCCGTCACCGCCCGCGCCGACCAGCTCACCCAGGTGCTGCTCAACCTTGTGATGAACGCCGCCGACGCCATGCCCCAGGGCGGCACGATCACCATTCGCACAGCGCTGGCTGAGAACGACTACGTTGGAGCGGGGGCGTGCTGCGATCTCGCCCCGACGCGAGGCTTGCACGGCTCACGGCTCACGGCTCACGACTCACGTCTCCCAGCTCACGACTCGCAGCTCATGCCTCACGGCTCACGCCTCTCCCTCACCATCTCCGACACCGGCCCCGGCGTGCCCGACGTGCTGCGCGGCCGCATCTTCGACCCATTCTTCACCACTAAGCCCGACGGCTCCGGTCTGGGACTGGCGATCAGCCGGCAGATCATCGTCGACCACGGCGGCGCGATCGAGGTCGGCCGTGCGCCGGGCGGCGGGGCCGTCTTCACCATCGAGCTCCCGGTGACCGCGCCGGTGAGCGCAGCGGAGAAAGCATGAACGAGCGCATCCTGCTGGTCGAGGACGACGCGACCACCCGCCGGCTGCTGGTGAGCGGCCTGGCGACCGCCGGGTACCGCGTGGACGACGCGCCCGACGGCGAGACGGCCGTGGCGCTGCTGGCCGAGAGCGCCTTCGACCTGGTCATATCGGACATCCGCATGCGGCGCGTGGACGGCGTCCAGGTGCTCCAGGCGGCCCGCGAGCGACCTGACGCGCCGGCCGTGATTCTGCTCACCGGCTACAGCTCAGTGGAGAGCGCTGTGGCCGCGCTGCGCCTGGGCGCCTACGACTACCTGCAGAAGCCGTGCGCGCTGGCCGAGCTCCTCAGCCGGGTCTCCGGCGCGCTCCAGCGCCGCGAAGAGGAGCGCCGGCTCGGCGTCCTGCGCCGCCTCGCGCGTGAGATCGCCGTGGTGGATGTGCCCGTGCCCCCCGCGCCTCACGCGGAGGACTCCCTGCTCCAGATAGGCGAGCTGGCGATCGATCGCCCTCGCCGCCAGGTCACCTTCGAGGGACGGGCCCTGCGCCTCACACCGATCGAGTACGCGCTGCTCTGCTGCCTCGCCGAGGCCCAGGGCCGCGTCGTCGGCTACGAGGCGATCGTGCAGGCTACCCACGGCCTCACCGTGGGCGACGATGAGGCGCAGACCCTCATCCGCTCGCACGTCCACAACCTGCGCCACAAGCTTGACCCGGCCTACATCGTCGGCGTACGCGGCGCGGGCTACATGCTCCGCGCGCCTCACGCGCCCGCCTGACTTCTCAACACTTCCTCGATCGTCCCTGCACGCACATCCACGCTCCATCGGTGTATAACACAGCCAGCGGTGCCGTCGCCGACTCTTTTCGTTGGCGCGGCGGCCACGCGGAATCGTTACTGAGAGGCTGCGCTATGCGACTACGAACCACTCAGGCCGCTCAGGCGCTGGTCGAGACAGCAATCGCGATCGTGCTGATCTTCTTCCTGCTGCTCGCCGCCATTGACGTCGGACTGATCTTCCTCGACCTGCAGGGCCTGCACAACGCGGCCCAGGAAGGCGCCTCCTACGGCAGCCGCTTCCTCGTCGTGCAGTCGCTCAACGTGGCCCAGCTCGATACCGACGGGATCCGCCAGCGCGTGCGCTTTGTCTCGGGCGACACCGGCGGCATCAACTTCGTCAACATGCTGGACCTCAACAGCGATGGCACGCCCGATGTCACCGACGCCAACGGCGATGGCATCCTCGACACGCCGCAGATCAACCCGGCCACCAACCGGCCGGTGATCGAGGACTACATCCTCGTGTCGGCCGTGGAGGACGTGAACCGCGACGGCGACCCGACCAACGACCCGGACGGCAAGGCGGACGACACCTCGAGCGCGAGCGACAAGAGCACGGTCTGTGCGAGCCTCACCGACCCGAGCCGCACCTGCTATGTGCGTGTGGTGGTGAAGAGCGACTACAACGTCGTCTTCCCGGTCACGGGCGTGTTCGGCAAGATGGTGCCGCTGCACTCGACCTTCTTCATGCCGATTCGCGCCGGCTTCGTGCAGGTGGGCGCGCCGACGGTCACCCCGGTGGTAGCGACGAATACTCCCACGAACACCCCGACGCCGTCGCACACGCCGACCCCGTCCAACACCCCGACACGCACGCCGACGCACACCCCGACGAGCACCCAGACGAGCACACCGACGCAGGCCGCCACGAACACGCCGACGAACACGCCGACGAACACGCCGACGAGCACGGCCACCAGCACGCCGACGATCACGAATACGCCGACCCAGACCCTGACACCCAGCCCCACGGCGGTGCCCTGCACCGGGGCGGCCGGCACCGGCCTGATGGGCCGCTACTACATCGGCACGAGCCTCTCGGGCGCGCCGGTACGCAATCAGGTGGACCCAAGGATCGACTTCAGCTGGGGCGGTAGCTCGCCTGCCAGCGGCGCCCCCGGAACGAACTGGTCGGCTGAGTGGGTTGGCGAGGTGATGCCGCTCTACAGCGGCGACTACACCTTCATCACCTACAGCGACGACGGCGTGCGGGTGTACGTCAGCACGGGCGGCCAGCCGAAACTGGATAGCTGGCTCAACCAGAACGGCACCACCGCGCGCACCAGCAGCAGTGTCAGCCTGACCCGCTGCCAGAAGTACACCATCCGCGTCGAGTACTACCAGGGCACCGGCGGCTCGAGGCTGCAGCTCCGCTGGAGGAGCAACCTCCAGGGCGAGGAGGTCATCCCGCAGAGCCAGCTCTTCCCGGGCAGCGCCGTGGCCACCGCCACTGTCACGCCCACACCCTCGACCACCAGCACGCCCACGCTCACGCTCACCGCGTCGCCGACCCCGTCGCCAACATTCACGCATACGCCGACGCCGGTCTGTAGCATCTCGGGCGGTCTCAAGACCTCGAACGCCAACGGCTACACTGACGCGGTCAACCTGATGCACTACGACTGCCCGTTCGGCTGCGTCGACTCGCCGCACCTCTCGGGTAACCTGGAGACCGGCACCTTCTACTGGTGGGTCGAGACGGTCAACCCGCCGAAGGGTGTGATCGTCAGCCAGGGTACGTTCTACCACCCCGGTGGGCAGATCACCCCCAGGCCGCTCGGCCCGTTCAGCGGCATCCCGTCGGACTACTACCCGGGCGTCTTTAAGGCCGGCGTCTCGGCCTACCCGCTCGATAACCCGCTGTCGCAGTCGTGTAACGCCAAGACCGACAACTTCAAGGTCGAGGACGACATGCCGACGCCGGTGCCCGTCACGAACACGCCGACGCCGACCATCACGAACACGCCGACGAACACGCCGACGCCGACAAACACGCCGACGCCGACCATCACGAACACGCCGACCATCACGCCGCGGCCGACCCGCAGCGGCACGTAGAGAGGAACACTGAAGGCGCAGCCCTCTGCTCGAACCGCTCCCCAAGGCCCCTCTCCCGCCTGAGCGAGAGAGGGGCCTTTGCTCCGCTCACAGGCTGATCTCAGCTCGCCTTCAGCCGGGTACGATAGCTCTGCCGGGCGCATCGCCATGCGATCCGTGTAACTTATAGAGAGCAGCCTTGTGTGATGTGCAGTTGCCGGCCCTGCGCCGGCCATAGAGCGAGAGATGCTGCTGAAGAGGTAGACGTGAGTATTGAGAGCTGAGTGCCGAGTGTCTGTCTACTGTACCTCGGAGTGCTTGCGGTGGAGGGCACGCTCCGTATAGTCAGTGGGGGGCGCTTAGCCCCGAAGCCGCTCGAGCAGGGCCGGCAGCTCGCGCAGGTGCTCCAGCCGGTGGAAGTCGCTGCCCTGGAGCGCCTCGTCCGGCACCACCTCGTGCGCCCAGGTAACGTGGTAGGGGATGTAGGCCGCGTGGCCCCCGAGCTCGAGCACCGGCAGGATGTCCGAGCGCATCGAGTTACCCACCATCAGGAAGCGGCTCGGCTCCACCCCCCGGGCTGCAAGCAGCGCCCGGTACGAGTCGGCCGTCTTGTCGCTCACCACCTCGACGTGGGCGAAGTGGCCTGCCACGCCCGAGCGCGCGATCTTCGACTCCTGCTCAAACAGGTCCCCCTTCGTGATCAGCATGAGCGTGTGGTCGCGGGCCAGCGCCGGCACCACCTCCTCGACGCCGTCGATCAGCTCGATCGGCGAGCTCAGCATCTGCCGCCCCATATCGATAATCGTCTGCACCTCGCGGGCGCTGACGCGCCCGCCCGTCAGCTCGATCGCCGTCTCGATCATGGAGAGGGTGAATCCCTTGATGCCGTAGCCGAAGTGGCGCAGGTTGCGGAGCTCGGTCTCATACAGCTCCTTTCCGGTCCAGGGCGTGTCGAGGTAGGGCTCCAGCAGGTCGCGGAAGCGGTCCTGGGTCAGCTGGAACAGAGTCTCGTTATGCCAAAGGGTGTCGTCGGCGTCGAACGCAACAATATCAATCATGGGTACACTTCCTGCGTTAGCGATCGGTTCTGTCGAGCGGGCTGGGCCTGTGGTGCTCAGGGGTAGTGCCGAGGCTCGCTCTGGGAGGTATGATACCAGACACCTGGCGCCGCGCATCCCGCCCTTGCCCCGGCCACGTATAGCATGTGATATCGTGCGGCTGTGCGGCAGGCGGGGATCGGGGGCGCAGCCCCCGAGGAGAAACCTCTCACATCCGTAGGTGACGCGCCGCGCAGCGGCGCCACAGAAAAGGAAAACCCATGTCAGACGAGCAGCGCGGGCTCGAGGTAGCGACGCTTGGTGGGGGGTGCTTCTGGTGCCTCGAGGCGGTGTACGACCAGCTCCGCGGCGTAGAGAAGGTCGAGTCCGGCTACGCGGGCGGGCAGGTGCCGAACCCGAGCTACAAGGAGGTGTGCGCCGGCACCACCGGCCACGCCGAGGTGGTGCAGGTCTCGTTCGAGCCGCGCGTGATCAGCTACGCGGACCTGCTCGACGTGTTCTTCACCATCCACGACCCGACCACGCCGAACCGCCAGGGGCACGACATCGGGACGCAGTACCGTTCGATCGTCCTGTACCACTCGCCCGAGCAGCAGGCGGCCGCTGAGCGGGCGATCCAGCAGCTCAGCGCGGCCCGCCTCTGGCCGGACCCGATCGTCACCGAGGTCCGGCCGCTCAGCGTGTTCTACCGAGCTGAGGACTACCACCAGAACTACTTCGTCAACAACCCGCGCCAGCCGTACTGCCAGGCTGTGGTTGCGCCGAAGGTCGCCAAGGCGCGCAAGACCTTCCTCGACCGGCTCAAGGCGTGAGGTTTGCCGCCGGGAACTGCGCCGCGCCGGGCAGCACCCCGCCCGCAGACCAGGCCAGGCCCGCGTCGCTCAGGACGTTGCCGTAGATGTCGGTGACGCGCAGGGCGGCCGCGCCCGGCCCGAGGTTTGTGGCGATGAAGTAGTTGTAGCTCTCGCGCGTCATGCGCTGGTAGCTGCCGTCTGCCGCCCGGTACTCGATGCTGTAGATCGGGTTGCGGTGGTTGCGGATCTGCACCGCGGTCCACCACTGGTTGCTGCCCTCTTTGAACTTGTAGCTGATCGGGCCGGCGGTGACAGGGCTCAGCAGGCGCCAGGTGATCGGCACGCGCCCGCGCACCAGCGGCGCGATCTGCGCGAAGGCCTGCGGGCTCATGTCCACGTCGCCGGCCGCGCACTCGGGGCAGCGGTCTACCACCCGCACGACCACCGAGCCCTCAGGGCCAGTGACCTCGATCGTGGCGCCGCACATAATCGAGCCCTGGTAGTCGAAGGTGTTGAGCGCAGCCACCATCAGGTCGCCCGGCGAGGGGTCGAACATGCAGTTCCCCCCGCCGTCGGCGTCGTAGTAGGTGCCCTCGCCGCTGTGGGCGGCCTTCGGGTCGAAGGGCAGCCCTGGCACGCCTGTCGCTGTGGCGGGGTTGCTGCCCTGGATGGCGGGCATGTAGGCCAAGAAGCGGTAGTCCGTCGTCTCGGCCGGCTGGCTGGGCTCCTCGGCGCGCGTCGTTGGCGCGGGTGCTGTCAGGAGCGTCAGCACCGCGAGGAGTGGAAGGATGATGCGGGTGTTCATGGCCCGAGTATAGCAGCCGGTCGCCGCCCGAATGATTACGAGATGATCGCGGAAGCCGCCCATTCGACGTCGTCGGCTGTGAGCGGCAGCACCCCCGGCAGCAGCCGCTCGATCGCCCGCTGCGCTGCTCGCGCTGCGGGCTCATCGCCCGCGGCGCGCGCCCGGTGCCCCTCGCGGCACAGCCGCGCGATCTCCCCGTGGGCCGCGTCTGAGGCGTCGTAGCGCGGCAGCGCCAGCCGCTCGATGACGTGCGGCGCGATCTGGGTCTCCACCATGCGGCTCTGGACGAAGAGCCGCACAGGGGCCGAGCTCAGCACCCCGCAGACAAAGTACGCCTCGTCGGCCTCCTCGAACGCGATCAGCATCAGCTTCTCGTGGGGGACCACCGGGCGCCCGCTCGTCCTCCCCACCGCCCCCGGCCCTACCACGGCGCAGCGGAAGGCCGGGGCGATATAGCGCCACACCACCTTGTAGGGCGCGAAGGTGTAGGCGCCGATGCGCTGGCAGGCGTAGAAGGCCTCCTCGCGGAAGCGCTCCTCCCAGCCGACGAAGCCGCGCCGCTCCTGCAGCGCGGTGCGGAACTGCGCGAGGTAGGCGTGGGTGAGCGGCGCCCGCGCCCGCAGATCCTCCGGCGGCACCGCCGCCATGCGGCTCTCGGCTGTGTGCGGGCAGATCACCAGCCGCGCCCCCGCGCCGGCCCATGTGTCCACCTCGCGCCCGCGCAGCAGTGGGTAGACGTGCTCGCGCTCGATCACGGCCTCGACGGCCGGCACGCCCCGGCGCGCCTCTTCGGCCAGGTTGCGTACGCGCAGGGTGCCGTCTCCAAGCTCCTCGATAAGCTCGACATAAAACACGCCGTTCGCGCCGCCAGTGAACATGCCGGCCCGCGCGCGGTAGGGACAGGCGCCGCTCAGCCGGCGCACCACGTCCGCAGTACGTGCTGGCCCATCGGCCCAGTGCGCGGCCGGGTCCT
This sequence comes from Chloroflexota bacterium, assembly GCA_039805565.1. Classification (GTDB taxonomy): domain Bacteria; phylum Chloroflexota; class Chloroflexia; order Chloroflexales; family Roseiflexaceae; genus CALJIC01. The sequence continues at coordinate 8,228 of JBDLTZ010000264.1, read as the reverse complement.
CCGGCGTCACCGGCCAGGCCTCACCCTCCGTGACTGTCACCTCGGCGCGAACACGCTCCCACGGCCAGGACTCGGGCACCGAGCGCCGCTCACCTGCGAGCGTCCAGCGGCGGTAGGGCGCCGGGTAGATCGTCGGCTCTCCCCTCCGCAGCAGCACCACCGCTGGCCTCCCGGCCACCCCCTCGAACGGCCGCACGGCCACCAGATCATCCACCTGAACGACGCGCAGCGGCGGGCCGTCGGCGCCGAGCCGGAATCGCCGGAAGCCGCGGCCGTTGATCGACGACTTGAGCAGGCTCTGTGGCAGCACGAAGCCGAGCAGGCCGCCCTCACCCAGGTGGCGGGCGCAGGCGGTGGCGGCGAACAGGGCAGAGACATCCTCTTTGCTGAAGGCTTTCTCCTTCCCTCGAACCTCTGCCAGCCCTAGCTGGGGCCACAGGAGGCGCGTGCGCTCGCGCTCGGCGGGCGGCAGGTACTCCCAGTTGACCCATGGCGGGTTGCCGGCCACCAGCTCGAACGTCACGGGCAGCGCCCCCGAGGCGTCGTCCAGCGGTAGCCCGCCCGGCCCGCGCTCTCGCCGCAGGTCGAGTGCGTCGCACAGGAAGACGGGCAGCTCCAGCGGCTCCGCTGGCCCCACCCGCTCGTGGGCGACGAGGGCCAGTGTCTCGAGCAGCAGGTTTGCCCGGGCGACCTGCACGGCAACAGGGTTGATGTCGAGCCCGGCAACCCCGCGCGTGGCGAGCCGCAGGAGGCTCGGTCCTGTTACGCCCTGAGCCCGCGCGCCCTGCGCCAGGCGCCGCATTGCCGCCACCAGGAACGCGCCCGAGCCGCAGGTTGGGTCGAGCGCCCGTGGAAGGCAGCCGGGCGGCAGCTGCGCCCAGAGGGCCTCGACGATGTACTCCGCCAGCCAGGGGGGGGTGTAGTAGGCGCCGAGGCCATGGCGTACCTGCTTCGGCAGCAGACGGTGGTAGGCCCCCCGGAGCGCGTCCGCCTCGGCGGGGGCGTCGCGCGCGGCCAGCAGCCCGGCCCGCACCAGCGCGGCCTCCTCGGCCGAGAGCGGCTCCTGCGCGAAGTCGAACAGCTCGGCCCCACCGTAGCCCGCGGCCCCAAGCTCCGCGAAGGGAGCCGCGGCGAAGACGTGCGCGGCCGCGAGGCGCGTGCCCTCATCATCCTGCGATGCCATATCCCACACCGTGACCGGGCCCCGGGCACGCGCCAGCGCGGCGTAGGCGATGGCCCGCGCGTGCAGGACGAAGCGGGCTTCGATCGCGTAGAGCAGCGCGAGGAGGTCGAGGGGCGTATCGCCGAGGCCGTACTCCTCGGCCAGGCGGCGGGTATTCACCAGGCGCTTGCGGCCGGGCGTACCGTGGATACCCTCCCAGTGGTCGCGCCAGCGGGCGAGCCGCCGTGCCGCAGGAGCCTCAGGGTCACCTGCGGCGCGCCGGTAGAGGAGCGCGGTGAGCCGCCACGAGGAGGAGGAGCTGGAGAGCATCGGTTCTCGCTTGTGCTCTGGCGTGGCTACGTCCCGGCCTGACACCGCAGCTCCTCGATGGCGGCCGCGAGCGAGGCCGCGGTAGCGAGGTCGCCGAGGTCCACGCCGAGCCCGATGATGCTCTGCGCGATCTCGGGGCGTATGCCCACCAGCGTCACTTGGGCGCCGAGCAGCCCTGCCGCACGGGCCGTCTGGAGCAGAGCGTGGGCCACCTGCGTGTCCACCAGCGGCACGCCGGTGATGTCCAGTAGCACGGTCTCGGCCTGGTGCTCCGCGATGCCGCTCAGCACTGCCTCGACCACCTGCTGCGCGCGGGCCGGGTCGAGTGAGCCGACCAGCGGCACCAGCAGCACGCCGGGGATCAGCGGGATGACCGGGCTGCCTAGCTCTCGAACGGTGTCGTCCAGGGCGCGCTCGCGGTCGAAGGCGGCGCGCAGCTCCTCCTGCTGCTGCCCGATTTGCCGCAGCAGGAGCGCGGTTTTGAGGGCGCCGCTGATCTCCTCACGCAGCGGCTCGAAGCCGTGTGGTGAGCTCAGCTCGCGGCCGATGTAGCAGACGAGATTGACGTCGGCCTGTCGGGCTGCGTCGTCGAGCCCGAGCCACGGGAGCCTGCCCCACGCCTCTGTGATGCGGGCCATCAGCGTGCCGATTGTGCGGCGCGGCGGCGTGTGTGTGTCAACCATGCTCCGCATTATAGCACCGCGGGAGGGTGGCACGCTTGTTGGTACGTTGGGAGCGGTGCGAGTGCCGGGGAGAGGGAGCTCACGTGCTGACCGAGCGAGCAACATGGACGGAGACGGCTGTGGCCGAGCGCGACTCGCACGGCGCTACGTCGCCCGACCGCTCAGCGGCAGTCTGATCGTGAAGGTGGTCCCCTGCCCCTCGGCGCTCGACACATGGATCGTGCCGCCGTGGAGGGTCACGATCTCCTTCACCACGTACAGGCCGATCCCCATGCCGCTGATCACCAGCGCCTCGGCGTTCGGCGCGCGGAAGAAGCGCTGGAACAGCTGTGGCAGCGCGGCTGCCGGAATGCCGATCCCCGTATCTTCCACCTCGATCACCGCCGCGCGCCCGCGCCGCGCCGCTGTGATCCGGATGACGCCGCCTGCCGGGCTGTACTTCACCGCGTTGCTCAGCAGGTTCTGCAGCACCTGCTCCAGCCGGAGCGCATCGCCCAGCAGTTCGAGCGGCTCGTCGCACACCTGGCAGCTCACGGAGTGGCGGTCGAGTGTCGGCTGAGCTTCCTCCACGACTCGCCGCACGAGCTGGCCTACGTCGAGCGGCGCCAGGTCCAGGCTCAGCCGCCCCTGGTCGAGGCGGGCGATGTCGAGCAGTGCGTTGACCATGCGGCTGAGCCGCTGCGCCTGGGCGCCGATCACGCTCACGGAGTACTGGTCGCGCTCGTTCAGGTGCCCCTCGCGCGCGGCGCGGCGCTCGAGGAGCTGCGCCTGGCCGAGCAGTGAGGTGATCGGCGTCCGCAGCTCGTGGGCGGCCACCGAGAAGAACATGTCGCGCAGGCGCACCGCCTGCTGGGCCGCCTCGTACAGCCGGGCGTTGTCGAGCGCCAGCGCAATGCGACGGCCCAGCGCCTCAGCGATCACGACGTCCTCGGAGTCGTAGCGGCGACCGCCCCGCCGCGTGCCGAGCGTCAGGGCGCCGATGTGGCGGTCCCGCGCGATGAGCGGCACGCAGAGGTAGGAGCGGCTGTTGAGGTGGGCCATCTCCGGCGCATGCTCCGCGTCGGGGTAGAATTCGGTCTCGCCGGTCCGCAGCACTCTTGCCACGCCCATTGTCGCGTCAGGGTCCAGCGGGATGTCGTGACTCAGCGCCGTCAGGCGCTCGGACTCGTGGGCGTCGACGTGGGCCAGTGCCACGAGCCGGATGTGTCCGTCGTCGTCGAGCACGTTCACCGCGCTCCAGTCGGCCAACGTGGGCACGATGAGGCGCACGGCCTGGCTCATCATCGTCTTTTGGTCGAGCGATGAGGTCAGGACGGCGGCCGTGACGGCCAGAACCTCGAGCGCGGTCTCCGTTCGCTTGCGCGCCGTGATGTCACTGAAGGAGACGGCCACGCCGTCGTTCAGCTGCACGGCCATGTTGCGGAACCATCCCTCGATGCCGCCGCCACGGTAGTGGAGCTCGATGTCGTGCGGCTGGCCGGTGAGGACCACCTGGACATAGCGCGGGAAGAGGGTCTCGCGGTTGTCGGGGAGCAGCTCGAGCAGCCGTCGGCCGATGAGCGACTCGTGCGGGATCTTGAGGATGCGGCCCGCCGCTGGGTTGGCGTACTCCCAGACGAAGTCGACGATCGTGCCCGCCTCGTCACGCAGGGCCGCCAGCACGGTGAAGGCGTCGAGCGAGAGCTCCTGCGCGACACGAAAGCGCTCTTCGTTGCGGCGCGCGGCCTCGAGCATCCGGATCTGATCGTCGCTCACCTGGATATCGGACAGCTCCATTCCAACCTCTTGTCGGCTGCTCGCTGGCAGCGTGGTGTGTGGAAGGAAGGAGGGGACGTCTGCGCTGCTTCGGGGTGTTACTATCGTATCACAGCAGGCTGCGCAGAACAAGGGAGATGGCATCTCAGCAGCCTCTCACCTGGCAGCTGCGCCGCGCCCGAGCCCCCATGGTACAATACATGGTGTCATCAATCAGCGTCTGCGCCCCGCCACAGCTACGGCCCTCCTCGCTTTTAGTGTTACTCCCCACCCGTGCCGGCGGCTCGCCGCGCATCCCTGGCTAGACATAGTATGGCGAACTCTGCTTTGACAAGGACGCCTGTGGCCCTGCTTCCGCCTGATCCGGCGCTTGTAGCTCGCCTGCGGGCGGTGGCCCGCGCCATCGGCCTGCTCGTCACCGCCCTCGGTGCCGCGGTCATGCTCGGCTGGGCCGCGGGGATCGCGCCGCTGCGCCAGGTAGGGCCCGGCCTGCCCGTGATGGTGCCGAATACCGCGCTGGGTCTCTCGATGGCCGGGCTCGCCCTCTGGCTCGTAGCCGCGCGCCGCCGGAGCCGCCTCGCGCTGGCATGTGGATGCGCCGTGGCGCTCCTCGGCGCCCTCACACTGGCCGAGTACGGCGGGTGGTCCGGCGCCGGGCTCGACACGGCGCTGCTGCCCGGCTCCGCCCCAGAGAGCACCTTCCCCGGCCGGCCGTCGCCCAACACCGCGCTTAACCTGGCGCTTGGGGGCGTGGCGCTTGTACTGGTGGCTGCTCGTGACCTCAGGCTCGTCGTCGTGTCGCAGGGGCTTGCGGTGCTGGTTGCGCTCAACGGCCTGCGCGCCTTGCTCGGGCACATCGCCGGGGTTACCGGCTTCTATGAGCTCAGCGGTACGGGTGCCACCGGCACAGCACTGCACAGCGCCCTCGCCTTCGTAGCGCTCGCGTGTGGCCTGTGCTTTGTCCGCGCTGATGCCGGCGCGATGGCCGTGCTGCTGAGCGGGGGGCCGGGGGGCGTCGCACTGCGCTTCCTGCTGCCGTTTGGTGTCTTGCTGCCGCTGGCGATGGGCGCCGTGACCTACCGCGGGCAGGCCACGAGCATCTTCGGCGCTGGCTTCTCGCTGGTGGTGTTCACGCTGCTCGACCTTGTGGTGTTCTGGGCTCTGGCTGCGGCGCTCAACCGCTACGCGGCGGCCCAGGCGCATGCGGCGGCCGAGGCCGAGCGTCACGCCCGGCGGGCTGAGGCGCTCCTGACGGTCGCCCGCGCGCTCGGTGCCCAGCTCGACCTCCCCACCGTGCTCAGGACAGTCTGCGACACCGTCGCCGCCGCCCTCGGCGCCCCGGTCGTGTCGGTGGCGCTGTCCGACCCGCGCGGGCGGCGCCTCACCCCCGCTGCCGATGTGGGTCTGACCGACGCATCCCGCGCCGCCATGCGCCCCGTCGCGCGGGCGGCTCACGACGCGTTCACGCATGGTGGCGAGGGCGCGACGCTTGTGGAGGACCTGCGCGCGCGCCCCAATGTGCCCAATGCCGAGGCGCTCTCGCTGGCCGGCGCCCGCGCCCTGGCCGTGGTCGAGATGTGTCACCGTGGGTCGCTTGTCGGCACGCTCACCGTGGCTGGCATAGACGAGGCTGCGCGCTTCTCGCCGGATGACCTCTCGCTGCTCGGCGGCCTGGCGGATCACGCGGCCCAGGCGATCGCGAACGCCCGCCTGCACGCCAAGACCGAGGCCCAGGCGCTCGCCACCTCGCGGCTCCACGCGGCCACCGAGCGCCGGCTCCGCAACGTGCGCGCGCTGCACGCGATCGACAACGCCATCCTCACCAGCCGCCACCGCGACCAGGCGCTGGCCGCGGTGATGGAGCAGGCGCTGGCCGAGCTCGAGGTGGACCTGGCGCTGATCTGGATCGCGGACGCGCGCGGCCTCTCGCTGCGCCCCGGCCCCTCGCTCGGCCTCCGCGAGCACGCCCCGGACCACCGGCTCGATCTCTCGCTGCGCACGCTGGCCAGCGAGGCGGCTGTGGGGCGGCGGGCGGTATGGCGCGCCGGCACCCCGCGCGAGCTCGGGTCGCCGCACCTCGTGCGCGAGGAGGCGGCGTTCGCGGCCACCGCGCCCCTGATCGCCAACGGCGTCGTCCTGGGGGTGCTCGAGGTAGCGCAGCGCTCCGCCCGTGAGCCGGATGCCGAGTGGCTCTCGTTCCTCACCACCCTGGCCGGCCAGGCGGCCATCGCCGTAGACTACCTCCGCGCGCTCGACGATCTGGAGCTGGCCAACGACGCGCTGGTGGCGGCCTACGACGCGACCCTCGAGGGCTGGGCGCACGCGCTGGACTTGCGCGACCAGGACACTGCCGGCCACTGCGAGCGGGTGACGAGCCTCACGGTGCAGCTGGCCGAGATCTGGGGGCTGCCCGAGGAGGAGGTGACGCAGATCCGGCGCGGGGCCCTGCTGCACGATATCGGCAAGCTCGGCGTGCCCGACTCCATCCTGCTCAAGCCCGGTCGCCTCACCGACGAGGAGCGCCAGGTGATGGAGCTGCACCCCGTCTACGCCTACGAGTGGCTCTCGCCGATCGCCTTCCTCGCCCCGGCGCTCGATATCCCGTACGCCCATCACGAGAAGTGGGACGGCACCGGCTACCCGCGCGGGCTGCGCGGCGACGAGATCCCGCTGGCGGCGCGGCTGTTCGCCGTGGTGGATGTGTGGGACGCCCTCACCTCGGACCGGCCCTACCGCGCGGCGTGGACGCCGGACCAGGCCCTGGCGTACCTCGAGGCGCGTGCTGGCTCCCACTTCGACCCGCTGGTGGTGCGCGCCTTCCGCAGCCTCGTGCCGGACAGCCCTGAGCGCGAGCGGGCTGTGGGAGCGTGAGGTCATATTGAGTCTGGAGTTTTGCGCCTTGAGCGCCAAGGTTTCTGTAACAAACGAAACGTATGGCTGACTGGCACGACACCAACCTTGCCGCCATCCACAGCCGCCTCGCGTGGCTGCGATCCGAGCCGGAAGGGACGCTGCACGAGGAGGACAGCGGCCTGCACCACATTCGCGTCGTCAAGCACGGCGGCCAGGTGCACCTTTACTTTGTCGAGGCCGACGGGTGGCTGGCTGGGCCGATGTCCCGCATCGACATCGACCGGCCGCTGCACCTGCTCGCGCTCTACACCCAGGCCGCCGTGCTGTCGCTGCTCTGGCGCCCCGACCCGCGCCGCATCTGCGTGCTCGGCTTCGGCGGCGGCCGGCTCTCGCTCGTGCTGCACCACCACCTCCCGGGCGCAATCGTGGACAGCGTCGATATCGACCCGGCGTTCGGCCCGATCGCTGAGCGCTTCTTCGGCGTGGCCTACGACGCGCGGCAGCGGCTGTTCGTCGCCGATGCGCGTGCGTTCCTTGAGTCAGGGGCGGACGAGCAGTACGACGTGCTGGTGATGGACGCCTTCCGCGACAGCAGCGACAACCTGGACCATCTGGCGACGCTCGGCTTCTACCGGCTCTGCCGGCGCCGCATGGCCCCCGGCGGCGTGCTGTGCGTCAACCTGCTGCGCTCCGACCCGCGCTTCGACGCCAAGGCCGCCGCCATCCGCGAAAGCTTCCGCCACGTGGCCGCCCTTGAGCAGCGCCGCTCGCTGGTGCTGTTCGGCACAGATCGCGCCCGCCTCGATCAGCGGCTGGCTGCGCGCGCCGCGGACCTGCAACGCGGCCACGGCTTCGACTTCCCGTTCGTCGAGCGCGCCGCTGAGCTGCGGCCCTACCGCGGGCCATCCGGCGCGCCGGGGGAGCACGCTGTGCCCCTCGACGACTCCTGAGCCGGGTTGTCTACACTGGGCGACCCTCCAGAGCGCGCCGCACCTGCCGCCCCAGCTCCTCCATCCGGAACGGCTTCTGGATAAACAGCGCCTGTGTATCGCTGCCGAAGCGGTGGCCGGCGAGCTCGACGCTGTGACCTGTCATGAAGACCACCGGTATCCGCAGGCCTATCGCCCGGGCGTGCTCGAAGACCTCGTAGCCTCCCATGTGCGGCATAACCATATCCAGCAGCAGCAGGTCGCAGTGCTGGCCCGATCGCAGGAGCTCCAGCGCCTCGCGCCCGTCTGCTGCCAGCCGAACCTGGTACCCAAGCCGCTCGAGCGTGTTCCGCACCATCTCGCGCACCATCGGCTCGTCCTCGGCCACCAGGATTGCCTCGCTGCCCCCTGCTGCCGCTGCCGGATGCGGGCGCCGTTCACCGCTCGCGCCCGCGCTGGCCGCCGGCAGGTAGATGTGGAAGCTCGTTCCGCGCCCCTCCTCGGTGTCCACGTCGA
>JBDLTZ010000263.1:0-4025 GCA_039805565.1 Chloroflexota bacterium | reverse complement strand
TGGTGCGCGCCAGCCTCAAGGGGTTCGACCAGCGGCTCGAGGAGGCCGCACAGGACCTCGGCGCCGACGGCTGGCAGACCTTCTGGCGCATCACTTTTCCGCTCATCCTGCCCGGCATCGTCGGCGGCGCGCTGCTGGCCTTCACCCTCTCGCTCGACGACTTCATCATCAGCTTCTTCACTACCGGCTCGGGCACCTCGCTCCTCCCCGTCGAGGTGTACGGCCAGGTGAAGCGCGCGATTACCCCGAAGATCAACGCCATATCGACGCTGATGCTGGCGCTCTCCATGACGCTGGTGTTCCTGTCGCAGTTCGTGCAGCGGCGGAGCAACATGTAGCCCTCTGCCGCCGCGAATTGCACCAGACACAAATAGGAGGCCCCAGATGCTACGGAACAAACTCTTCTCCCTCTTGGTCGCCGCGCTGCTGCTGCTCGCTGCTTGTGGTGGGGATGGGGCCGCTAGCCCCGGCAATGAGTACGGCAGTACGGGTGGCGCTGCTGAGCCGGCAGCCGAAGGGGACGCCGCCGCACCCGCAGAGGGCGGCGCCGAGGTGGACCGCTCGAAGCTCGCGAGCGAGCTGCGCTTCTACAACTGGACCGACTACATCGACCCGACGCTCCTCGACGACTTCGAGGCGGAGTACGGGGTGAAGGTGATCGTCGACAACTACGACGCCAACGAGGATATGATCGCCAAGGTGCGCGCCGGCGGATCGGGCTACGACCTCGTCGCGCCGTCGGACTACGCGGTCCAGATCATGGCGAAGGATGGCCTGCTCGCCACGCTGGACAAGACGATGCTGCCGAACATCACGCACATCCAGCCGGACTTGCTCAACAAGTACTTCGACGAGGGCAACGTCTACTCGGTGCCCTACCTCTACGGCACCACCGGCATCGCCTACAGCAAGACCGCCTTCCCCGATGGCGTGGACAGCTGGGCGGTGCTGTTCGACCCGGCCCTGGCCGAGCGGTACAAGGGCCAGTTCAGCATGCAGGACGATGAGCGCGAGACTCCGGGCGCGGCGCTCAAGTACCTCGGCAAGTCGCTCAACGACACCGACCCGGCCGCGCTGGCGGAGGCCGAGCGGCTGCTGATGGAGCAGAAGCCGCTGATCGCAGCTTATAACAGCAGCGACGTCAACCGCAAGCTGGCGAGCGGTGAGTATGTGATCGCCCACGCCTGGAGCGGTATGGCGATGCAGGCGCGCAATGGCCTCGGCGAGGAGTTCTCCGGCAACCCGGATATCCAGTTCGTCATCCCGAAGGAGGGCGGCACGATCTGGATGGATAACCTGGCGGTGCTGGCGGACTCGCCCAACGCCTACACCGCGCACGTCTTCATCAACTTCCTGCTGCGGCCCGAGATCGCCGCCCGCAACGCCGACTACGTCGGCTACCTGACGCCCAACAAGGACGCGATCGAGCTGCTCTCTCAGGAGACGAAGGACCTCTATGCCCAGGGTTTCTCGCCCGATGCCGAGACTATCACGCGCCTGGAGTGGATCGAGCGCACTGATGCGACGGTGGCGTTCACCGACCTGTGGACCAGGGTGAAGGGTGAGTAGCAGCAGCGCATCACTGCCCGCCGTCCCCTCGGTGGTCTGCGTCGGTGAGATCACCATCGACCGCTACCTGGACCTCGGGCGGGACACGGTGGGCGGGATCTCGCTGAACGTCGCGGTGAACGCGCGGCGCTGCGGTGCGGGGCGCGTGGGGCTGGTGAGCTGCGTCGGCGACGATGCCGGCGGCGCGCTGGCCCGCGCGAAGCTGTCCCGCGAGGGCGTGGAGGCGGCGCACGTCTCCACGCTCCCCGGCGCGACGGCGCGCCAGGACATCCGCATGCTGCCGGGCGGTGAGCGCCTGTTCCCCCCCGGCGGCTACCACTCCGGCGTCCTCGCCGACCTGCGCCTCACCCCCGCCGATATCGCCTACGTGCGCGGCTTTGACCTGGCCGTGGTGCCGATCTTCCGCCAGATCGAGCACATCGCTCGCGCGGTGCTGGAGGACGCCGCTTTCGCGGGGCGCCGCGCCGCGGACTTCCTCGACGGCAGCGACCTGGGGGCGGGGCTGCGGGGGATCGAAGCCTACCTGCCGCATCTCGACCTCGCCTTTGTCAGCGGCGATGCCACGGCGGTGGAGATGCTCGCCCCGATCGCCCGCGAATCGCGCACCCTGATCGTCGTGACGCTCGGCGCGGAGGGGAGCGTGGCCCTGTCCGGCGCCGAGCGTGTCTTCCAGCCGGCCGCCCCCGCGCCCGACCCGGTGGACACCACCGGCGCGGGGGACGCGTTCCAGGCGGCCTTCGCGCTCGCCTACCTCGCCCACGGCGATATCCGGCGCGCCCTCGCCGCCGGCGCCAAGCGGGCGGCGCAGGTGATCGGCCACTACGGGGCCACCGATGATCAGCCCTAGACGCACACGCTTCCACGCGCTCTTCCCCACGCCCCGCCCGATGATCGGCATGGTCTCGCTCCCACCCTTGCCCGGCTACTCGGGATCCCCGGGCCTCGACGCGATCCTGGCCGCCGCGCTGGCCGACCTCGATGCGCTGCGGCATGGTGGCGCGGACGCGGCGCTGGTGGAGAACGACTTCGACCGCCCGCACGCCCTCACTGTCGGCCCGGAGGTCACGGCCGCGATGACGCGCGCGGCCGCCGAGCTCGCGGCCCGCGGGACACTCCCGATCGGCGCACAGGTACTCCTGAACGACTGGCGTGCCTCGCTGGCGGTTGCTGCTGCGTCGGGGGCACGCTTTGTGCGGCTTGATTTCTTCGTGGACCGCGCGCGCATCGCCGCCGGCACGATCGAGCCCGAGCCGGCCGCGGTGCTGGCCTACCGCACGGCGATCGGCGCCGAGCACGTCGCGCTTCTGGCGGATATCCAGGTGAAGTACAGCACCTCGCTCGAGCCGGGCAAGACGCTGGCATACTCTGCCGTGCAGGCCGCCGACGCCGGCGCCGACGCGGCGATTGTGACGGGCGACGCGACGGGCGACGCGCCCACCGTGGCAGACCTGATCGAGGCGCGAGCGGGCGGTATCCCGGTGCTGGTGGGCAGCGGCCTGACGCCGGCGAACGCCGCTGGGCTGCTTGCCCACGCGGACGGGGCGATCGTTGGCACGGCCCTCCGGAGCGGTCCCGGCCCGCTCGACCGGGTGGACGTGGAACGTGTGCGACGGCTGGTGCGTGCAGCGCAGTAGCACGCCGCTCTCTTGCCCAGGAGGCCGGAGTTCGCGCTCTTATCTGCTCTTGGCAGCCGCTGAGGCGTCAGCCTCAGGCTATACACGAGAGAACTACCTATGACACTCCCCCCACCTATCCACCCCGAGGCCCGCATCGGCGCGGTAACGCTCGCAGTATCGAGCCTTGACCGCGCGCTCGAGTTCTACCAGGAGGCGCTCGGCTTCCGCCTGCTCCGCCGCGAGGGAGGCGGTGCCGCGCTTGGGGTCGCTAGTGTCGATCTGCTGCGGCTGGTCGAGCAGCCGGGCGCGCGGCCCTCCCGCGGCGTCACTGGGCTGTACCACTTCGCGGTGCTCGTGCCCACCCGCCTGGACCTGGCGCGCTCCCTGCGGCGGCTGGCCGAGCTGCGGGTGCCGCTCCAGGGTATGTCCGATCACGCGGTGAGCGAGGCGCTCTACCTGGCCGACCCGGACGGCAACGGCATCGAGATCTACCGCGACCGGCCGCGCGCGGAGTGGCCGCGCGCCGCCGCCGAGGTCCGCATGACGGTCGATCCGCTCGATGTGGACAGCCTGATCGCGGAGCTGGAGGGCGACGACGAGCCCTGGGACGGCCTGCGGCCGGGGACGACGATCGGACACATGCACCTGCACGTTGCGGACCTCGCCGCGGCCCGGGCCTTCTGGGTCGGCGTGGTGGGCTTCGAGCTGATGCAGACCTTTGGCTCGGCCGACTTCGTGGCGGCGGGCGGGTACCACCACCACCTCGGCTACAACATCTGGGCCGGCCGCGGGGCGCCGTCGCCCGCGCCCGATATGGCTGGCCTGCGCTCCTTCGAGCTG
>JBDLTZ010000262.1:0-5949 GCA_039805565.1 Chloroflexota bacterium | reverse complement strand
AGGAAGACGCGCGTGAAGGCCAGCAGCTGCGCCTCGCCCGCCGAGAGCCCGGCCACGCCCGCGCTGAGCTCGCTGTCCAGCCCGCGCGGCATGCCGCGTAGCCACCCGCCCATGCCCAGGTCCTCGAGCGCCGCGACAATCTTCTCGTCGGGGATGCTGCGGTCGAAGAAGGTCAGATTATCGCGCACCGAGGCGCGGAAGAGCTGCACATCCTGCGTCACGATCCCCACGCGCGCGCGCAGGTCGTCGAGCTTCGTGTCGCGCAGCTCCACCAGCGTGCCGTCGCCGAGGTAGATCGCGCCGGCGGTCGGCTCGTACAGGCGGAACAGCAGGCGCGTCACGGTGGTCTTGCCGCTGCCGGTGCGCCCGAGCAGCCCGAGCACCTCGCCCGGCGCGAGCGAGAACGAGACGTCGTGGAGGACGCGCTTGTGCTCGTTGGGCGACGGGGCTGTGCCAGACGAAGGGCCGAGGACCAGCGACGAAGACACCTCGGTCGTCAGCCCTTCGTCGTTGGGTGTCGGTCGTTGGCCTTCGGTCGCCGGCCGTTGGCCTTCGGCACGTGCCGCCGCGTGCGCCGCCTCGTAGCTGAAGCTCACCGCGTCGAAGGTCACGCCGAGCGCCCCGTCGGGGAGATCGCGCGGGCCGTCGAGCACGGTCGGCGCGGTGTGGTACAGCTCGTTGACGCGGTCGATGCTGGCGCCGGCTTTCTGGAGGTTCTGGATCTGCTCGGTGATCTGCTCGAGCGGGCGGTAGATCGCGTCGGTGTAGTACAGGATCAGGTAGACCGCGCCGATTGTCAGCAGCCCGTCGCGGTGCAGGTAGTAGCCGCCGGTGTAGGCGATCACCTGGCCGATGGTGAAAAGGCCGAGCCAGGTCATCACGAAGTAGGTGTTGGCCACGCCGGCGCTACGCTCGGAGGTGAGGCGCTCGCGGCCCAGGCGGAACAGATTGCGGAGGGTGTAGGCCCCCGCGCCGCTGGCGCGCACGTCCTCGGTACCGGCCAGCTGCTCCTCGACGAAGCCGAACAGCTGCGCGCTGGCCTCGCGCGCGGCCTTCCAGCGCGGCTCGGCGAACCCCTGCATGCGCGCCAGCACGAACAGCGCGACGCAGGCGTAGGCCGCCAGCGCCAGGCTGATGCGCCAGTCCTCGATCGCCAGCGCGATCAGCACGCCGACCAGCAGCAGCAGGCTGCCGAGCACGCGCACCACGAACTGTGAGAAGAAGATCGCCAGGTTGGCGATGTCGCCGTCGATGCGCTCGATCATCTCGCCGGGCGTGCGGTCGTTGTGGAAGGCCTGATCGAGCCGCATGCAGTGCAGTGCCAGGTCGGCGCGCAGGCGGTTGGTGCTGGTCCAGCCCACGTCCTCGCTGACGTAGGTCGAGGCCACGGTGGCCACCTGGAGCAGCACGGCGGAGCCGAGGAACACGAGCCCGGCCAGGAACAGCGGCCGCATGTCGCCGCTGCCCTGCGCGGTGTCCAGCACGTAGCGGATGATCTGCGGGTTGGCGACCTGCAGGGTGGTAACGCCGAGCACCAGGACGGCCAGCAGGCTCACCTTCTTCCACAGCGGCCTGAGGTACACGGCAAGTAGCGCCCAGTACTTGCCGAGGGGTACCTGTTTCATGGATTTTGCTCACTCTCCCTGATGGGAGGTCTGGAGGGGTGTGAGGAGGCGAAGCCCCCCCACAGAGATCTCTGTTCGGGGCCGCAGCCCCCCGAGCCCCTCACTGCTGGCGGCTCGCCAGCGGCAACAAAGAAACGCAGGGGTAGGCGCGAGGGCCGCAGGCCCTCCACGTGCTACACCAGGTTCGCGATCCAGGACGGCTGCTTCGGGAAGAGCGTGTTCAGCAGCATCGAGGCCTCGTCGTTCGCCCATACGTCCGGGAAGGCGTAGCGCAGCTCGTCCAGGCTGCGGCGCCCGAACATGAGCTGCAGGAAGACCAGCGGCGGGAACCCGCCGCTGCGCGGGTCGCCCCAGACCGGCCGGCGCCACGGCTCGGCCGTCTTGAGCTTGCCGCGCTCGAACTCCAGCCGCAGCCCGTCGCGGTAGAAGTCGAGCTTCAGCTCGCCGGTGTAGCCGGAGAGCGACGAGCCGGACAGCCGCCGGTCGAGGGCCGGCGCGATGTGGTGCATGAAGCGCGGCAGGTCCGGCACGCGCACGTAGTAGGCGTAGGGCGGGTCCTCGGCCACCGCCAGCTCGCGGCCGATCGCGTCGTGGGCCGGGTGGTCCTTGCCGAGCCAGAGCCCGATCCGCACCGGCTCGCCCGGCTTGCCGCTCGGGCTCACCGGCACCTGCGGCGCGAGCTCCTTGAGCGCCCGCAGCACTGCGGGCATCACCGCGGTGAGCGGCACGCTCGGCTCGGTCATCAGGCCGCCGATGCCAATCGTCGCCGCCCGCCAGCGCATGCGGCCGACGCGCACGTACCCCACCGCCTGGCCGTCCTCGACGCGCTCGATCAGGTAGGTGGTCAGGCCCTCGCCGGCCGCCGGGTTCTGGCCGTCGAGCGTCCACTGGAGGTAGCTTGTGTCCATCTTGGCCGTGACGAGCACCGGCTGGCCGCCGCGGTGCAGCGTGCGCTCGCGCTCGTAGAGCATCATCACCTGGGCGGTGTCGGGCAGGCCGGCCTGCCGCAGCCGGTACTTCTCCTGCTCGCCCTCCTTGAGCGGCGGCACCGAGGCCAGGTAGACCGAGCGGCTGCCGCCGAGCTCCACCGCGTACTCGTAGCCGAACTGGCGGTAGAAGTACTCAATGCCCGTAATGCACTGCGCCAGGTCGCCGCGCTCGTCGCTGCGCTGGTGGCACAGGTCGAAGGTGGCGCGCACCAGCCCGCGGCCGCGGTAGTCCTCGTGGGTGGCCACCGGCTCGGTGCGTCCCAGCGCGACGGGGATGCCGGCGTACTCCCACTGCTGCCGCATGTACACCGAGGCCGAGACGATCGTGCCGCGCCTGGTGTCCTCCACCAGCGCCGTGTCGTTCGGGCCGACGAGCGGGTGGCGCCCGCTCATCTCGTCCCGGATCCACTCCATGGCGACGGTGTTGATCGGGCTCTCGGGGCCCTCGCGGAACACGTGGCCGAACAGCGCCGCCACACCCTCGGTGTCGGCTGCGGTGGACCAGCGGGCGACCAGGCCGTCGCCGAGGTCACGGCGCGCGGTGTGACTTGTTGACATATCGTTGCTCTCACTTCTCTACGCTTCAGGCGGCGGCCTCGTGCCTGCCGCTTACTCTATTCGTGGCCTCCGGCTGGCGGACGGGGACGGCGCCCCGCTGCTTGGGATCTCGTAGGATTGAGCTAGCGCCTGGCCTGCGCCGCCTCCCACTCGTGGCGAAGGATGCCCATCAACAGAACATCGTGGTATGCGCCGTCGTGGTAGTCGTGTGAGCGCAGGCGGCCCTCCACCACGAAGCCGCAGGCCTGGTAGGAGCGCACGGCGCGCTCGTTGGTCGCCAGCACCTCCAGCCAGATGCGGCGCCAGTTCTGCAAGCGGAAGGCCCAGTCCAGCAGCAGGCCCACCGCCTCGCGACCGTAGCCCCGCCCCAGCCGCTCACGGTCGTAGAGCGTGATGCCGAGCGCCGCGGTGCCGGCCCAGCGGTTGAGCGTGTGCAGGCCGGTGGTGCCGAGGAGCGAGCCCTCGGCCTCGACGGCGAACCAGCTCGGATCGTCCTCGTCCAGCTTCTTCTCGAAGTCGTGCTCCATCTTCGCCAGCGAGCGCGGGTGCCAGCGGTCGTTGGCCAGCAGGTGCAGGTCAACATTGCGCCGCAGCTCGTAGAGCCGCGGGAGATCCTCGCGCTCGATCGGGCGCAGGGTTACGCGCTCGCCGCGCAGCATAGCTATGCTCCTCTTCTCAACCTCAGGGCGCGGTGGATGTGCTGATGGACGATCTCCACCCTTCGCTCCTCCGCGTGATGCATTCCTACCCGTTGCGCTTGAGCTTGCCGGTGGCCTTGGCGTAGCGCTCGGCCCGCATAAAGGCCCACAGCCCGGTGGGGATCGTCACCAGGCCGGTGAGCAGCAGCGGCACCACGTACGGCCCGAAGAGCTCGCCTACGCCGCTGCCTCTGAGCAGAGCGGCGCGGATGCCCTCGAGCATGTAGGTGGCCGGCGAGATCCGCCCCAGCGGCTGGAGCCACTGCGGCAGCACGCTGATCGGGTAGTAGACGCCGCTCACCAGCAGCACCAGCGCCTTGATGATGTTCGTCATCTGGAGGCCCTTCTCCGGCGAGAGCAGCGGCAGGATGGCGGCGAACATGCCCAGCCCGACGAAGCTCATGCTGCCGGCCACGATCACCAGCAGCATGCCGGGGAGGTCGGCCTGGCTCAGGTCGATCTGGAAGAAGACCGACACGATCGCCAGGATCACGGCGGTGTGCAGCAGGCCGTAGACCACGGCGAACAGCGCCTGCCCGAGCAGGTGCGTCAGGCGGGAGATCGGCGCCATAAAGGTGTACTCGATCGTGCCCTCCCAGCGCTCCCACTGGATGGACTCGCTGACGATGTCGAAGACCATCGCCAGGTAGTGCCACACCAGCGTGCCGACCATCAGGAACAGGATGAACTCGTTGATCTGCTGCGGCGTGAGACCCACGCCAGTGATCTCGCTCGAGGCCTTGCCGATGAAGGTGATCGACAGGGCGTTGACGATCGAGTACGCAAGCCAGACCAGCTCCCAGGCCCAGTAGCGCTTGATCAGGTTGGCGTTGCGCTCGATGAAGGCGTAGGCCGCCCGCAGCTCGCGCCCCAGCGCGCCGCCGCGCCGGGTCGGTAGTGTTGTCATGTTGTTTGCTCCTACGGCGGGGCCTGCGGCCCCACCTCGGTGACTAATGGAAGGAGGAGTTTTCTTCGGAGGGGTCTTGCCCCTCCGAGCCTCCCCGTGGGCCTGCGCCCACACCTCGGTGACTAATGGAGAGAGGAGTTTCTTCGGAGGGGCCTTGCCCCTCCCGAGCCTCCCCGTGGGCCTGCGGCCCCGGCCGCGCTCGCCTCTCCCGTGGGCCCTTCTCCCTACCGTGTTACTCGGCGGGAACCTCGCGGCTGTACAGCGTGCGGCTGAACGCCACCGCGAAGCCCACCGACTCGTACAGCGTATTCGCGCCGGTGGGGCTCGCCGCATCCACGCCGAGCCGCGCGAAGTCCATGCCGGCCTCCTTCAGCCGCTGCATGGCGGCCAGCAGCATCGCCCGCCCGAGCCCGATGCGGCGGTGGCCGCGCCGGCTGCCGAGCACGCCGATGAAGCCGTCCTTGCGGCCGGTGCGCTCGTTCTCCGAGGGGCGCACGCTGCACCAGGCGAAGGCCGCCAGCGTGCCATCCGGCGCCGCCGCCACCAGGTTCAGCTCCGGCCGCTCGTGCGGGGCCTCCTGCCAGTGGCGCACCTGCTCGGCGTCATGCGGGTGGAAGTTGTAGTGGTCCACGAACGACTCGTTGTACAGCTCGGCCCACGCCTGCGCGTCGTGCGGGCCGCCGTGGAGCGTGTAGCCCACCGGGAACTGCGGCTCGGGGATCGGCAGGTCGAGCGGCCGGCTCATGCGGTAGAAGTAGCGCACCGGCGTGAACCCGAGGCGCTCGATCGACGCCGAGCGCTCGACCTCGACGTCCCGCGCCACCACACGCAGCAGCACGCGGCCGCGCTCGCGCAGCCGCCCCTCGGCCCAGGCGAAGACCTCTGGCTCGAGCGTCCCATCGCGCAGCTCAGGGTGGAGCTTGTACCACAGGAAGCCGTCGTTGTCGGCGGTCTCCTCGACGGCCCAGAGCTGGCCGAAGCCGACGATGCGCCCGCCGTCGTCCTCCCACACGCGCACGTCGCGCGATGGGTCGAAGCCGGGCTCGGCGAAATCGACGCGCAGCTCCTCCGCCGAGGTGCCCTCCTCGACCTGGTCGTGCGCCTCTACCGTGTTAAGGAATGCGGCGATCGGCGCGAGGTCGGCCTCGCCGGCGTAGGGGCGGGATGTGATC
>JBDLTZ010000261.1:0-11894 GCA_039805565.1 Chloroflexota bacterium | reverse complement strand
GTGGTGTACTGCCCGCTCTGCAGCGCCACCATGCGCCCGCTGTGCCCCTGCAGCAGCTGGTCCACCGCCAGGTTCCCGTAGCTGATCGCCACCATCCGGTCGAGCGAGTCCGGCGCGCCGGCCCGCATCAGGTAGGCGAGCTGCTGGTGGACGATGTCCACGCCGGTGATCTTCTTGATCGCCTCGCCGGCGATCATGCCGATGCCGCCGAGCTTCTTGTGGCCATAGGCGTCCTCCTGGCCGTACTCCACCACCTGGCCGCCCAGCATCGACGCACCCTCGGAGATCACGCAGATCGCGTAGCTGCTCGGGTTGCGCGCACGGTCGGCCACCAGCATGTGCCCGAGCCTCTCGACATCAAAGGGGATCTCGGAGATCAGGGCGCGGTCGACGTCGGCGAGGTAGGCCGAGATCAGAGCCGTCTCGCCGGAGTTCCGCCCGAAGAGCTCGATCACCGCGATGCGCTCGTGCGAGCCGGTGGGCGTGCGGAGCGAGTTGATGAAGTCCACACTGCGGGTGACGGCGGTGGAGAAGCCGATGCAGTAGTCGGTGCCGAAGACGTCGTTGTCCATCGTCTTCGGGATGGTGATGACGCGGACGCCCTCCTTGTGCATGCGGACGGCGTAGGAGAGGGTGTCGTCGCCACCGATCGGGATGAGGGTGTCGATCTCCAGCTTCTCCAGCACCTTGAGCACGTGCGGCGTGCAGTCGGCGGCCTGCTTCTCACCGGACAAGGCGAAGCGGCCCTGGAGGAACACCGGCATGGCCTTCTCGCGGACCTTGGCGGGGTTGGTGCGCGAGGTGTGGAGGTGCGTGCCGCCGTAGCGGTCGATTGTGCGGACGCTGGCCTTGGTGAGCGGCTCGACCCACTCTTTGGCGCTGCTGGGGTCATCGAGGTTGTAGTTCAGGAGTCCGCCCCAGCCGCGGCGGATGCCCACGACCTCGATGCCGGCGTCCTCGGCGCGGTTCACCACCGCCTTGATACAGGGGTTGAGGCCAGGGACGTCGCCGCCGCCGGTAAGGATACCGATACGCATGGGTCCCTCTCTTTCGCCCTCACCCTGCTTTGCCGCGCCGAGGGCGCGCTCTGCCCCTCTCCCTCGGGGGGAGAACAGTGGCGCGGAGCGCCGGGGTGAGGATGAAAAGCGCGGCGCACCGCCAAGCTACCCGCGTGAACCTCGGGCAGGGCCGCTCTGCGCCAGCAGGAGCCGTACCCAGAGCCGGCCTCAGCCCTCAGCCGCCGTGCTACCTGTCTGTGGGCGGCTCGGCGATGTGACGCCGCAGCCAGGCGGCACGGTGCTCCATGTTCATCACCGCATCGTTCATCTCAGCGATGACCCACTCGAGCCAGTGGGGGTCGTAGTCGGGCTGGATCTGCAGGTAGCGGGCGAGCAGCGATTCCAGCTCGATGCGCATCTCGGGCCATGCGGAGAGCCATACCTCGAGATTGGTCTCAGTCTCAAGCGCCGCGCGTGTCTTGCCCGCAGTCTCGAGCGGTTCCATCATTGGAATGCTCCTTTCGCATCACGCCGCCAAGGCAGGAGTGGTGCGGGTAGAACGGATGCGGTGTGGGGAGCTTCCCCCGACCTGGGCGTAGCTCGATAATTTGCACCGCGCAGAACGATGTGATCATTCTAGCGGCGAGACCGCATCGCTGAATTAAGAAGTGGCAGGCCGCGCGTGGCGAGTTCGTAACCCGCGGTGCGATGCCCTCACCCCGTCTCCCATGCACAGAGGGACCCGCCCTGCCGGGAGAGACGTGCGAAGCGCCACAGTGTGATGCGCGAGGCGACAAGCCCACGCTGATGTTCTGCCCGTCCTCGGGCCCGCAGGCGGGAGGGGTGGCGAGCCGCTGCTATAATGCACCGTGATGAGACCGCAGCGGAAGGACGAAGGATCGATGAGCGGCGTCTCCCGGCATCTCGCCCGCCTCTGGCCGGCGCTGGCCCTGGCGCTGGCCCTGGCGCTCGTAGCTCCGGCCGCGGCCCAGGAGCGGCCGCCGGACCTGCCGACCTACGCCGCCTGGGTGCGCGAGGCGGCGGCTGCGGCGCGGCGGGGGGACCGCATCGGGCTGGAGGAGAGCGGCGCGCGGCTCACGGCGGTCACAGCGGTGCGCCTCGCAGATGGGTCCACCCTCCCCGCGGACAACCGCTGGCTGGCGGCGGAGTTGGCAGGATCCGACCCGGATATGGGGCTTGCGGCGGCGCGCCTCGGGGCCCTCGCCGACGCCCTGGCCCTGCCGCCCGGCGCCGCCCCTGCGGACGCCCAGGATCGGCTGCGCGAGATCCTGAGCCGTCCGCCGCTCGACCGCTCGGCGCCTGAGCCGCCGCGCTGGTGGCTCAACTTCCTCGACTGGCTCGGGCGCGTACTCGAGCTGATCCTGCGCCCGATGGCGGACGCTGCCCCGGCCACGGGGAACGCGACAGCCTGGGTGGTGGGGGCAGTCGGCGGCCTGCTGCTGCTCGGCGTCCTCGGGTACCTGCTGCTCGGCCTGCGGCGCAGCGTGGTCTCCGGCGCGCGCGAGCGCTCTGACGACCACGAGGCCAGGCTGACCTCGCGCGCCGCGCTGGACCAAGCCGGCGAGACGATCCGCGCCGGGGACAGCCGGTCGGCCGTGCGCTACCTGTACCTCGCGGCGCTGCTCTGGCTCGACGAGCGCGGGCAGCTGCGCTACGACCGGGCGCTGACCAACCGCGAGTACCTTGAGCACGTGCGCGACAACCCCGAGCTGTTTGGGCGGCTCGCGCCGATCGTCGCGACGTTCGACCGGGTGTGGTACGGCCACGCGGCCCTGTCCGACGAGGAGCTTGAGCGCTACCGGCGTCAGGTCGAGCAGCTGCGGGGTGAGCGTTGACGAACCGCCGCGACATCGTGCTCCTCGTGGGGCTGCTGGCCGCCATGGTGCTGTTCGTCGCGCTCGGGCCCGGCGGTGGAGAGCCCGCGCAGGGAGATGTGCCCTCGACGCACGTCAGCGCGCCGGGCGGGGCGCTTGCCCTGTACGAGTGGACCCGCGCCATGGGCTATGATGCCCAGCGGCTCCAGTACCGCGACTTTGCGCTGTCGGACGAGGATGATGCTCTGGTTCTGCTCAGCCCCAGCGAGCCGGTGAGCCGCGAGGAGGCCCGCGCCACGCTGGAGTGGGTGGCGCGCGGCGGCACGCTGATCCTGGCGGACGATACTTCGGCCTTCGGCGCGCGCAACGCCCTGCTCGACGAGCTCAGAGTGGACGTCGAGGTCTCCGGCAGCACAGCGATGATCGACGTGGCCGCGCCGCTGCAGCCGGTGCTGGCACAGCCGCCCACGGGCGAGCTCGTGGCGCGCGCCGGGAGGGTTCTCGTGCCGCGGAGGGACGATGTGGTGCCGCTGGTCGGTGGCGCCGGGACAGGCGAGCCGCTGGTCGTGGCCGGCATCCGACACGGCCAGGGGTACGTCTTCGTCAGCTCCAGCGCGTGGCCGCTCAGCAACGAGGGGCTGGCGGAGCCGGGCAACGCCGCGCTGGCACTCAACATGCTGCGTCGCGTGCCAACGGGCGGCCGGGTGCAGTTCGACGAGGTGCACCACGGGTACCTCACGCCGCCCAGCACCACCACCGCCCTGCTCAGCACCCCGTGGGGCTGGGCCGGACTCTACGCGGTGGCGGTGGCGGCGGCGTACCTCGCGCTGAGCGGACGGCGCTTCGGGCGGCCGGTGGCGCTGCCCGAGGAGACCGCGCGCCGCACCAGCGCCGAGTATGTCGAGAGCATGGCCAACCTGTTCCAGCGCGGCGGCAAGCGCGCCTACATCGTGGGGCACTACCGCGACGCGCTCAAGCGGCGCCTCGCGCGGCCCTACGGCATCAGCCCGAGGCTCGAGGACGAGGCGTTCGTGCGCGAGTTGGCCCGCGCCCGCGAAGTGGACGAGGCGCGGCTCCTGACGCTGCTCGCGCGGCTCCGCACCGCCCCGCCAGACGACGACGCGCTGCTACGGGCGGTGGCCGAGGCGGACGCGGAGCCGGTGAGTCGTGAGTCGTGAGTCTCGAGTCGTGAGCGTTCCGTGGAGCCGCGCGGCGGCGCGGAGCGGGGGCTTGGGGGCGCCGCCCCCGAGAACAAGCTCCCCAGCAAGGATTGTCGTATGCCCGAGCGCCTCCAACCGATCCTGAGTCTGCTTGACGACGGGCTGAGCCTCTACCGGCGCAACTTCGTCAGCTTCGTGCTGGTGGCCGCCTGCTGGTTCGTGCCGGTGGCCGTTGCTAGCGGGCTCCTTGTTGCCGCCGCGCCCTGGCTCGACGAGCTCCAGGTCACGCTGCTGGCGCTGGCCGTCGTGGTGATCCTGACGCCGCTGCTGATCTACCTGGTAGGAGGGCTCTCGCGCGCCGCCGTGGCCGCGATCGAGGGGCGGCCGGTGCGCGTGCGTGAGGCGCTGGCGATCGCGCCGGGGCGCGCGGCGAGCATGGGGTGCTTCAGCATCATCTACTCGCTCGTCATGCAGTTCGTCTCCTCTGCCGTCAGCTTCGCCTGCATCTGCCCGCTGTGGTTCTTCGGCTTCGCCTTCGTTGGCGTGCTCGGCTCTGCTGGGGGCGAGTCAGCTCTGAGCGCGGCCGGACTTGTGCTGTTCGGCGTGATTTTCGGCGGCGTCTACCTCTTCGCACTCGTGGTGGGCGGGGCAAGCTACAGCAGCCTGATCTACGCGCTCCAGCCATGGGTGCAGGAGCGGCTATCGTTCGGCGACGCGATCACGCGCAGCTTCGCGCTGATCGGCTACCGCTTCTGGCGCAACCTCGTGGCCTGGGGCCTCAGCGCCGTGCTGGTGGCCGCCGTGGGGCTCACCGTCATGCTCGCGGTCGGGCTGCTGGTGCCGCTGCCGGTGGCGCTGGCGCTCGGCGCGGAGTCCCCCGTGGCCCAGGCGATCTCGGCCAGCGCCTGGCTGGTCGGCCTGGTGGTGGTGATGCCACCGCTGCCGATCTGGATGGCGCTGCTCTACCGCCGCAACCTCGAGGGGCGCACTGGCGGCGACCTCGAGGCGCGGGTGGCCGCGTGGGCGCACGGGGCCGACGACCGACGACCGATGACCGACGACCAGCACAGAGGGTAGAGCCTTGCTCACACACGACACAGCGAACACCATCCGCGCCGAGGCTGCGAAGGTCCTCGTCGGCCACGAGGAGCCCTTCACTCACCTGCTGATCGCCCTGCTCAGCGGTGGCCACGTGCTGCTCGAGGGGGTGCCCGGCACCGCCAAGACCCTCATGGCCAAGACGCTCGCGGCGCTCACGCAGACCGAGTTCAAGCGCGTGCAGTTCACGCCTGACCTGATGCCCTCAGACGTCGTGGGCACTCAGATCTACCAGATGGGAACCGGAGAGTTTCACCTGCGCCGCGGGCCGATCTTCACCAACCTGCTGCTCGGTGACGAGATCAACCGCGCGCCGGCCAAGACCCAGAGCGCGCTGCTCGAGGCGATGGAGGAGCGCCAGGTGACGATCGAGGGCGAGCGCATGCTGCTGCCCGAGCCGTTCTTCGTGATGGCCACCCAGAACCCGGTGGAGTACGAGGGCACCTACCCGCTGCCCGAGGCCCAGCTCGATCGCTTCCTGTTCAAGGTGCAGGTGGACTACGCGCCGCAGGATGCCGAGGTGGAGGTGCTGCGTCGCTACCACCATGGGTTCGACGCACGTCACCTCGAGCGCGCCGGCCTCCAGCGTGCCGTCGCCCCCGACACGCTCGCCCGCTGCCGCGCCGAGATCCAGGGCGTGCAAGTGGACGAGGGGATCTTCCGCTACATCACCGACATCGCGCAGGCCAGCCGTAAGAGTCTCGACCTGCTGCTCGGCGGGAGCCCGCGCGCCTCGATTGGCCTGCTGCTGGCCGCCAAGGCCTGGGCGGCGATGCAGGGCCGGGCCTTCGTGGTGCCCGACGACGTGAAGTTCCTGGTGCGGCCGGTCTACCGCCACCGCGTGATCCTCAAGCCCGAGGCTGAGATCGAGGGCCTGACCGCCGACACGGTTATGTCGCGAATTCTCGCGAAGGTCGAGGTTCCGAGGTAACGCTGAAGGCTGAAGGCTGAAGGCCTGCCGCCGTTCATCGTTCGTCATTCGTCGTTGATTGTTCAGCCTTATGATTCCAACCCTCCGCCTGCTACTGCTGCTCCTGCTCGGCTCCGCGCTCGTGGCGGGGGTGGCGCTTGTGCCCGGTATGGCCTGGCTCGCCGCCGCATACCTGACAGCCGTGGGCGCGCTCGTGGCGGCCGACGCCGCCGTGACCACTCGGCCGCGCGAGATCGAGGTCGAGCGGATCAACGACGCGCGCCTCTCGCTCGGCGCCGACAACCTCGTGACGCTGCTGGTGGCGAACCGCGGCGGGCGGGCACTGCGCATCCAGGCGCGCGACGAGCACCCGCCCGAGATCGCCGCCGACGCGACGATCCTCGCGGGCGAGGCCCCGGCCTACGGGCTAGCCGAGCTACGCTACCACCTGCACCCCACGCGCCGCGGCGACTTCACGTTCGGCGACATCAACCTGCGCTACCCGAGCGCGCTCGGCACTTTCGTGCGGCAGGTGCGCTACCCCGCCACCGCCGAGGTGCGGGTCTACCCCAATGTGCTCGACGTCCGCGCCTACGACCTGCTGGCGCGCAAGGGGCTGCTGCGTGAGATCGGGCTGCGGCCGGCGCGCGTCCTCGGGCAGGGCACCGAGTTCGAGCGGCTGCGCGAGTACACCACCGACGACGAGTTCCGACGCATCAGCTGGAAGGCCACCGCCCGCCGTGGGCGCCCGATCGCCGCTGAGTTCGAGACCGAGCGCAGCCAGTACGTCGTGGCCGCGATCGACACCGGGCGGCTGATGCGGCCCCAGGTGGCCGATGCCTCCGGAGCGCCTGGGCTGGCGCGGCTCGACTACGCGATCAACGCCGCTCTGCTGCTCTCCTACGTCGTGACGCTCAAGGGGGACCACGTCGGGCTGCTGAGCTTCGCCGACGACGTGCGCACCTACCTGCCGCCGAAGCGCGGCAAAGGGCAGTTCTACCGCATGCTCGAGGCGCTCTACAACGTCCACTCCGAGCCGGTCGAGGCCGACTACAGCCGCGCCCTGAGCTACCTGGGGATCAAACACAAGCGCCGCTCGCTAGTGGTGCTGTTCACCGACCTGGTGACGCTCGACGCGGCCCGGCCGCTGATCGCCCACATGGCCCGGCTGGCGCAGCGCCACCTGCCGCTGTGCGTGCTCGTGTCCGACCCGAACGTGACGCGCCTCGCGGGCGCCCCCGCGCGCGACGCCGACACGGTCTACCAACGCTCGGTGGCCGAGATGCTGCTCGACGAGCGCCGCGCGGTGCTCGATACCATGCACCGCAGCGGCGTGCTCACGCTCGACGTCCCCGCCGACCGGATGAGCGTCTCGCTGATCAACACCTACCTTGAGCTGAAGGGGCGCGGGGCGCTGTAGGAATGGCGCGGTTGATTTGACCATTTCGCACTGGTATGCTATACTAGGCCAGCGTCGGGCGATTAGCTCAGCTGGCTAGAGCGCATCGTTCACACCGATGAGGTCACTGGTTCGAGTCCAGTATCGCCCACCACAAAGAGAAACCCGCCGGTGGTACCTGCCACCGGCGGGTTTCTGCGTTATCCGACCGCGTCGCCCTACGAGAGCACTGCTTGCCCCTCGGGTGTGAGCAGGTCGGCGTGGTGCCGCTGCGCCACATCTGGGTGGGAGCGCAGCCGGCTCTTGAGGCTGTTCTTGCCCACGTTACGGAACAGCGGGTTGAGCGGGTCCTCCGTCAGACCACGGGCCTCGGCCGCGAGCTCAGGAGGCAGGGCCAGCACCGGCACCGTCGCGTCGAGATTGGCGCGGAAGAAGAACGCAACCGACATGCGGTCGGTGCCGGCAGGAGGCGTGACCACGCGGTGGACGGTGGCGCGCAGGTAGCCGCTGGACGCTAGCTCGAGGAACTCACCGATGTTCACCACGAACGATCCGCGGATGGGCGGCGCCTCGATCCATGCGCCCTCGTACTCCACCTGCAGCCCGGCCTGCTTCTCCTGGAGCAGCACCGTCACGAAGCCGCCGTCCTTATGCGAGCCCACGCCCTGGTCGCTCTCGGTCTGGTCGCGGCCAGGGTAGCGGATGATCTTCAGCAGGACGCTCGGGTCGGGGGTGTAGATCGGCGCGAACACGTCTGGGTCCTGGCCGAGCGCGGCGGCAAAGGCCTTGAGGAGGCGCACGGCCAGCTGCTCGACGGCCGACTGGTAGCGGATGACCACATCGCGCAGCTCTGGGAGCGCTGCGGGCCACTGGTTCGGCCCCTGGAGGCGCGACCACGGGGGCAGGCCAGCGTCGCGGGGCAGGGCCTCGCGCTCGGCGCCGATATCGATCTGCTCACGCCAATCCTGCTGGCCGCGGGTGTACTCCATGCCCTGGCGGTTATAGCCGCGGAAGTGCGGCGAGTTGATCATCTCGATCGCCAGCTTATCCGCCTCTGGTAGCACGAAGAAGCATCGCGAGAGCGTCAAAACCTCATCGATCAGATGCTGGTCGATGCCGTGGCCGGTGACGTAGAAAAAACCGATCGTCCTCGCGGTCTCGCGCAGCTCCGCCAGGAAGGCCTCACGCTCGGCCGGCGAGCCGTCCACGCGCGAAATGTCGAGGATGGGCAGGGTGGCGATTGTTGTCACTGGAGTGCTCCTCTGCTTGGGTTGTGAGAAGATACGTGAGTTTATCGACATTGTCAAGAAGCACCAGCGTGCGCTCACATGAGGGTGGTTCACAGCGAGCGCCTGCTGCGCCTCAGCTGCCGGCGTTCGCGCCGTCCGAGTCGCGGATGGTCGTCGTGTTGCTCGATTCGGCAAGGTACGGTATACTGATCGCATTGCGCACGATGAGCGCGGGCGATTAGCTCAGTTGGCTAGAGCGCATCGTTCACACCGATGAGGTCACTGGTTCGAGTCCAGTATCGCCCACCATCAAAAGCGCCCGGAGAGCTCACTCTCCGGGCGCTTTTACGTGCTCATCGGGGTGCACAGATCGGTAACCATCGCCGCGCTTTGCTCACCCGCCGCGGGCTAAGAGCGAGCAGGCGTCAGCAGTTGAGCCTTGAGGGAGGAACGAGAACGTGACTCGTCCAAAAGATACTATGGACCCAATGATCTCATCGCCCGACAGCAATGAGTACGTCAACGCGCTCAGCCACTTGCTCGGTGCGATCCTGTCGATCTCAGCGATCGTCGTGCTCGTCACCCTGGCGGCGCTCGAGCAGAAGTGGCTACACCTGATCGGATTCGCGGTCTACGGGACGACTCTCTTCCTGTCGTTTCTGGCGAGCTGCATCCTGCACTTCTTCCTGCTGTTCGGGCGCTACAAGCGCGTGCTCGGCATCCTCGACCACTGCGCGATCTACCTGCTGATCGCCGGCACCTACACCCCCTTCTGCCTGACCCTCTTTGCGGGCGCCACCGGATGGGTGCTGTTCGGCGTCATCTGGAGCCTGGCGGTCTTCTGGATCGTGCTGAAGTCGATCTTTTTCGTACGGATGCCGAGCCTGGTCTCGAACATCAGCTACCTGAGCATGGGCTGGCTTGTCGTGTTCCTCTTCGTGCCCATCTCCCAACAGCTCGGATTCGGCGCGATCCTGCTCATGTTCGGCGCCGGTCTGCTGTACACCATCGGCGTGGTAGTCTTCACGCGCGGGTGGCCGAACCCGTTCCCACCGTACTTCGGCTCCCACGAGATCTGGCACTTCGCCGTCTTGGGGGCCGGCGCACTCATGTTCTGTGCGATGCTGTGGTATCTCCTGCCCTACACGCCGTAGGGCGGGACTACCCCTCATACGCCTGGCGCAGCACCGCGATATCGAGCTTCTTCATCTGGAGCAGCGCAGCAGTCACACGCTGTGCGCGTTCGGATGTCGCATTGGCGAGCATCTCAGTCAGTGCAGTTGGGACCACCTGCCACGACACGCCGTACCTGTCCTTGAGCCAGCCGCACTGCTGCGCCGCCGGGTCCCCGCCCGCCCCGAGACGCTCCCAGTAGTAGTCCACCTCCTCCTGCGTCCGGCAGCTGATCTGGAAGGAGATCGCCTCGCTGAAGGAGAAGGCTGGGCCGCCATTCAGCGCCGTGAACGGCTGCCCATCGAGCTCGAACGCGACCGTCATCACGCTCCCCGCCTGCCCGCCGTGTACTTCCTGCCCCGCATCTGCGAAGCGCGCCACATCGGTGATCTTCGAGCTGGGGAAGATGGAGATGTAGAACGCCGCCGCCTCCTCAGCCTGACGGTCGAACCACAGGCACGGCGTGATCCTCTGGGTGCTCTGCATAGTCTTGTTCCTTCTCTGTCACGGTCCACCGGCGGCGTGCGGATCAGCGCGCGGGCGGCTGAATGACTTTGAACGCGGCCCCGCTCGGGTCCGTCAGGGTGGCAAGGCGGCCAAAGGGTGAGTCGTCGATACTGCCCATCACCGCGCCGCCGTGGCTCGTTGCGGTGGCGACAGCCTCGTCCGCGTTGGGGACGCCGAAGTAGGTGCCCCACTGCGGCTGCATCGCCCCCCACGATGGGTCGATCTGCATGATGCCGCCGAGCTCCTTCTCGCCGTGCTTGAGCACGTAGTACTCCAGGCCGCCCGGCATCGGGTCGGCGGTGGCGCCCAGGAATGCGGTGTAGAAGTCGCGCGCCTGCTTCGCGTTCGGCGAGTACAGCTCGCACCAGACCATCGCGCCGGGCTCGTCCGTCACCTGGGTGCCGATGTGGTCGCCCGCCTGCCAGAGGCTGAACATGGCGCCGGTGGGATCCTGGCACGTTGCCATGCTGCCGAAGGAACCTACGGACATCGCTGGGTAGACCACCGTGGCCCCGAGCTCCACCGCGCGCGCGACGTCGCCCTCGATATTCTCGGTGGCGAAGTACAGGTTCCACGCGGCCTGCAGCGGCGCGTCGGGCTGCGGGCCCACAATGCCCGCCGACCCGCGCGTCCCGATCCGGGCGGTAGTGTACCCGCCGAACTCCGGGCCGCCGATGTCGTACTCCCAGCCGAACAGCGCCCCGTAGAACGCGCGCGCCCCGTCGACGTCGGGCGTGACCAGGTCGATCCAGGTGGGCGTACCGGGCGGCTTCGGGTGCGTGTGTGTGGCCATGGGTCCTCCTTGGGATTTCGGGCGACTCACCACGGGATGACGAATCGGCCGCTGCTCCGGTGGTGTCGTCAGGCGCACCGTCAGGTACGCGTGACGGCGGGTGAGAGCGACGGCACAGCGGCAAATACGTACATATGTGCTACTACGAACAGAGTATAGCACACCGCGACGATAATGCAAGCACGAGTTTCGGCTATGCCGGGGCGATCTGATCCCCTTCCTCGGAGGAGGCCAGGTGCCAGGTGAAGCACGAGCCATCGCGCCGAACCGGCGCTGGCCCGG
Organism: Chloroflexota bacterium; assembly: GCA_039805565.1. Taxonomy (GTDB): domain Bacteria; phylum Chloroflexota; class Chloroflexia; order Chloroflexales; family Roseiflexaceae; genus CALJIC01. Next base: position 510 of record JBDLTZ010000261.1, on the reverse strand, counting down.
CGTGGTTGGCGGCAATGGCTTGCGTCTCGGGATCGACCCGCAGCAGACGATGGGTGGCGAGGGACAGCAGCACCAGGTCGCCGTACGGCGTCTCCGTCCACTGGAAGGTCTCGGCCTCGCCGGGGTCACCCACCTGTAGCGTGACCTGCCCCTCCCGCACCGACACGTATGCGCCGCCCGCCCGCAGCGCAACCCGGCCCAGCCCGCAATCCTCCACTGTGAAGCGCGCCTCCGCGCCCCGCGCCCGGAGGTCTTCCGCCCCCACGGCCCACAGCCGGCCGTCGCTCGCGGCCAGCGCCGAGCCGTCGCTCAGCACTGTCAGCGCAATGCTCGCACCGTAGGGGATGGGGCGCATCAGGCCGCGCGGGTGCGGCTCATCGACGGTCAGTGAGTCGAAGTCGGCGAAGCCGCCCGGCGCGCCGCCGGTGTTGTAGTGGAACAGCGCGTAGCGGACCCCCTGAAACGTCTTGAGCTGGAAGATCATGACGAACGGGTCCCCCAGCGCGTGGA
>JBDLTZ010000260.1:0-41318 GCA_039805565.1 Chloroflexota bacterium | reverse complement strand
GGTCGGGAGGGGGCGCAAGCGCCCCTCCGGCGGGGTGGAGCGCGAGGAGGGCCGGTGCCCTCGCTCGCACAACACGCACGCCGCCGGCGCACGGCGAAGAAGAAGCCATCTTCGGGATGTCAGTCCGGCAGGGCACCAACTGCGGGGGTGATCGGGAGGGGGCGCAAGCGCCCCTCCGGCGGGGTGGAGCGCGAGGAGGGCCGGTGCCCTCTCTCGCACGCATCCAGGCTGAGGCCAGCACGGCAGTGCAGCACAAAGAGGAGCGCGAGGAGGGCCAGTGCCCTCGCTCGCACAGCACGCACGCCGCCGACCGGCGGCAGAGACAGAGAGATGAGCGATGCACGGCTACGGCTACACTGACAGGACGCTGACAGACCGCGAGGCCGAGGAGATCGTGGCGCAGGCGCTGGCCGCCGAGGAGCTGGACGGGCGGCGAGTCCTGCTGATCGTGCCGGACGGCACCCGCACCGCCCCGGTGCCGCTCATGTTTCGCCTGCTTCACCGGGCGCTCGCCGGCCGCGTGGCGCAGCTCGATGTATTGATCGCCCTGGGCACGCACCAGCCCATGAGCCCCGAGCAGATCGATCGTCTCCTCGGCGCGAACCCAGGTGAGTGGGAGACCACCTTCGCCGGGGTGCGCGTGTTCAACCACGAGTGGGCCAACCCCGAGACCTTTGTGACGCTCGGGACGATCGGCGCGGACGAGGTGGCCGAGATCAGCGGCGGGCTGCTGCGGCGCGCCGTAGACGTGCGCGTGAACCGCCTCGTGACCGAGTACGACCGGCTGCTGATCTGCGGGCCGGTGTTCCCGCACGAGGTCGTAGGCTTCTCGGGCGGCAACAAGTACCTGTTCCCCGGCGTCAGCGGCCCGGAGGTCATCAACCTCTCGCACTGGCTCGGCGCCCTGATCACGAGCTACGCGATCATCGGCACGCGCGGGATCACGCCGGTGCGCCGCCTGATCGACCGCGCCGCCTCGCTGGTACCCACCCCCAAGACCTGCGCGGCCCTGGTGGTGACGCCGGGAACAAACGAGCTCGCCGGCCTATTCGTGGATACCCCCGAGACAGCTTGGGCCGCAGCCTCCGAGCTCTCGGCGCAGCTGCACGTGCGCTACGTCGAGCGGCCGTTCCAGCGCGTACTGGCGGTGATGCCGGCCATGTACGACGACATCTGGACCGCCGCGAAGGGCATGTACAAGCTCGAGCCGGTGGTGGCCGACGGCGGCGAGCTGGTGATCTACGCGCCGCACATCACCGAGTTCAGCTACACCCACGGCGCGCTGCTGGCCGAGGTGGGCTACCACTGCCGCGACTACTTTGTGAAGCAGTGGGAGCGCTTCGAGCATATAGCGTGGGGGGTGCTGGCCCACAGCACCCACATGCGCGGCGCGGGCGAGTACGACGCAGAGCTCGGCGAGCGGCCGCGCATCCGCGTGACGCTGGCCACCGGGATCTCCCCCGAGCGCTGCGAGGCGCACTGCGTGGGCTACGTGGACCCGGCGACGATCGACGTGGCTGCATGGGCCGGGCGCGAGGAGGAGGGAGTGCTGGTGGTGCCGAAGGCCGGCGAGATGCTCTACCGCCTGCGCGCCTGACCTCCAGGCCGCCCGTGGTGCTATAATGACAGTATGTCTGCTGACGATCTGCTGGTACACCTCCAGCTCGGCCCGGACCACTTGCTGACCGCCCCCCTCGCGGCGTGGGTGCGCGACTCGCGCGCCTTCGCCGCCTTCGCCGCCACCTACCGCGACAAGATCCGCAAGAAGATCCGTGGCGCCCGCGACGCGGACTCGCTGCGCGACCTGCGGAGCGAGCTCGAGGTGGCATTCCTGCTGCTCCAGGAGCCGCGCTTCACGATGGTCTACGAGCCGGCCGGGCAGGGCAAGACGCGCGGGCCGGACTTCTCGGTCGCGTTCAAGGGCTCGGTCACGTTTTACATCGAGGTCACGCGCATGCGCGCGGCGGCGCGTGCCCTGGGCGCCGAGCTACCTGACACCGAGCGCACGGCGCTTGAGCGCGAGCGTATCCGCGAGCGGCTGCAGGATATCGTCTGCGGCAAGCTCCAGCAGCTCCCGGCGGGTGCGGCAAACGCGCTGGTGCTGGTGGCCGACGGCGTGCCGGTGGAGATGGCTGACCTCAGCGCGGCGATATCCCAGCTCCGCCTGCGCGCCGAGCAGAGCGACGAGCATGTGCTCAAGCGCGGCGGCTTCCGCGGCCCGCCAGACTTCGTCCAGCACTATCAGCGGCTGAGCGCAGTGGCTCTGCGGCGCGTGGCCGGCGGCGAGCCAGGGGTGGCGCTCGGCCTATGGACGAATAACCAGGCCCGCCACACGCTCGTCGCCAGCGTCCAGCGCTGCCTCGGCAGGTAGCGACAGCGGAGGGCCAGCGATACAGGCGGCACGGCCATCCCTCTCTGTGTTCTCTCTCATGGAACAAGCCGATGCCTGTCGTAGTCACACGCGCGCTGATCATCACCGCCCTGGTGGCCATCGCCGCCACACAGTTCTGGTCGCTGCGCGTGCCGCGCCCGCTGCACCTCCCGCCGCAGCAGCAGGTCTCCACGACCGGCCCCAAGGTCGGCATCCACACCCGTCTCACAGGCGTGGGCGATGAGGCCTACATCCGGCGCACGCTCGAGCAGGTGCGCGAGATGGGCGCAGGGTGGGTCGTCGATCTGTTCCCCTGGGCCTACGTGCAGCCGCGCTCGCGCTACGGCTATGACTGGGCCGGTGCCGACATGGTGGTGCATCACGCGAGACGCCAGGGGCTCACCGTGGTGGCGCGGCTCGACATCGTGCCGGCCTGGGCTCGCCCGCACGACTCGAGCGACCGCTACCTTGATGAAAAACATTATGTCGATTACGCCGACTACGTCGTGGCGTTCCTGGAGCGCTACCGGCCCCACGGCGTGCGCCACGTGATCATCTGGAACGAGCCAAACCTGGCCTTCGAGTGGGGCCGCCGCCCGCCCGACCCGGCCGCGTATGCCGCGCTGCTGAAGGTGGTGTACCCGCGCGTCAAGGCCGCGGTGCCGGACGCGGTGGTGATCGCGGGGGCGCTCTCGCCGGGGCCAGATCTGGGGGACAACGCCGAGGTGCGCATGGGGGACCTCCGCTACATCGAGGAGCTGTACGCGGCGGGCGCGGGGGCGTACTTCGACGTCTGGGCGGTGCACAACTACGGCGCGCAGGTCCCGCCCGACGCGCCGCCGCTGCCGGAGGAGGTCAACTTCCGCCGCATCGAGGTGGTGCATGAGCTGCTGCGCCGCCACGGCGACGGCCACAAGCGGCTGATGATCACCGAGGGCGGCTGGAACGACCACCCGCGCTGGAGCGCTGCGGTGCGCCCGGCGCAGCGCCTGCGCTGGACGGTGGAGGCCTACCGGATGGCGGAGGAGTGGGAGTGGCTCGAGGCGATGTGTCTGTGGCAGTTCAGCACGCCGTGGCAGGCGCGCACCTACCAGGACAACTGGAACTTCGTGGCGTCTGACGGGACGCCCAAGGCGATCTACTGGGCCGTGCGCGAGGCGTTCGTGCCGTAGGCGCGACACAGAGTGCGCTGAGGACGCAGAGCGAGGCCGAGCCTCAACCCTCTGTGCACCTCTGCGCCCTCTGTGACGGGAGAGAGCTGTCTTCCTGCGCTGACGCGATCTGATGCCTCCTCACCCCAGAGGCCCGCTGTCACCCCTGTAGTATGTGCTCACCCGAGCCGCGGCCTGCTCACGAATAGCCGCGAACTGCGCCGGGCGGTGCGCGTTGGCCCCTGAGGGATGCGGCATCCCCAGCAGGCAGCGCGCGGCATCGAGCGACCCCATTGACACGAGGTGCTGCACAGCCTCGGACACCGACTTGCCGAGCGGGATGACCAGCGCCTCGGGCATGTGGGCCAGCTCGTCGGCCAGCGACTCAGTCACGAAGCGGCGCAGCAACGGGTGGCGCAACGGGTCCGGGCCGTAGCCAGTCCAGTTCGCCCCCCGCACGAACACCGGGTAGCGCACGGCGGCGGTGATGTGCAGCAGGTCCAGGCGCGGGCCGAACAGCTCCCAGCTGCTCGCCACACCGAGCGCACGGTGCAGGCCGACGCCGTCCAGCATCGCCACGGTGTTGCTGCGGATGGGCCCGGAGAGGCTTCCGGTAGTGCGGGCCAGGCAGCTCGCCTCCTCGTGCGGGGCGCCAGCACGGAGGGCGTCGCGTGCGGTGCGGTGCGCCAGCTCTACCTGGTACCAGCCGGGCGCGATCCCCACAAGGGCCACGCGCGCGCGGCGGTTGATGTAGTCGAACGGGGCGTAGAACAGCTCCAGCGCCCCGTCACGCGCCAGCAGGAAGTCATCGGTGAGCACATCCGACCGCGCCACCGGCGTGTGGGCCGGCAGTGCGGCGATCAGATGCGCGTAGCGGTCGAACAGGCCCTGGGGTGGGAGGAGCGGCGAGGTTGCAGAGAGCACGCTACTCCTCGGTCCAGATCACCTCGGCCTCGTCGTCGTCCTCGGGCCGCGAGCCGCTGCGGTTGGCCGCGGCGCGGGCGCTGGCGGTGGCCTTCTGGTTGCGTGACTTGCCGCCCTTGCCACTCTTGGCACGCTGCTCGTCTTTGTCGTCGCGGCCGCGAAACACGACTTTGATCGGCGTGCCGGTATAGCCGTACTTCTCGCGGATGCGGTTCTCGAGGTAGCGGCCGTAGCCCCAGTGGACCAGCTCATCGTTGTTGGCGAAGAACAGGAACACTGGCGGGGCCACCTGCGGCTGGGTGGCATAGTAGATCCGCAGGTGCGCGCCCTTATGGGTTGCGCTCGGCGGGTGCTCGTAGGTGGCCTGGCGCAGCAGCGTGTTCAGCTCCGACGTCGGGATGCGGCGCTGGCGCTCCTGCGCGATCTCAAGAGCAAGCGGCAGCACCTGCTCCACGCGCTGGCCGGACTTCGCCGAGATGAACAGCAGCGGAGCGTACGGGATGAAATTGAACTCGCGCCGGACGTGCTCGGTGAACTGGTTGAAGGTCTCGTTGTCCTTCACCACCAGGTCCCACTTGTTGACCAGGATCGCCACGCCCTTGAGCTGATCGAGGATCATGCCCGCGACGTGAGTGTCCTGCGCCGTGACTCCCTCGGTGGCGTCGATCAGCAGCAGGGCCACATCGGCGCGCTCCACAGCGCGCAGCGCGCGGAGGACGCTGTATTTCTCGATCCCGCGCTCGACGCGGCCGCGGCGGCGGATGCCGGCGGTGTCGATGAGCAGCACCTCGGTGCCGTTGACGTTGACGAGCGTATCGATCGTGTCGCGGGTGGTGCCGGGCACATCGCTGACGACGCTGCGCTCCTGGCCGATCAGGCGGTTGAGCAGCGAGGACTTACCGACGTTCGGTCGGCCGACGATCGCCACCTTGACAGTCGCCTCGTTCTCGTCCTCCTCAACGATTGGCAGCTCGGCGGCGACCTTATCGAGCACATCCCCAGTGCCGACGCCGTGGTAGGCGCTCATGGGGATGGGCTCGCCGAGGTTCAGCGCATAGAACTCCACCGCGTCGAGCCCGTGCTGAATGACGTCCGCCTTGTTGGCGGCGACGATCACCGGCTTGTTCGCCACACGCAGCACATCGGCCACGGCCTGGTCGGCGGCGGTAAGCCCCTCGCGCACGTCGACCATCAGGATGATCGCGTCAGCCTCGGCGATCGCCAGCTCGGCCTGCTCACGCACGCGGCGGGCGATCTCGACCTGCGGCGTGCCCTCGGTCAGGTCGTCCTCCTCGAACAGCAGGCCGGCGGTATCCACCACCGTGAACTCACGGCCATTCCAGTCCGTGTCGCCGTAGAGCCGATCGCGCGTTGTGCCGGGCAGGTCCTCGACGATCGCCTTACGCTCGCCGATCAGCCGGTTGAAGAAGGTCGACTTGCCGACATTCGGCCGGCCGACCAGTGCCACAATTGGTTTCATGTTCGCTCCAAAGGGTTGGAGGCAGACCACAGCGGAGGGCGACGCCCTCCAAATCTCCCGCCTCTCCCGTTACTGAATCTTGATCTTTTCCTTGTTCCACGCCCGGCAGAACGCCTCGACGCACTCTGCGTCAAATTCTGTGCCACTACCCCGGCGGAGCAGATCGATCGCCTCATCGGGCGAGATAGCGCTCCGGTAGGGGCGGCCGGTGCTGGTAAGCGCATCAAACACATCGGCGACGTGGATCACCTGCCCGATCTTGCTGATCGTCTCGCCGACAAGCACATCCGGGTAGCCGCGCCCATCGAGCCGGATGTGATGCTCGAGAATGGCCGGCAGCACGAGCGGCAGATGGATCGACATTGCCTGGCTATCGCGCATAGCATTGTAGCCGATCGTCGGGTGCTGCTTCATCCGGGTGAACTCCTCATCCGTCAGCCGGTCCTGCTTGTTCAGGATAGCGTCGGGCACGCCAATCTTGCCGATATCGTGCAGAATACCGCCGACGCGCACCTGATAGGTCTCCTTCCAGCCGAGCTCCTCGGCGATGGCAACGGCGTACTCGGACACCCGCGCCGAGTGGCCGTAGGTGTATGGGTCGCGGGCGTCGGACAAGTTGGCGACGATGGTGATCGTGTCGTCGAACAGGCGCTGCATGCCGGCGTAGAGCCGCGAGATCTGCAGCGCGGTGGCGGCCTGGCAGGCGAACATCTCGAACAGGTCCAGGTCATCGGCCGTGAACCTGCCGCTGGTCTTATTGAGCGCCTGGGCACCGCCGATGATGCGCGGCTCGAGCACGCCCCGCTCGGGCCCAAGGGCGATGCGCGGCGCACGGAGTGGGGCGCACAGCATCGAGCGGGTCACGAAGCCGCTCTGTGCGTCGATTCCCTGGTAGTGCCGCGCGTCACTGGCGACGTCCTCGACCATCACGGTCTCGCCGGTGGCGACGACGTGCCCGATGATGCCTTGACCGACGGGGATGCTGACCTCGCGCAGGTGCTGGCCGCGCTCGCCGGTAGCCACATGGAGCAGCAGCCGGCCCCGCTGCTCATCGAGCTCCCACACCGAGGTCGCCTCAACGCCGAGGAGCTCGCGGGCGTGGTTCATAATCAGCGTCAGCAAGTCGTTGCGGTCGAGCGTCGTGGTGAGCCGAGCCTGAATATCCCCCAGGACGCGCAGGCGGCGGGCACGGCGCTCGGACTCGTCGAGCAAGCGGCGGCTCTCCTCGAGGAGCCGCGTCTTATCGATCGCGCTGACGATGCTGTCGCCGAGCAGCCGCAGCAGGTCCCGGTCGGTGTCATCGTCCACCACCGCCGGCGGCAAGTTGAACACCTGCACAACACCCACAGGGCGCGCGTCGGCGGTGAGCGGCAGGCAGTACATCGTGCGGAGGCAGAGGTGCGAGAGCTCGCCGGTGCTACGGTCCCAGCGCGGGTCACTCATTACGTCGGGCACGAAGATCGGGCGGCCGGCGTGCAGAGCGGCTCCAGCGATCCCGCGGCCAGCGGAGATGCGTGAGCCGAGGAACTGGCGGCTGCTCGCGTCACCGTGGACCACGTGAAACACGAGCTCATCGGTGGCGGCATCGTACAGGTAGAGGGTGCCCGCCTCGGCGCAGGCCACCTCCATGAACAAGTCGAGCGTGCGGTCGAGGAGCGTGCCGAGGTCCGCGCCCGCGGCGATCTGTGTAGCCCGCCGGATAACGTCGATGAGGTGTCGGTGGTCTCTGTCGCGTTCCACGGCGGCCTCCGTTGGAAGGCTATTCGCTAAAGGCTCAACATTCAACAGTCAGCAATCGCGGCAGCACTACCTCGTTCGATGCCGAATGCTGTAGCGTTCAGCCTTCAGCGCTCGGCGCTCACACTTCATCCTTGGCGAGCGCGCGGACGTAGCGGACGACCTCGTCCGGCTCGCCGGCCACCGCCACCGCGGCCCCGGTCTCCGTGCTGATACGGTCGAGCGTGTACTCATCGATCGTGCGGGTACCGGTGTGGTCGAACATGACACGCGGCAGCAGCGCGCGTCTGACGCCGGCCTCGCGCATAGCGGGGACAATATCCTGGCCGTGGAGCAGGCCCGAAACCGTGACGGTCTCGCCGAAGAACCTGTTGACCACCGGCAGGACACGCACCGTGAGGTTGCCGACGCGGTTGAGGCGGTCTGCCACGCGCTGGAGGGTGGGCGCGATCAGGGTGCCGCACACCAGCGTGAGCTCAGTGGGGCGCGGCAGCGAGGCCGGGAGGCGGCGCTGTGCCTTGGCCCAGCCGTCGAGGAAGTCACGCGTCATGCCGACGCCGTTCGAGTACTGCGGCATGCCGTCGTAGGTGGATGCGGGCGGCAGCTCGCGGTCGCACAGCAGGTAGAACTCATCGGAGGCGTAGACGAGCCCGACGCCATGCTCGCGGCGGAACTGCTCGTGGTAGCGCTCGACGACGTCCACGACGCGGGAGGCCTCGTCGGGGCGGTAGCAGCGCATGGGCACATCGGTGGCCACCATCTGGCGGTTGCAGTAGCCCAGCTCCTCGCCAACGGAAGGCTGCACGCCAGCGACGCTGTCGAGGGGAATTTCGAGCGACGGAGCAGTCTGCTTGGCCTTCAGCGTTGTTCCGTCAGTCTTCCCAACGGCTTCGTCCCACAGCGGCTGGCGCTCCCAGTTCGTGTCGATCCACTCGGGGGTCTCATGGATGTGGATGGCGGCGCGGATGCTCTGCGGGCGCTTGCCCTCGAAGCGGTACTTGGTGAGCCCCACCGGCACCACGGCGATTGTCTGCACAATCGGGTAGAGCGCGCCGAGCTCGCGGATGCTCTGGTGGAGCGCCGCGCCGTCGTTGAGCTCAGGGAGCGCCACGATCTGCGCGTGGACCGCGATACCCATGTCGCCGAGGCGGCGGATCTGCTCGAGCACATCAGGCACGTCGGGCTTGCCAAGCAGCACCGCGCGCAGCGCCCGGTCGGTGGCGTGTACGGAGATGTACTGCGGGCTGAGGCGCTGCTCGTCGATGCGCTGCCAGTCGTCTTCCTTCAGATTGGTAAAGGTGACAAAATTGCCGTAGAGGAAGCCAAGGCGGTAATCATCATCTTTGAGGTACAGCGAGCGGCGCAGGCCCTTGGGCATCTGCGTAAGGAAGCAGAACGGGCACTTGTTATTGCAGGTGCGCAGCCGCTCGAACAGCGGCTCGACAAAGGCGATCCCGAGGTCCTCGTCGGCGTCCTTCTCGATCTCGTAGATCGTCTCCTCGTCGCCGCGGCGTACGAGCAGCTCGATCTCCTCAGCGGCCATAGCGAAGCGGTAGTCGATGACGTCGCGCAGCCGATGCTCGCCGACGGCCACCACCACGTCGCCCGGCTCGAGTCCGAGTTCGTCGGCGATGCTGCCTGGCTCCACAGCGGCGACGACACCGCCCTCGCCGGTGATATTTCTCAGATCTGGCTGGTACTCCATACGCCCCAATATCATCATAAACTGAAATAAAGTGGTCCGGGCGCACCCGTACCACTCTGTAGTATACCATAGCGGAAGTATCAAAGCACGTGGCGCAAGCGACACGTCAGGGCGCCCTTAAAGTCCGGCGACGCCACTCACTGCGAGCGTCACCCGTGTGCGACGGCACCAACCTCGCGCGCGACAGCGGCGCCGATCCGATTGGCCGAGGTGCGCGTCGCCAGGGCCGTACCAACGTTGCTCGCGGCAGGAACGGCACCCGGCCGATGTTGACCTTGTAGCCGGTCGCCAGGATGACCTGGTCCACAACGTTTCGTTATGTCGCTTTACACTCCTCGATACTATCACCGCGCGGTTCATTTGCCACGGGGTGAACGACAGACAACGCCCAACGGGATGGGCTTCGGGATCTGTGGCAGATCCTGTCGTTGCGTTCTCTGTGCAGGCCTGGATCGAGAGTGGCAGGTGTGGAGGCCAGTGTTCGGTCAGAGCGTACAGTACCAGCACGACCATATGACGACCAAGAATGACCTGCCGCGACGAGCGTGTATTCCGAGGAGGATGGAGCGCACACCCACGCGTCTTCAAACCTGAGCCCCGCCCGAAGCGGCACGGGACTTGCACGGGGACACGATTTGGTGCATGATCTCCTGCCGCAGTGAAACGAGCGCGACGAGGCGCTTCTCAGCCCGGCATCTCACGTCTATCATCCCGCTGCGGAGGCGGGCGTGGCATACTCAGCGCGGAGGTGAAGCACGCCAAACCGGCAGTTATCTGGAGTATCCCGCGTGACCCGACGCTCCTTTGTGTACCTGGCGCTCGCCGCGCTGCTCACGCTCGTACCCACGTGGCGCGTGCTGGCCCAGCCCTTCGGCAGCGCTCCCGCCACACCCTACGTGCGCCCGGAGTTCGCACGCTTGATGCAGGAGCTGCGGCCGGCGATCCTGGCCGCCGCAACACGCCACAACCGGCCCGAGGTCTCGGGCATGACCGACCGAGAGTTCGCGGTGGTGATCGCGCTGCTGCTGTACAACGAGCACTTCGGCTGGGTCGAGGACGAGCTGCCGCCGCTGCGGGCGCTGACACCGCTCTACCAGGCGGTGCAGGTGGATGTGAACCTGCTGGGGGGCAACCTGAGTGTATGGCCGAGCAACCTCCGGCCGTCGGTCGCGGAAGAGATCTTGCGGCGCGAGGTGCCGGTGCGCGGGGGCGTGATCGAGCGGCCCCTGGTGGTGTCTGGGAGCCGGATCGACTTGGCGGCATACGCCGACGAGCGCGCGCGCAATGCAGCGATCACAGCAGAGATCACGCGGCCGGAGCTGGCGGTGGAGTACCTCGCAGCAAATCTAGAGCGTGGGCTGTACCGGGCGCAGTACGAAGGGGTGCCGGTGACCTGGCACACGCTCGCCGCGTGGCACAATCAGGGGATCGTGGCCCCAGCCGACATCCGCGAAAACCCTACTGCGCGAGACTACATCCGCCGCACGGCGGCCTACGTGCCTGTGGCCGAGGCGCTGATTGGAGACGGTTACGCTGCGCTCCACGATATGTAGAGCAGCTCGGAAGTTCCAGCGCACGGCTTCCCGCTTCGCGCCGACGCGCCGTCACCCTCAATTGACGACCGCGCGAAACTCTCGGTATACTACGTGCGTTTCAGACTGGCCGGCCCGGCACACCGATGTCCAGGAACCGGAGGAGCGTGGAGTGGCAGTGGAGCGCAATCCCAAACACCGTCTCGACCAGGGCGCCGAGCATGACACCAGCCTGGCGCAGCGCGAGCTCGACGAGGCGCACAAGACCATCCGCACCCTCCTCCGCCAGATCGATAAGGAGCAGGCCCGCCACGCCGAGATCTCCCGCGCCTTCAACAAGACGGTGGCCAACCTTATGGAGATTACCCGCGAGAACGCCCAGCTCGAGCGCGAACGGGATATGTGGCGCGCGCGCGCGGAGGGGACTTCGCTCCCCTTCAGTGTCGGCGGCACGACCCTCGAGCTCACCCCCGCCGAGGTGAGCGCCATCCGCAAGGCGATGGCGCGCCTTCACCACCCCGACACCGGCGGCGACATCGAGCGGATGAAGGCCTGGAACGCGGCCCTCGACCCGCTCGACCGCTAACACCTACCGCACCACAAACGTCACCACACCCGCCAGCCGGCTCTTGTTGCCGTACACCACCATCTGGTAGCTCCCCGGCGCCAGCAGGCTCGGCCGATACTCAAGCCACACCTGCCCCTGCTCGTCGACCGTCTCGCGCAGATCCAGCGACACTACACCACGCGGCGCATTGAGCCAGGTCGTCACGGTCTCACCGGGGGCGAAGCGGTTGCTGTAGAACGTACGCAGCTCGCTGGGGAGGCCAGTCACCGGCTGCACGATCGTCCAGACGTACGCCGCGCTGTCGTTCCCACCGCCCACCAGCACCGGCGCCCACGGGCCGCTGCGCTCGTGCGTGCCGCGGTCATCCGACCAGCTGTAGGCCGGCCGCGTGCTCAGCACCGTGTTATCTGCCAGGAACGATCCAACGCGGAAGTAGACGAAGCCGGAGCGCATCTCCTCGTCGCCGAGCCGGCCGAACGTGACCACCACCGCGTTCGAACGCACCTCGCTAACCCAGTCCCCCGCGCCCCGGTCGAGCCGGCTGCCGACCAGCGTCATCAGGGCGGGGTCGAACGGCAGCGTGACCCGCGCGCTCTTGGCGCCGCCCTCGCCATCGTTGTAGACCCGCAGCTCGTAAGCCAGTGTGCCGCCGCGAGCCACGCGCAGGCTCGGATCCGCCCACGCGACTACCGTGATATCGGCGCCCTTGGCCGGTGGCGTAGGTGTCACCGGCGTCGGCGTCACCGGCGTAGGCCCGGCCTGGGCAGGCGCACGGCCGACCATCGGCAGGAAGACACGCGGTCCAACCGCCAGAGGGCGTGCGGGCACGGTGTCCCCGAAGGCGTTGGCCAGATCCTCGGCTGTCCCGGCGGACTTATCGCGCACGAGGTAGTCGCTGAGCGCCGGGAGGATCGAGTCCGTCAGCGGCTCGGTCGCGTCGAGCGGCGCACCAGCGGGCCCGAGATCCTCGGCAAACAGCTCGAGCCCCTCCGTGGGAGTGAGGACGACTGTCGGCGCAAGCACCGGCGTCTCACCCGGCACAGCGGGGGGCGGATCGGTCGTGCCCTGGTCCGCGGAGGCCGCGAGCGGCGCCAGCGCGGCGAGCGCAAGAAGCAGCGCGAACAGGGTGATCGTGCTCAGCGCCACAGATCGTATATAGACAGATCGTTTATAGAGCGTCTGCATAGTGGTTCCTTCTTTCCCAAGAGCACTCCCCTCATGTCAGTATACGGCGGGCGTGCGGCAAGCGCATCGGAGCGCGGTAGGGCCAGCGGAGGGCCATTCGGTGGATGCCCTCACGACCGGAGACGGAAGGCCGGGCTCGGCCTAACGTCCCAGCGTCGTAGCGCGTGCGACATGGCGTATACTTGGAGCGCAATCAGAACAAACGAAGAGGCGCACTATGAGCGACACTCGCACGAGCGGCATCCTGCTGCACCCCACCTCACTGCCGTCCCGCTGGGGCATCGGGGATCTGGGGGCCGCAGCCTACGCCTTCGTCGACTTCCTGGAGGCCGCGGGCCAGCAGTGCTGGCAGGTGATGCCGCTAGGGCCCACCGGCTACGGCGACTCGCCCTACCAGAGCTTCTCCTCCTTCGCAGGCAACCCGCTGCTCGTCAGTCCTGACGTGCTGCTCGCCGAGGGACTGCTGGCAGACGAGGACCTGGCGGACGCGCCGGCGCTCCCAGCGGAGGCAGTAGACTACGGCGCGGTGATCCCCTTCAAGCAAGCGCTGCTGCGGCGGTCATTCAAGCGCTTCCAGGCGGGCGCCGAGCCGGAGGTCCACGCAGCGTTCGACGCGTTCCGCCAGGAGCGCGCGCTCTGGCTGGAGGACTACGCGCTGTTCATGGCGCTCAAGCAGCGGCACGGCGGCGCCTGGCCCGACTGGGAGCCGGCCCTGGCGCGGCACGAGCCCAAGGCTGTGGCGGCGGCGGCGCAGGAGCTGGCCGACGAGGTGGCCTTCCAGTCCTACGCCCAGTTCCTATTCTTCCGGCAGTGGGAGGCGCTGCGGCGCTACGCCAACGAGAGCGGCGTCAAGATCATCGGCGACATCCCGATCTTCGTGGCCTACGACAGCGCCGACGTCTGGGGCAGCCGGGAGCTGTTCCACATCGGCGAGGACAACCGGCCGACGGTGGTGGCGGGCGTACCGCCGGACTACTTCAGCGCCACCGGGCAGCTGTGGGGCAACCCGCTCTATCGCTGGGATGTGCTGGCGCAGCAGGGGTACGGCTGGTGGATCGAGCGGCTGCGAGCGGTGTTCGCGCTGGTGGATATCGTGCGGCTGGACCACTTCCGCGGCTTCGCGGCCTACTGGGAGGTGCCGGCGGGCGAGGAGACGGCGATCAACGGCATGTGGGTGCCGGGGCCGGGCGGGGCGCTGTTCGACGCGGCGCGCGCGGCGCTCGGGGAGCTGCCGATCATTGCCGAGGACCTGGGGGTGATCACACCGGATGTGGAGGCGCTGCGCGACGGCTACGGCTTCCCCGGGATGAAGGTGCTGCAGTTCGCCTTCGGGGGGAGTGCGCAGGGGCCGTACCTGCCGCACAACTACACGCAGCCGTTCGTGGTGTACACCGGCACGCACGATAATGACACGACAGTGGGCTGGTGGCGGACGCTCGACGAGCAGGGGCGCACCCACGTGCAGCTCTACCTCGGCCGCAGCGGCGAGGATATCTCCTGGGACCTCATCCGGCTGGCGCTGGGGTCGGTGGCCGAGGCAGCGATCGTGCCGCTGCAGGACGTGCTGAAGCTCGGCAGCGAGGCGCGCATGAACACGCCCGGGCGCCCGGCGGGGAACTGGAGCTGGCGCTACACCGAGGGTGCGCTAGAACCGTTCATTGCAGGACGGCTACGGCAGCTCACCGAGCTGTACGGGCGGCTGGCGGAGAGCGAGGAGGAGGAAGAGGCGCAGGCGTAAATGTTCGGGTCGCCCTCCCCGCTTGGCCCCCTTCCCAGCGCAGAGAAAGGGGGCCAAGCACGCGCCTCAGCACACTCGGCCGCGCCGAGAACGCCTTCGGCGTGCAACACTCAAGACTCAGCACTCAAGACTCAGTGCTCAAGATTCAAGATATACGAGGCTTCACCTCCCCGGCACCGCCAGTAGCGTCGCGGAGTGCGGCGCGAGCTCGATGGGCCGGGCGACGTCGGCCGTACCGCGGCGCGTCACCGGCTGCCCTTCAGCGAAGCTCCAGACCTCGGCCGGGCCTCGGGGGCGGAACCCCTCTAGCGCCAGCTCCGCCGCGCGCGGTTGGTCGCCATGGTTGACGAGCACCAGCGTCAGCACCCCGTCGTCGCGCAGCGCCGCCACGATCGGTAGGCCGGCAACGTCCGACGAAGCGTGCACCAGGCGCGTACCGAACAGCTTGTAAAGCGCGTAGACCTGGTAGATCGGGCGCGGGGCCGGGTCGTAGGAGACCGGGCCGAACATGCCGATCCCCTGGCTCTGGATGGCCCCCATGCAGAACTGCGCCACAATCGTCGCGCCGCCGCGGATCAGCCGGCCGAGCACGTCGGCCCACCAGAGCGCGTTGCGGTGCGAGTCCGTGCCGACGCCCTCAGGGTCGGTGCGCCCGGTCCAGTCTGAGTTAGCCTCCGTCACCCCGATCGGGATCTCGCGCCCCGCGACCTCGCGCGTCAGGGAGCGCAAGTCGGACATGGCGCGCGACCAGGCCGGCGGGTCAGCGCGCAGCGCGTCTGGCGTGGCGGGGGGCCTACCAAACGGGTAGCGGTGGAACGTGACCAGCTCGACATCCGGCACCGCCTCGAGGAAGCCACGCATCCAGGGCACACCCTTCGCGTCGCGCGGCGAGCTCTCGACCTCGCCGTTGTACTGGCTGATCTCCGGGCCCATCACGAGGATCGATGGATCAATCACCTTCATGGCGGCGCGGAAGGCCTGGAAGTCGTCCGCGTAGTGCGAGACGTTGTATGCCGTGCGGCCGCGCTTCGTGACGTACAGGTCCGGCTCGTTTCCCACCGCCCAGTAGCGCACGTTGTAGCGCCGCTGGATGTTCGCCAGCCGCACCAGCCCGGCGGCCTCCCCAGCAGTCCCACCGAACAGGCTCACGTGAATGAGCGGCTCGGCGCCGACGGCGCGGCAGAGCGCAATGTACTCATCGAGCTGAACGGACGACGGGTGGTTCTCATCACCCCAGTTGCCGCCAGGCCAGCGGATCACACTGATGCCGGCCGCCTTGCTGAGCGGGATCTGCTCCAGGCCGACGGTCTGCCACGGCCCCGTATTCGTGCCGTAGACGAGTGGGCTGACCGGCCCATAGCTGTAGCCAGCGTCGACGAAGAGGCCTGGGTGCGGTCCGGGGGTGGGCGGCGCGGGGGTCGGCCGCGGGCGGAGCGCAGGCGGGGTGGCGCAGGCAGTGAGCGGTGTCGTGGCGAGCAGCTTCAGCAGTGTGCGGCGGCGCATGGCATTCCTCCTGCACCGCATTATATGACAGCCAGCCGCTACCCGCACAGCACATAGGGTGACGGATCGACATTGACACCGCCGCGCCATACCTCATAGTGCAGGTGTGCGGCCGTCGAGTAGCCGGTGTTACCGAGGGTCCCGATCACGGTGCCTGGCTCGAGCTGCTGCCCATCGGCCACAAACACCTGGTCGAGGTGGGCGTAGGCGGTGACCCAGCCGGTCTGGCCGTTGGTGACGCGCACGTAGTTGCCGCCCGGCCAGCCCCCCGCGGCCACGCGGGACACGCCGCCGTGGGGCGTGAAGACAAGCGAGCCGAACGATGAGCCTGGCTCAGCGTAGCCGTCGCCGTCGCCGTCCACACCTAGGTCGAGCGCGCCCCACGACTCGGCCGGCGCGTGCGTCCCGACGCCGTAGCCTTGCGTGACCACGACCCGGCCGCTGGTGGCGATCGGGCAGCCGTATGGGGCGCCGTCGGGCGCGGGGACGAAGCCAGGCGCGCGCGCGGGGCTCTCGGCGCGTTTGTGCCCCCCAACCAGCGCAGGGTCGCTCCCGGTGGCTGGCAGAGCGGGGGGCTCCAGCGGCTGCACGCGTGCGAGGGCGACGGGCTCTGTCCCCGCCACGAGCCCAACGGCCGGGAGGGGTACGGCGGCCAGCTGCGCCGCAGGCGAGAGGGCCTCGGCCGGCTGCAGGGCAGCCTGCCGAGGTGGCGCGGAGGGTAGCTTTGCAGCGATGGGCGCGGCGGGTGCTGTAGAGCCGTACTGCACCACGCCGGGCGTCGGAGCAAGAAGCACAGCCGTGGCGAGCGCGGCGGCGACCGCCGGGGTAGCCGCGCGGGCCTTACGCGCGAGGCGGCGGCGCAGATCCTGTTGGAGCGCAGGCGGCGCGCCCGGCTGGAGCGTCTCTGGAGGGATGCCGAAGACGTGGGCCAGCTGCTCGCGGGTGTGTCGGTCCAGGCGCACAAGTCCGTACTCGATCGAGGCGATGGTTCTGACGGGGACTCCGCTGAGCAGAGCCAGGTCGATAAGCGTGATGCCACGGCTACGACGGAGTGCCTGAAGAGTGATCATGCGTAATGCTCGAGTGAAAATACGGTAAATATTCCGTGAGGAGGATACACCGTATCACCCGGGCTGTGCATGACAGGTTGCTTACAGTGGGCTAGGGCATCACCCAGCCGCCGTCGATCGCGAGGACCTGACCAGTGATGTAGGACGCAGCCGGGGAGAGCAGGAAGGCAACCGCAGGCGCCACCTCGTCCGCGGCGCCAAATCGGCGCATAGCGATCGCGTCGAGGGCCCAGGCGCGCTGTGCGGCGGGGAGCGCGTCGAGCAGATCGGTCTCGATGTAGCCCGGGGCGACGACATTGGCCGTGATCCCCTCGAGCGCCACCTCGCGGGCCAGGGCGCGGGTGAATCCCACGAGACCGGCCTTGGCGGCGGCATAGTTCACCTGGCCGAGGTTGCCCGCGAGGCCGGCGAGCGAGCCGATATTCACAATCCGGCCATAGCCGCGGGCGCGCATCGAGGGGAGCGCAGCGCGGCAGCAGAGGAACACCCCTGTCAGGTTGGTGTCGATCACCGCGCGCCACTGCTCTTCGCGCATGCGAGCGAAGGGCGCATCGGCGGTGATGCCGGCGTTGTTGACAAGCATGTCGAGCCGGCCCCAGCGGTCGAGGCAGGCGTCGAGCATCGCGTCCACCGCGACCTCGTCGGCGACATCGGCGGCCACAGCGAGCGCGTCGCCGCCCTCGGCCACGATGCGCCCCACGACCTCCTGCGCAGCCGCGGCGTTCCGCTGGTAGTTGACGACCACCCGCCCGCCCGCGGCGGCGATGGCGAGCGCGACTGCGCGGCCGATGCCGCGCGACCCCCCAGTGACGATAGCGACCTGATCTGCGAGCGGATTCATAGAGACCTTCTTCAGCGCAGCGGGGGGCGTGCGGCGCGACCTACACGCTGTTGCAGGCGTGTGCCGAGGCTGCTACAATAGCCGCAGGCACCGCGTTCCACACATACGAGCTTATGGCCCAGCTGCTTATTGTCGAAGATGAGGCGGAGATCGCTGGCTACCTGCGCCGCGGCCTCACGTTCGAGGGCTTCAGCGTCGAAGTCGCGGCGGACGGCCCCTCCGCAATCACCGCGGCCCGCGAGCGCCCACCCGCGCTGGTGGTGCTCGATCTCATGCTGCCAGGAATGGACGGCCTGGAGGTCGCGCGCCGCATCCGGGCCGCGTCTGACGTACCGATCATTATGCTCACCGCCCGTGACGCCGTGCCCGACCGCGTCGCGGGGCTCGAGGCCGGCGCGGACGACTACCTGATCAAACCATTCGCCTTCGAGGAGTTGCTCGCGCGCATCCGCGTGCAGCTTCGGCGTCGCCAGCGCGACGACCAGGCGGGCGTGCTGCGCTACGGCCCGCTCACGATGGACACCTCGGCCCACGAGGTCCAGATCGGCGAGCGGCGCGTGGATCTGACCGCGAAGGAGTACGACCTGCTGGAGCTGTTCTTGCGGAACCCGCAGCAGGTGCTGACACGCGAGGTGATCTACGACCGTGTCTGGGGCTACGACTTCGGCGGCGAGAGCAACATTATCGAGGTGTACGTCCGCTACCTGCGCCAGAAGCTCGAGTCGCGCGGCGAGGCGCGCCTCATCCACACGGTGCGGGGCGTTGGCTACATCCTGCGCGAAGACCCCTCCGCATAGTTCTAACGCTGGCACAGCTCCCAAAGGCACGCCGCGCGCAGCTTCATGCCTGGCACTGAGTGATCGTCGGGGTGGGGCGGCTGGTGAACGTCACCGAGAGGGATGTGCCGTCCCGAAAAACGGTGGTGCGGACCGTCCGGGTGACGGCGTGTGGACCGGCGAACCCCGCAACCTGGGCACAGGCATCCACGAAGGTGTGCTCCTCGGAGGACGCGACGCCACCGTGGACCAGCGCCAGCACGTGCTCCTGACTGAAGGACAGGCTGACAGGCGCGAACAGTCCCACGCCGAGCCCAGCCACGCCGACACACAGCAGAAGCAGCAGCAGTAGAATAGCGCTCGCGGCGCCACGCCGCTTCGGCTTGATGACGATCGAGTGGTCCTTCATCGGGACGCTTTTGACCATAGCAGTGTTCTCCGGGAGCGAGCGCGACGTCGTGTGAGCACTTCAGCACGATTGTAGCGCCCCCGGTTTCACGGTGCATTCACCTTTTGGTCCTCTCTGACGGGACGACCACGCCGACGTACGAGTGACGCTCGCACAGAAAGGCGGGCGGAGGATGTCCCCCCGCCCGCCGTCCTTCTTCGCGCCTCGCTGAGCTCCCTTTGCGCCGCTATTCGGCGTCCTCACGCTGCTGGAGTTGGTCCACGCTCTGCTGCTGGACCCAGAGCGGGGGCACGCCGTACATCGCGCGCTCGGCGTCCGAGATCGTCGCATCGACCCTGCCGAGCGACCAGCGGCCGTTCTCGCGAATGAACTGGGTCCCGAAGCGCTGCGGCTCTCCCCGAGCGATCAGCGCACGGTCCCAGGACGTAGCCACGACCGACCACGCCCTCCCCTCGCCGGCCTGGGCTGCGCGGCGGGCGAAGGTTCTGGCGAGCTCGTAGTGTGCCAGATCCTCGCCATACAGCATCACCAGGGCCGCGTGGTAGTTGTCGGCGGCAGATTGGATGGCACCCTGCGCGTACAGCTCGACGACCCGCTCGCGGCGCTCTTTCGCGCGGCTGCCGCGGTCCTCGGCCTCGCTGTCAAGATCGTTGATCTGCTCGTCGGCCAGCCGCTCTAGTTCCGCCGACGGGTTCTCAGTGCCGCCCGGTTCCATTCCGGGGTCCTCCTGTGTTCGTTTCTCGGCCGCATTATAGCACGGTGTCGGCCGAACGGATGGGCTACGGTTCGTCCCGCTCGCCGAACAGCCGCAGCCACTCCTTGACCTCCGCCGCACTTGGGGGCATCTCGCGCTTCTCGAGCGAGGGAGCCGTGCGGGGCGGCTGAGGCGCCCGCAGCTGGCGGGCGAAGGCGCGCGCATCAATCACCTTCACGTTGCGGTCGGCGGCAGCGCGCACAATCTCGCGGTCGGCAGTGACCACAGCCCAATCACGCCGACCGCGGAGCGAGTCGAGCCGGCGAATGATCTGCGTGTCGGCGTCCTGAGGCGACCGGGCAAACTGGCAGGTCACACCGTAGCCATCGAGCTTCTCGGGGTGGCCGTACACGCCGTGGTCGAACACCACGATCACCTTGCGCCCACGTTTGCCGGTGGCATAACCACGGAGGAGCAGCACCAGGCGCGCCTCGTCGTCCGGGTCGGAGAGGCTCAGCCCGGGGATCTGCCCAATCAAGTTGTGACCATCGACAATCAAGTTCATGCCGCGTATTATACGCGGCGAGCGGGCTATCAGATGCCCGCTCGCCGCAGAGAATCGCGGATGTTTACAGTGAGACGCCGGACACGCTACGGCCCGACCTGGGCCGTGACGTCGTCTGCCTCGCGCCAGGTTTGCTCGTGCCCGAGCCAGTCCCGCGCGCGGGCGCGGAAGCCGTACAATCCCGGTGCCGATGGCACGAACAGCGCCTCGCTCGCCGCCGTCGCCATCTGCCAGTCGGTCCAGCCGCCGTCGGGCAGAAGGCGCACCTGCACGTCGTACGACGCGATCCCGCTGACGTCATCACTTCCGCCCCAGCGGACGATCAGTCCACCCTCGTAGGTCGCCGCCTCGCTCACACGTGCGTCGGGGGGCAGCGTGTCGCCTCGCGCGATCCACTTGAGTGCGTCGAAGCGCACCGGGCTGCCCTCATCGCCAGTGAAGTCAGAGAGCTCGACCGACGCCGGGCCATCGCCCATGTGGTAAACCCCGAGCGACACCCAGCTCCCCAGCGACGCAGCCTGGTTGACGGTGACCTCGGTGACGGCACCGTCGTGCGTGACGCGGTACCGGGCCGCGGTCGTGGGCGTCTCGCCGCAGGAGGGGATGAAGGCGAAGAGCTCATAGAGCGCCGCGCTGGGGAGCGGGGGCTGCCAGGAGGCGCGGGTGTTGCTCTCGGCCGGGTCGGCGGTGCCGAACGTCCAGGAGTGGCGCCCATTGAGACCGCAGGGGGCGTCGTACCACTTGCCATCAGGCGCGTCGTAGCCGGGCGCCCCGTCATCGACGACGACCGCGCCGGGCTCGATCACGGCACGAGCGTCACTCGCAACCTCGACGACACCGTTCGAGACGCCAGGGTCAGCGCCGAGCCAGAGGAACGTCACCTCGACCCAGTCGCTCTGGGTCATGCCGAGGTCATCCCAGAACGCACCGTCGGCGATGTCAATGCCGTTGGGGAGCCCGATACGACGCCCGAACTCATCACGACCGCCGTTGTAGCCCTGGCGCGCAGCCTGAGCCATCGGCATGCCCACCTGCACATCGCTGTAGCGACGGCCGGGGTTCCAGTAGTCGTCGCGCGTATTCCAGGGACCTACGTCCCAGACGGGGAGGACGGCGCTGCGCCCGTTGTACGTGACGCGAACCTGAAACTCGTAGCCGCCGCGGCTGGAGAGGACCGACCACGAAGGCAGGGCTACAAAGCGATCGCGCGGGCGGATGCGGTGGCCGTTTGCGGTGCGGTGGCCTACGAGCCCCTGGCGCGTCGCGAACACGCGATAGGTCGGCGCAGCGGGCTGTGCGGGAGGTGGGGGTGCGGGTGCCTCTTGTAGCGTCGGCGGAAGCTCAGCCGGGGCGGTCGTCGCGGGAGGAGGCGCTGCGGGCTGCTCTTCAGCGCTCGCAGGCGCCAGGGGCAGCAGCGCGGCCGCCATCACCACGATCGACGCTACGACGGGGAAGCGTCTCCAACGTTGCATCTATTGGCTCCTCTTGTCTACCGGGGAACCCTGAGCACGCCTGTCTGATGCAGCGATGATATATACGGCTCAAGGGTGGTGGGGCAAGCTGCGGATAGCAGCTCAGCAGGCCGGCGCGTGGAGATCACTCCACGCAGATCGGTGATCCGGCCTGTGCGATCGCGCGGCGTG
The DNA here is from genome assembly GCA_039805565.1 of Chloroflexota bacterium. Classification (GTDB taxonomy): domain Bacteria; phylum Chloroflexota; class Chloroflexia; order Chloroflexales; family Roseiflexaceae; genus CALJIC01. Next base: position 19,426 of record JBDLTZ010000260.1, on the reverse strand, counting down.
TCAACAGACACGTCAAAGCACCGAGCGCATCCCCCTAGCGAGGATGTTTGGTTCACGCGCTGATACGAGGCGACGGTCACCGCCGCTACTGAGCCTGACGTGGCTCGGGTATCGCGAGAACCTGTTGTTGTGCGGGCGCATTGTAGCGAAGTCCGAAAGATTGTCAAGTCACAATGAAAACAGCCTGATACGAAGATGATACAGCGACACCGGAGATAGCGATGAGCCAGGTCTAAGCAGGCTCTAAACCGGCGCTCACGCAGGTCTCACCTTTGTCTGCCAAGATATGGCCGGAGAACGATGAAGCACCAGCGGGCCGAGTGGCGCCGAAGGAGAGCAATATGGAGCGACAGACGAAAGTTGTGCTGGCGATTATCGCCGCACTCACGCTGTTCATCGCCGTGGCAGGAGGGGCGGTGCTGGGCGGCGCCGTGACCTACACCCTCGTGAGCTGGCAGATGGCACAGGTTACCAGGCAAGCCCCCGCGCCGGTGGCCGAGCCGGTGGTGAACCTCGAGCAGCCAGCGCAGGCCCAGGAGCCGGCCCCAACCGCACTCCCCGCCCCGACGACCAGCGCGCCGGCGGGCTCAGGTCAGCCAGTAGTCGAGGTGGTGAAGAATGTGTCGCCGGCGGTCGTGACGGTGGTGAACACCTTGTCAGCCGACGCTCAGCCAGACCCCGAGACGAGTCCGTTCCCCTTCCCGGGCCAGGGCGACCAGCCGCGGCGTGGCAGCGGCTCGGGCGTGATCGTCAGCCAGGACGGCTACATCATCACCAACAACCACGTCGTCGAGGGGCAGGCGTCGCTGGCGGTGATCTTCGCCGACGGCACGCGCCGCGAGGCGACCCTGGTGGGCACCGACCCGCTGCAGGATGTGGCGGTGATCAAGGTGGACGGCGCGGTGCCGGGCATAGCGCCGCTAGGTGACTCGTCGCTGCTGCAGCCAGGCGAGACAGTGATCGCGATCGGCAGCCCGCTGGGCGACTTCCGCAACACGGTGACGGTGGGCGTGGTGAGCGCGCTGAACCGCAACGTCGGCGGCGACGCGCCCGAGGGGCTGATCCAGACCGACGCGGCGATCAACAGCGGCAACTCGGGCGGCCCGCTGATCAACCTGCGCGGCGAGGTGGTGGGCATCAACACACTGGTGGTGCGCGGCAGCGGCCTGAGCAGCGCCCCAGCCGAGGGGCTCGGCTTCTCGGTGCCGAGCAACATCGTGCGGCGCGTCAGCGAGCAGCTGATTGCCACTGGCCGCGTGGTCTACCCCTTCCTGGGCATCAGCTACGTCACAATCGACTCGCAGGCTGCGGCCGACAATAATCTGCCGGTGCAGGCCGGGGCGCTGGTGAGCGAGGTGGTCCCGAGTGGCCCGTCCGCCGCCGCCGGCCTCCAGCCGGGCGACATCATCACAGCGCTCGACGGCAAGGCGATCGGCCAGGAGGCGACGCTGCGCACCCTGCTGCTCGAGTACAAGCCAGGCGACACACTGACGCTGGACGTGCTTCGCGATAGGCAAACGCTGAAGCTGGACGTGACGCTGGCAGAGCGACCGGAGGCGTAGTGTGGTTTGGGGTGTGGGGCGGCGCTCCACACCCCAGGCACGGGCCAGTACTACGAACAGGTAGTCAGCCAGTCGTGCGGTGCTCAGATGTCAGCCTGGCACTCCTCTACCCTCGATCTGTTCCTCTCCCCCGTAGCTGCGCCGCCACCTCGAAGGGGTCGGCCGTCACTACGGGCGTGCCGAACAGCTCCATCGCGCCCCAGTCGTTGCGCAGCGAGAGCGGTCCGCCGCGGTCCACGATACGCGCAACAGCCGGGACACCCTGCCAGGACTCGCCAGTTGGGACCAGCGGCGGCAGCGCCAGCCCAAGGTTCAGCGCCCGCACCCCCTGGACGTCCATCAGCCCGCGCAGCGCATCGTAGAGCGGCCCGGCCAGGAGCCTGGCCACCGAGGGCGTGGAGGAGCTTCCGCCGGGCAAGGTGAAGCTGCTGCTCCCCCCACTTCCCTCTGAGCGCGTTGTGCACTGGGCGGCAAAGAACACAACCTCCCGGTTTCGCAGCGGCGTGAGGTGCGCGAAGCATCGCACCCCCTGCTCATCGTGCAGGGCTAACCCTAGCGCCGCGTGGACAGCGAACAGGTCCTCGAAATACTCCCGCCCCATCTCCCCCCGGTAGGTCTGCGCGGCCCGCCGCCAGAGCTCGGGGCGGGCGTAGTGCAGCCCGCGGCCGAGCGACACCTGCATGTGGCCGTGGACAATCGTCGCTCCGCTCTTCGGCAGGCAGTTCCATGTGACCATCGGGTAGATCGCGGAGGGGTCGTAGGCGTGCGCCGCCGCGACCCAGCGCAGCGCCACGTCCAGGTAGTCCTCCAGCTGCTCGCGGGTGACTCGCAGCGGGTGACCCTCGTGGAACACCACCAGCCCGTGCAGGCCGTCGTACTTGGCCACGTTCGAGGCGCTGACGCAGAAGCGCCCCTCAATGCGTCCGAACGGGTCAGCCGGGGTACGCCGGCGCGGGTCGGCGAAGTCGTGCCCCTCGAGCTCGCCCACGACCCACGCCTCGAGCTGCTCGTCGGTGGTGAAGGCGCCGGCCGGGCGGTGCGCCCGCAGCGGGTTGAAGAGCGCGTCCTCGAGCGTCAGCCGGTTGAGCACCCGCACAACGGTCTGCTCGCGCACGGCCTCGACCGAGCCGAAGCTGCGCTCCACCCACGGCTCCATCTCCGGCGGCGTGATGGCTCGACCCACCCCGCGCCGGATGTGGAAGATGCGCTCACAGGCCTGCCGCAGGGGGCCGGGGAGGGCCGCGACTCGCTCGGGGAGCTCAGTGATCATCGCCTCACGCTCACATCTCATTGACATTGCGTCTGTATAGCATATACTACCGCCGATTCATCTCATCCGCGTGCCTACTGAAGAGACACGATGCCCAACGAGAGACCTACGCTGCCGCGCGCCGCAGCTCTGCTTCTGGCGCTATGCCTGACGCTCGCCGCCTGTGGGCCGCAGAGCGCCGGGACTGTCCCCGCCCCTGTGGCCGCCGCCGAGGCTACTGTCACGCCCACCACCGCCCCGAGCGCAACACCTGTCCCCCCGACCGCCGTGCCAACCGCAACCCCAGCTCCGACGATCGGAGAGCGCGTCGTCGTGGCCGGCGTGGACGTGGGCGGCCTGACCACCGAGGAGGCCAGCGCGGCGCTGGCCGAGGAGCTCATGCCGCTGCTGCGCCCACTCGAGGTGCGCGCCGGCGAGCAGGAGCTGGTGCTGCGCGCTGAGGAGATCGGCCTGGAGCTCGGGCTCGACACGATGATCGAGGCCGCGCTCGACGCCGCAGAGGGCACACGGGTGCCGCTCGAGGTGCGCTTTGACGAAGAGAAGCTGCGTGCGGCGCTCGAGCCGCTGGCCGGTGAGGCTGGGGCAGCGCCCAAGCTCGCGGTGATCACAGACACAGAGCCGATCTCGCGCAGCTTTGTGCTGGCTGGGAGCGCCCCGCTGGACCTCGACGCCGCGGTGGAGCAGGTGGCCGAGCGCCTCCAGTCGGTAGGCGGCTCGCGACGCGTGACCCTGACCGCGCCCCAGGGGGCCGATGGGACGCCGCGCTCACCCGAGCTGCTGCAGGAGCAGATCGAGGCGATGGCGAAGGAGTGGAAGGGCGTGGCCGGCGTGGTGGTGTACGACCTCGCCAGCGGCGAGGAGGTCGCCGCCGTCAACAAAGGCTCTGTCTTCGCGGCCGCCAGCACGATCAAGACCGCGATCATGCTCAACGCCTACATCAGCCTGCCGGAGTTCACCAAGCGGCAGGAGGAGGCGCTGAAAAAGATGATCGTCGAGAGCGACAATATCGAGGCCAACCTGCTGCTGGCGGCCTCGGTGGGCGGCGGCGGCACCGAGGAGGCGCTCAAGGGCGCCGAGAAGATGAGCGCGATGCTCGCCGACCTCGACCTCGAGCACACCTACCAGTGGGTGCCCTACGAGGCGCTCGACTACATCAGGCTCAACAAGCTCAAGTACCGCTGCGGCCCGAAGGACCCGGTGGGCCCCAAGCCGTACACCGAGACCGGCTGCGCACTGCGCACCACTCCCGCGGAGATGGCGCAGCTCTACATCTGGATCGAGCAGTGTAGCCGCGGCGAGGGCGCCCTGCTGGAGAAGTTCGGCGACGCGCTCACCCCCGAGCGCTGCGAGGAAATGATCGCGCGCCTCGAGAAGAACGGCGACACCAAGCGCATGGTGGCCGGCCTACCCGCCGGCACCACGGTGGCGCATAAGAGCGGCTGGATCGACATCATGCAGGCCGACGTAGGTATCGTGCGCTCGCCTGGCGGCGACTACATCGCGGCGATCTACCTCTACCGGCCGCTCGGCGGCGACCAGGCGCCCATCCCTGACCGCATCATGATGTCGTCGATCGCCGGGTTCTCGCGACTGATCTACACCTACTACAACCCGCTCACGGCTGAGCCGTGACTCTGACCCGGCGTGGGCAGTCCCGCCGGGAGAGCAGCTCTGCGGGGGCCTACGGCCCCCACTCCCCTCGCCTCCGGCGCAGGCCGCGCCGGCACTCCGATAGGAGCTGATCATGCCCGACCTGCCCATCCGCCGCATGGTTATCTACAAGCACGGCATCGGCTACTTCGAGCGCCGCGGCCCGGTGACGGGGGAGGCACTGCGCCTCAGCTTCCCGCGCGAGGCCATGGATGACGTCCTCAAGAGCCTGGTGGCGCTAGACCTTGGCGCCGGCCAGATTCTCGGCGTGGACTTCGAGACCCCCGAGGACCGCGCCGCCCGCGTCGGGCGCGGCTCGATCCACCTCTCGGACGGCCGCAGCCTGCTCGACCTCCTGCGCGACCTGCGCGGCCGCCCGGTGCGCCTCTCGCTTGGCAAGGAGAGCGTCGAGGGCATCGTGCTGGGCGTGGACCTGGATGAGGAGGAGCCGCTCAAAACCCCGCTGGTGACCCTCTACCTCCCCGAGGCCCGTGAGGTGCGCCCGGTGCGCATCCGCGACGTGGACCGCCTGGCGCTGCTCGACGAGCGCGCCGCCGAGGACCTGACCTACTTCCTGCGCGCGTCCCTGGGCGAGGAGGACCGCCGCGCCGCCACCCTGCGCCTCTCCCCCGGCGACCACGACCTACTGGTGGGCTACGTGGCCCCGGCCCCCGCCTGGCGCGTAAGCTACCGCGTGCTCTTCGAGAGCGCTGAAGGCGGAACGCTGAAGGGTGAACAGGTGACGCCGGAGCCGCTGCCGACGTCCGAAACCGCCCCGGACACCTTCGGCCTTCAGCCTTCATCCATCCTTCTCCAGGGCTGGGGCCTGTTCGACAACCAGCTTGACGAAGACCTGGAGACGGTGGAGCTGACGCTGGTGGCCGGCATGCCGGTCTCGTTCCGCTACCGCCTCTACGAGCCGCACACCCCCGAGCGGCCGCTAGTGGCGGACGAGGAGCGCACCGTGGTCGCGCCGGTGGAGTACCAGGGGATGGTCGCGGCTGCCGCGCCCGTACCGATGATGGCCGCCCCGGGGCATATGGCGAAGCGCAGGCACGCCATGGCCGAGGACGTTGCTCTTAGCGCGCCGGCCATGCTCTCCCTTGAGAGTGCCGAGAGCTCGATGCAGGCCGCCGGCGCCGGCGAGGAGCGCGGAGCGCTGTTCCAATATCGCGTCACCCACCCGGTGAGCGTAGCGCGTGGCCAGTCCGCTATGGTGCCGATCGTCAGCGCGCGCCTCACGGGACGCAAGGAGCTGCTCTACAACGGGTCCAAGCTGCCGCGCCACCCGGTGGCCAGCCTCCGCACGCGCAACGAGACCGGGCTCACCCTCGAGCGTGGCCCGGCCACAGTGGTGGAGCAGGGGGACTACGCCGGCGAGGCGGTGCTACCCTTCACCCGCACCGGCGGCGAGCTGATCGTGCCGTATGCGGTGGAGCTAGGGGTCACAGTGACCGAGGAGTACGGTTTCGAGTGTCAGACGGCGGCGATCAGCGTGCGCGGCGAGTACCTTCTGGTCGAGGAGTGGGACGTCCGGCGCACGCTCTACCGCATCGCCAGCACGCTTGCCGAGCCCGCCGATGTGACGATCGAGCAGGCCCTCGTGCCAAACTATGAGCTGCACGACACCCCCGCGCCCGCCGAGCAGACCCAGGGGCTGGCGCGCTGGACCGTGCGCTCTGCCCCTGGCGCCGAGACAACCTGGGTGGTGCGCCAGCGTGCCAAGACCTCTCGCCGGGAGCAGGTCCGTGGTCTCAGCGGCACACAGCTGCGCGACTACCTGCGCGGGCGCTTCCTTGATGAGACAACGTTCCGCGCGCTGGCCGGAGTGCTCCAGCTCTACGCCCAGGTGTCGCAGGCGCAGCAGCGCCTCCGGCAGATCGAGCAGGGGCGCCAGCGCATCTTCCAGCGCCAGCAGCAGACCCAGCAGAGCCTCACGCCGCTCGGCCGTGAGGGGGACGAGGGCGCGCTACGAAACCGTTATGTCACACTCCTCGGCGAGCTCGAAAATCAGCTCGGCGCTCTCACGGAAGAGGAGGCGCGCCTCCAGGCCGAGATCACCCAGCTGGAGGCGGCCGCATCTCAGGTGCTCGCGGGGCTCTCCGCCAAGTAGAAGACCTCACATCCGTCGTGCGTGCGGCGTGTGCCAGATCTCCTCTGGTGCACGAAAGCTGCGCCGGAAGATCTTGTAGAAGACTGCGGACTGCCACCACCGTAGAGACTTCGTGCTCACAGAGGTCTTCGTGTTCGTCGTCTGGGGGGCGGGGAATATGCGGCCCGCGCTGGCCCCTCGCCCTCCCAGTATGTCTCCGCGTGCGTCCTTCGGCTCTCAGAGCGGCAGGATCATCGTCCAACAGCATGTTGAGACGTGTTCACCGCGGCCGCAGCTGGTGGAGGTGGAGCGCGATCTGCCGCAGCACGGGGAAGGCCTCATCCCAGCCGTGCTCCACGCCCTGCCAGAACTCATCGAGACCACGGCTGCCGGCGCGCTCGTAGGCCAGCGCCTGCGCCAGCATCTCCAGACGGTCGAGCCCTTTCACCAGACGCGCCTCAGATGTGGCGCCGGCGGCGTACTCCTCCCATAGGCCCAGCAGCTCCTCGCGCCCCGGGTGGCCCGCCAGCAACTCCTCAAGCGCCCCGCGCTCGGCGCGCTCCTTCTGACGGGGGCCTAGGTGGCGCCGCGCGGCCGCGGGCCAGTCCCCCAGCAGCGCCTCGGCCAGATCGTGCGCCAGCGCCATTGAGAGGAGGCGCGCGCGGTCCACCCCGGGCGCCGTGTCCAACAGCAGCAGCGCCAGGAGTGCCACGCCGAACGTGTGCTCAGCCACGCTCTCGGCGCCGGCCACACCGCGCTGTAGCCACCCGGTGCGCGGCAGCAGTTTCAGGGCGGCGATGCGATCACACAGCGCCGCAATGGCCTCGGGCGATGGGTTCTCCAACGTGCACCTCCTCTCGGCGCGGGGTCGGGCCAGTTACCACACGGTATAACAATCGCTTACAAAGTGATAAGGCATCGCTGTTGTGAGCCGTATCCTACTACAGTATAATGGCCACGGCGCTCCGGGACTCCGTCGCGCAGCACGCCAGCTAAAGCGAGCAGCATGGAAGAGATCCTCATCATCGACGACAGCAAGCAGATCTGCTCCATGCTGGCGGAGTACGTGCTACCCGAGCTTGGCTACCAGCCCTCGATCGCCAACACTGGCCGCCAGGGACTCGCCAAGCTGCGCGAGCATCTGCCGGACCTCATCCTGCTCGATCTCCAGCTCCCCGACATCAGCGGCCTCGACCTGCTGCGTCTGATTGCGCAGGAGGGATATGACGTGCCCGTGATCCTGATGACCGCCCACGGCTCAGAGGCGATCGCCGTGGAGGCCTTTCGGCTCGGCGCGCGCAACTACCTGATCAAACCCTTCAGCGAGACCGAGGCGCAGGCGGTGATCGACCAGGCGCTGCGCGAGCGCCGCCTCACACGTGAAAAGGAGCAGCTCACCAAGAACCTGCGCCAGCGCGTCCAGGAGCTCACCGTCCTCTACTCGATCGGCAAGTCCGTCAGCTCCCTGCTGGACCAGGAGGAGCTGCTGGTGCGGATCGTCGAGGCCGGCGTCTACATCACGCGGGCCGAGGAGGGCTTCCTGCTGCTGCGTGACCCGCGGCGTAACGAGCTGTACCTGCGCGCCGCCAAGAACCTCGGCGAGCAGCGCGCCCAGCGCCTGCGTATGCCGATCGACGACGGCATAGCCGGGCAGGTGATGCGCACCGGTAAGCCCGTGCGGCTGGACAAGGCCAACGCCGGCGCGCAGCTCAAGATCAAGACCGGCTTTCTGGTGCGGGCCGTGCTGCAGGTGCCGCTGACGGTGGGCAGCACAGTGATCGGCGTACTGGCCGTGGACAACCAGCAGTCCGAGCGCACCTTCGGCGAGAACGACCAGTATCTGCTCTCGGCTCTGGCCGACTACGCTGCGATCGCGATCGAGAACACGCGGCTGTACGAGGAGGTCAAGGCTAGCGAGACGCGCTACCGCGACCTGTTCGCCAACGCCTACGACCTGATCTTCACGCTGGACCGGCGGCTGACTCTGCTCAGCATCAACAAGGTCGGCCCGAACCTCACAGGGCAGACCGAGGAGCAGCTGCTTGGCAGACTACTGCGCGACATCTGCGTGCCAGAGGCCTGGAGCCCCAGCGAGCAGATTTTCGCTGACCTGCTGCGCGGCCGGGAGGTCCAGCCGTTCGAGCTCCAGCTGCGCGGCGCAGACGACGCGCCGGTGTTCCTCGAGGTGAGCGCGCGGCTGGTGAGGGACGGCCAGCGCGGCGACGTAGTGCACTGCATCGCGCGTGACCTGACCGAGCGACGCAAGCTCGAGGAGCAGCTACTGCGCTCGGAGAAACTCTCCGCGATCGGGCAACTGGTGGCCGGTGTGGCCCACGAGGTCAACAACCCGCTCACCAGCATCTCTGGCTACGCCCAGCTCATGCTGCGTGACAAAGACCTGCCCACCACTGCCCACGAAGACCTGAAGCATATCGGCACCCAGGCCGAGCGCGCCGCCCGCATCGTGCAGAACCTGCTGCTGTTCGCGCGCGAGCACAAGCCGCAGCGCCTGCTCGTGGACCTGAACGAGAATCTGCGCAGCACACTGGCCCTACGCGCCTACCAGCTCCGTGTTGACAACATCCGCGTCGTGACGGAGCTCGACCCCGAGCTACCTAAGACCGTGGCCGACCCGTTCCAGCTCCAGCAGGTGTTCCTGAACCTGATCAACAACGCGCACGATGCGATGCTGGACCGCGGCGGTCAGGGCACGCTCACGCTGCACACCGCTGTGGTGGCCTCGGGTACGGCGGACGACGACCCGGACAAGCGGGTGCTGCGGGTGTCGGTGCGTGACACGGGCGTTGGCATCCCCGCGCGCGACCTCAACCGCATCTTCGACCCGTTCTTCACCACCAAGCCAGTGGGCCAGGGCACCGGCCTTGGCCTCTCGATCTGCTTCGGGATCGTGCAGGAGCACAACGGCCGCATCTGGGCCGAGAGCGAGGTGGGGGTCGGCACCACAGTGCATGTCGAGCTGCCGATCCTCCAGGAGGCCAACGCGCCAGACAGCGGCGGAAACGGCACCGGGAACATGGGCGTGCCCGAGGCTCAGCGGCGCTCGCGCGTGCTCGTCGTGGACGACGAAGAGCCGGTGGGGCAGCTGCTGGCGCGGCTGCTGCGCGATCTGGGACACCGGCCAACGGTGGTCACTAGCGGCGCCGACGCTCTCGAGGTGCTCGGGCGCGAGCGCTTCGACCTGGTGTTGAGCGACATCAAGATGCCGGGTATGAGCGGCTTCGAGCTCCACCAGGCCATCCGCCAGCGAGACGCCGAGCTCGCGGGACGCGTGGTGTTCGTCACCGGCGACATCCTCAGCGCAGCGACGCAGGCGCGTATCGCGCAGACAGGCAACCCCTTCATCGCGAAGCCGTTCCAGATCGAGCGTCTCGAGAGTCTGGTGCGCACCCAACTCTCAGAGCAGCGCGGCGCATAGCACACCCCACGGTGATGCGCCGCGCCACCTGCTGCGCACCTCAGCACTCCCCTCCGCTAAGTGGTAGTACAATACAGCAACAGCGAGTATGCACAGCACGTGCTGCACAGGGGTGCCGCCCTGCGCCGCGACCACAAAGGTCGATGGCGCGGCGGGCACACTCCACTTTCGGGTGTGGCAGCGCGGGAGATACGGAGGTCGATTCTGTGGAGTCTCAGTTCTCACAGGTGATAGCATCGATCACGACCGACAACCGGCTTGGGGCCGCGCAGATCGCAGACCTGGCGGCTGATGTGCTGCTGAAACGCGCCACCACCGGTGAGCCGGCCTCGCCCGACGCCTTCCGGCAGGAGCTGCTGGTCACGGGCTGGGCTCTGATCCGCGCACAGCCGGCTATGGCGCCGCTGGTCAACCTTGTTAACACGGTGCTATGGAAGGTCGAGGAGAGCGAGACGCCGCGTGGCCTCCGCAGAGCTGTGGCACAGGCCACCGAGGAGTTCAAGCGCCAGATCAAGCAGCACGCGCTGCACGTGGCCGAGGGGGCACTGACGCTGATCAGCGACGGCGCCACGATCGTTACCCTCTCGTACAGCACCACCGTGCAGTATGCCCTGCTACACGCCCAGCGGGCCGGCCGGCGCTTCCGCGTCGTCTGCGCCGAGTCTCGCCCGATATACGAGGGCCGGCAGGCGGCGGGACAGCTGGCGGAGTACGGCATCCCGGTACAGCTGATGGTGGACGCGGCTGTGGTCAGCGCGGTGTCCTCGGCCCAGCTGGTGCTGGTGGGCGCGGACATGCTTAGCACGCGCGGCTTAGTCAATAAAGCTGGCACGCGCGCGCTGGCCGCCGAAGCACACCGCCAGGGAGTGCCGTTCTACACCCTGTGCGGCAGCCAGAAGTTTCTGCCCCCCGGGTTCGAGCCGCTCGAGCAGACCGACTGGCCGGCGGCCGAGGTCTGGCCCGATGCGCCCAGCGGGGTCGAGGTGCACAACCGCTACTTCGACACGACGCCGCTCGAGCTCATCACCGGGATCGTCACCGAGCAGGGGATACTGCCGGTCGCGGCGATCGAGGCCTGGCTGGCCGCCACCAAGCTCCACCCGGCCCTGTCTCATCCTCCGAGCCACCCAAGCTCTTAACGTGCTCTAACGACTCAAACAGGGCTACTAATGTTAAACTACTATCAATAAGGGTACACCAGCCAAGATACCGGTTGACACCAGAACGCATGTTCTATATAATATCCTCACCTCGGAACGCTCTACACAGCCCGGCGCGCATCGTCCGCGTCGGCACCCCGTGTCCGCGGGGTTGCCGGCATGAGGGGTTTGGCACGCGCGCCCAAGCGCAGGTGAGGAATGCAGCCATGGCAGTCACGAGCAAGAATCTGCGCCCGGTGGACCGGGCCGACACCGCCGCCGTCGCGCTCGGGCAGCAGCTCCGTGCAGTCATCTACCTTGTCACACTCGTGCTGGCAATGGTCGCGATCTACGCCGTGGTGGGGGTCGTGCAGGGGCACGTAAACGTGCTGCTGGACGACTGGCGCTACGGCCGGCCGCGCACGCACCACGTCGCCGCGTTCGTCGGGCACGGCGAGGCGGCGGGCCAGCCCACGCACCTGACGGCAATGAACCTCAACCGCCAAGTCGTGATCTTTGAACTCCCGGGCGGCGACGCCGCGCAGGTGCGGACGCTCACGGGCCCGTACCTGTTCGGCGCGGACGAGCACCTCACGCCGGTCACACTCTCCGTCCGTGACGTGGACGGCGACGGCCTAGGGGATCTCCTGCTCAGCGTCCGACGCGAGCTGATAGTCTATCTGAACCGCGACGGCGCGTTCCGCCTCCCCACCCCGGAGGAGCAGGCGGAGCTCACGAAGCGGCGCGAGCAGCGAACAAGCCCATGAGCGACACCGACCAGCACAACGAGCACCCGCAGGACCCAGCCCGCCGCGCGAAGCCGCAGCGGTTCGGGGTACGCGAGGAAAGCTCCACCCGCACCCCGCCGAACCCGATGCGCAACCTGCGCGACCCGTTCGCGGAGGTCAGCGTCGGGCCGCGCTCCGCGAGCCGCCCCACAGTGGCCCTCAAAGAGCGCACCGAGCAGAAGCGGCCGGCGATCGTCGGCGTGCCGGTGACTGAGAGCGAGCCGGAGGTCGCGGCGCCGGTGGCAAAGTCGGCCGCCAACCTGCACCGCGCGCAGACCTACGTGGAGCCCCCCGTGATGCGCCGGCCGTCCTACCCTGCGCCTGGGGACTACGGCCGCGGCCCCACGCTCACCGAGATGGCGCTCAGCGGGCCGGGGCTGGCAGCGATCATCTCGGCGGTCTGCCTCGCCATCATCTATTTCTTCATGCTCCAACCGGCCCGTGTCACCTTCAGCAATTTCACCGAGCGCGCCCCCGCGATCGCCGCGGAGGCGGCCGCAGCGATCGTTCCCCAGCTCCCCACAGCACCTGGCGAGAACTCGGTGGTCGGGCCGCCCAGCGTCACCGCCGCCACGATCGACGCCATCCTGGCTGCGTACGGCTCACCCGCAGCAGGCACCGGGCGCATCTGGGTCGAGCTCGGACAACAGTACCAGATCGACCCAGCCTATGCCGTGGCGTTCTTCATCCACGAGTCTAGCGCTGGCACCAACCAGGGCTGGGCCGGCATCAAGCCCGATGGCAGCACGACGCACAACGTCGGCAATATCATCTGCGCCGGCTACCCGACGTGTTTCAACCGCTTCCGCGACTACCCTAACTGGGAGACGGGCATCGAGGACTGGTACAAACTGATCTCTGTCGAGTACATCGGCGGGCGCGGCGTGCACACGGTGGAGCAGATCATTCCGATCTATGCCCCCTCATTCGAAAACAATGTCCCGGCGTACGTGAATGCTGTCAACAGCCTCGTCCGCTCGTGGCGGGCCGGGGGCACGGGCCAGTGATGTACAGCCTCCCTAGCGCCGGCCTGGGCCGCACTGCCCTGATCGCCCTGGCGATCCTCGGCGTACTCTACATGCTCATGCAGGCTCAGCCGGCCCAGACCACCGTGAGCGGCTGGCGTGGCGTACCGGTGGGGGCCGCGGGCATTCCCGCGGGGGCCATCTCCGGCTCGGCGACGATCGTCGGCGACGCCGCGGCGCAGGGCGGGCTGAACCCCGACGCGGTGACCGACCAGAATATCCCCACCGGCAACCCGCTCCGCAGCCCGCGCACCGTCCTCACCCAAGGCTACGGCGTCGGCTCACACGCCCCCGCCGACACCTGGGGCGGTGTCGACCTGGCGCTCGACAGCGATGGCAACGGCCACGCCGACCCATGGGGCACGCAGGGCGCTCCGGTCTACGCCACGCACGGCGGTACCGCCGAGGTCCACCCCGACAGCTGGCCAGGCGGCAACTGCGTCCTGCTGCGCTCCGAGGGCTACCGGACGACGTACTGCCACCTGAGGGGGTTCGCAATCTCCAACGGCGTCCAGGTCCGGCGCGGCGACCAGATCGGCTCCGTGGGCTCCACCGGCAACTCCAGCGGGCCACACCTGCACTACGAGGTATGGGTCGGCGGCGTCAACCGCAACCCGCTCGATTTCGGCGCGATGGACGGAGCCGGCCAGTAGAGGAGCAGCGCTCACTACTCGCAGCTCAAGACGCACCCCTCGGCACTCACGCCTCAAGACTCAAGGCTCAAGGCTCGTTCTACCGCCACCCCACCCCGTCAACCACCTGGTTCCCAAGCAGCCCCAGCAGCACCTCGTAGCGCGTCCCCGCGTTCTCCGGGTGGTGCTCGAATCGATTGCGCTCGAAGTACTGCACCGTGTACGCCCGCCCGTCTGCCGGGTTGACCTCTACGAACGGCTCGCTGATCGGGTAGCCGAACACAGCCAGGCCGCCATTCGCCTGCCAGTAGTCCCGGAAAACGCCGCCCAAGCTGTGCCCTGTCTCGGGAAAGAGATCGGCGTCCGGCGGCGGCGCCGACACCGACTGGAACGGCGCCTCGCCTGTGCGCCCGACTGCCAGATCGCTCCCGAGCAGCCCCAGCAGCACCTCATACGGCGTCCCCGCGTTCTCCGGGTGATACTCGAACCGGTTGCGCTCGAAGTACTGCACGGTGTACACCCGCCCGTCCGCCCGATTGACCTCCGCAAACTCCTCGGTCAGCGGCAGGCCGAAGATCGCCAGCCCACCGGCGCGCTCCCAGTAGCTCAGAAAGGCGCCGCAGAGGTTGTGCCCGGTCTCGGGGAAGTAGCGACAGCCCGGCTTCGCCCCTACCGGGTCGGTGTGGCGCGGCAGCTCCAGACGGTAGGGAGTCGCCGGCTCAACAGCGAAGCGCACCACGTCACCAGCTCGCACGGCCGCCACCGGGGCCCAGCCCTCGCCGGACCGCCGCGCCACCGCCGCATCACCGCCCGTCCACACCGGCATGAGCTCGCGCAGATTGAGCGCCACCTCTCCCGGCTGCGTGCTGAGCAGGTAGAGAGCCCCGCGCTTGCGCAGCATCACCTGGCCGGGCGCCTGGAGCGTGAAGGCGAGCGGCCCGTCAGCGGTAGGCCCAGCAATGTACCAGGCGTCCTGCGCGAGGTAGGTATAGCTCACGCCGTCGGCCCGGTCCCACACGCTGGCCGAGCCGCCCGCCGGCGCTGCGGTGTTCGCCAGGTACGTGCCGAACGCCCCGAGCGCGTGGTACACCGGCTTGGCGCCGCCGTCCACGCGCAGCGCGCCGAAGCTATCCTCGCGCGGGTTCCCTACCGGGGGCAGGTCGGTGAGCATCCACTTCAGAAAGCCGGCGTACCCCTCGGCATAGGCCCGCGTCGCCACCGCCATCTCGAGCGCCGCCGTGCTCTCCGGGTCGGCCTCGGAGGTCGCGAAGCCGATCTCCTCGAACAGCACGGGGCGACCGGGGTGCGCACGCCGCAGCGCCGCTCCCAGGTCCAGGATGAGATTGGCGCTCGAGGCGCCCGGGCGCGGGAAGCGGTGCAGCGAGATGAACTCGAGCAGCCGGCCATTCGCGGGGAGCGACGCCAGCAGCGTGTTGCTCCAGCCCACCGTCAGCATGCGCCCAGGGTCTGCGCCGCGGATCGGCGCCGCCAGCGTCTCGATCCAGACCGACAGGGTGAGGTCCAGCGCGTCGAGCAGCGGGCGCCAGCGGGTGGCCTCGGGCGAGGCCGGGAAGTCGACCATCGTCCTGCCGGGCGCGGCTACGACCCAGCGCTCGCCCTCGGTCAGCAGCTCGCGGAAGTAGGCCAGGTTGTTCGCGTAGGCGTACACCTGCTCGTCGCTCCAGGCGGGCGGCAGCACGCGCCCGTCGCCGCTCAAGCGGTAGCCCGGCACGTCCGCCCGTCCCACGCGCTCGCCATAGATCGGCACCAGGTCGGCCCGCTGGAGCGGGGACCCCCCGCCAGGGTAGGTGGCGCTCGCCAGCGTGATGAACTGCGGCTCGTTGCGCAGATCGTACGCCAGCAGTGCTGGGCTGCCGCGGTAGTGCTCGGCGATACGTCGCCCCACTTCCGCAACGCGCCCCAGGTCGCGCTCGCCATAGTCGTACAGCGTCAGCAGCACCAGCAGCCCCTGGCGCGCGGCCGCACCCAGCACCGCGTCGAGCTTGCGGAAGTCCCCCGCCAGGATCTCTGCAGGCAGCGGCTCCTGCACGAAGAGCCGCACGGTATTCGCCCCGCCGCCGCGCGCGCGCGCCAGGTCAGACTCGATCAACGCCGCATCGAACTGCTCCCACATGCGCCAGGCGCGGTCGCTCGGGCCCTCGTAGTTGTAGCCGAGCACGAAGAGCGGGCTGCCGTCGGGCCGGGCGAGTCGGGCGCCGTCGGAGTGCGGGCGGGGCAGGCCCTGCTGCGCCTGCGTGGTGCGAGGTGACAGCACAAGAGTAGCCGCGACGGCGGCCAGGATCAGTGCGAGCAGCGCTTTGTGTGGCATAGGGGCTCTCCCCGAGACAAAACCACCGATACAGACACGTCCAGGGTAGCACGGTGCGGGCCGCAGCATCTGAGAGGCGGCTGAGACGCGCACCATGCGAGGCCGCCTCGTACGAGTACGGCTCTATCATTGTCCTGCGGCACGGAGTGTGCTACACTCATCCCAACGCAGCGAGCACCATCAGCGTCGATGTCAAGCTCCGCACAGCTTCTCCGCGTAGACGCGGGTTGGCGCGTGCTGATCGATCCAGCCAACGCTCACGGTGCCCGCATCCGTGGGCGTTTCTGATTCGGAGCCAACGAGCGAGGAGGAGCAGGTCATGACTACTGTCAGCGACCCGCCGACGCTGCTCGAGCTGCCGCCCGGTCTCGATGAGGCCGCGGTGCTTGAGATGTACCGCACGATGCTGCTTGCGCGAGCGATCGACGAGCGCATGTGGCAGCTGAACCGCACCGGCCGCGCCCCCTTCGCCATCCCGGCCCAGGGGCACGAGGCCGCCGGCGTCGGAGCGGCGTTCGCCCTGCGCCCCGGCACCGACTTCACGCTCCCCTACTACCGCGATATGACTGTGGCGCTCGTGATGGGCCTGACGGCACGCGACATGCTGCTGAGCGTGCTGGCTCGCGCCGGCGACCCGAACAGCGGCGGGCGCCAGATGCCCTGCCACTTCGGCAGCCGGCGCCACCGCATCATCACCCAGTCGAGCGTCGTCGCCACGCAGGTGCCGCACGCCGCAGGCGTCGCCCTCGCCGAGAAGATGCGCGGCGGCGACGCGGTCGTCTGGGTCTCCTTCGGCGAGGGCTCCACCAGCCAGGGGGACTGGCACGAGGGTGTGAACCTCGCCGCCGTCCACCGCCTGCCGGTGATCTTCCACTGCGAGAACAACGACTACGCGATCTCGGTCCCCTCCAGCCGGCAGATGGCCGTGCCGAGCGTGGCGGGGCGCGCCGCGGCCTACGGCCTCCCTGGTATCAGCGTAGACGGCACCGACCCGCTGGCGGTCTACGCGGCCACCCACGATGCTGTGGCGCGCGCCAGGGCCGGCGAGGGGCCGTCGCTCGTCGAGGCGCGCTGCGTCAGGCTCACACCGCACACCAGCGATGACAACGATAAGTACTACCGCCCGGCCCGCGAGCTCGCCGAGCTGCGCTCGCGCGACCCGATCCCGCGCTTCCGCGACCAGCTCTGCGCCGCGGGCCTGCTGGACCCCACCCGCGATCAGGAGCTGCGCGCCGCCGCCGCGCGCGAGGTGGACGAGGCCACCGCCTTCGCCGAGCAGGCGCCGGAGCCCGAGCCGTCCGAGCTGCTCGAACGCGTCTACGGGGCGTAGCATCACGAACCGCGCCGCAGCGGACAGCCAGGTCTCAGGCAGCGCAGCCCCCCGAGAACAATAGTTGCCCACCTCCTACCCGATAGGATAACCCTATGCCAGAGATGTCCATCATCGAAGCCATCCGCCAGGGCCTCGACGAGCTCATGGCGGGCGACGAGCGCGTGTTCGTCTTCGGCGAGGACGTCGGCAAGCGCGGCGGCGTGTTCCGCGCCACCGAGGGCCTCCAGGAGAAGTACGGCGAGCTGCGCGTGCTCGACTCGCCCCTCGCCGAGAGCGTGATTGTCGGCGCGTGCGTGGGCGCAGCTCTGAACGACACGCTGCCGATCGCCGAGATCCAGTTCGCCGACTTCATCTTCCCGGCCTTCAACCAGATCGTCAGCGAGGCCGCCCGCGTCCGCTACCGCTCGAACGGCGACTTCGGCGTGCCGATGGTCATCCGCGTCCCGTACGGCGGCGGCGTCCACGGGGCGCTCTACCACTCGCAGAGCATCGAGGCATTCTTCTGCCACATCCCTGGCCTCAAGGTGGTTGCGCCCGCAACCCCCTACGACGCCAAGGGCCTGCTGAAGAGCTCCGTCGAGGACCCAGACCCCGTGCTTTTCCTCGAGCACAAGAAGTGCTACCGCATGGTCCGCGGCGAGGTGCCCGAGGCTGACTACCGCGTGCCGATCGGGCGCGCCGAGGTTCGCCGCGCCGGCTCGGACCTGAGCGTGTTCGCCTACGGCCTCATGCTGCACCACTCACTCCAGGCCGCCGAGGCGCTTGCTGCCGAGGGCGTAGACGTCGAAGTGGTCGACCTCCGCACACTGCGCCCGCTCGACGAGGAGACGATCCTGACCAGCGTACGTAAGACTGGCAAGGCACTGATCGTCCACGAGGACAACCTCACCGGCGGCCTCGGGGGTGAGATCGCGGCCCTCATTAGCCAGCGCGCCTTCGAGCACCTCGACGGGCCAGTCACGCGCCTGGCCGGGCCGGACGTCCCCGCCATGCCGTACGCCGCCTCGCTCGAGGAGGCGTTCATGCCATCACCGGCGTCGATCGCCGACGCCATGCGCTCGCTCGCCGCGTACTAGAACGAAACACCAAGCGCTACTGCCTGAGGACATCAGGATGCCGTGCATGACCACCAAGCAGGCTGAAGTGTTCTGCCCACCGCTGTAGAGGAAACCTATGCCCACCGAGATCAAGATGCCCAAGCTCGGCGAGAGCGTCGTCGAGGGCACTATCAGCCGCTGGCTCAAGCGCCCGGGCGAGCACGTCGAGCTCTACGAGCCGCTGCTCGAGGTCCAGACCGACAAGGTGGACACCGAGGTGCCTGCGCCGCGCGCCGGCGTCGTCCGCGAGCTCGCCGTCCCCGAGGGCGCCACCGTCAAGGTCGGCACGCTGATCGCGGTGCTCGACGATGCCGAGCAGCCGGCAGAGCAGCTCGCGCTCGACGCCCACCAAGTCCCGGCCGGCGAAGAGGACCCTCAGCCCGCGGAGCACGCGTCCCCCCAGCCGTCCCGCTTCATCTCGCCCGTCGTGGCACGCATGGCCCAGGAGCACAGCCTGGACCTGAGCCAGATCCCAGGCACAGGCCTCGGCGGCCGCGTCTCCAAGAAGGACGTCGAGCGCTTTCTGGCGAACGGGCGCACCGGGGAAGACCGAAGACCGAAGGCTGAAGACCAAGGACCACCGACCATCGACGACGTACGCCTCCCTGTCGAGGCCGCGATCTCCTCACCGACACCGCAAAGCCCATCGTCGCATACTCAAGCCTCAAGCCTCAAGCCTCAAGCCTCAAGCATCAAGACTCAGCACTCAGCACTCAGTCCTGAGCACTCGCCCGACTCGGACCTCCTCCCCATTTCCGCCATGCGCCGCGCGGTCGCCGAGCACATGGAGCGCTCGGTGCGCATCGCGCCGCACGTCACCACCGTCTTCGAGGCCGACCTCGGGCGCGTGCTGGCTCACCGCGACCGTCACCGCGCCGAGTTCGAGCGCCAGGCCGCGCGCCTGACTCTCACACCCTACTTCGTGCAGGCGGTCGTCGCCGGCCTCCGCGCCGTGCCGGTCATCAACAGCACCTGGGCAGACGAGGGGATCCTGCAGCACCGTCGCATCCACATCGGCGTAGCTGTGGCGCTCGAGGAGGGGCTGATCGTCCCAGTGGTGCGCGACGCCGATG
>JBDLTZ010000259.1:0-4784 GCA_039805565.1 Chloroflexota bacterium | reverse complement strand
CTGCCCAGCGCTTGACGCTGGACAGGCTGACCGCAAAGGTCGTGACAACCTCGTCGCGGGGCATTCCCCGCTCCAAGGCTGCCACCACCCGTTCGCGAAGGTCGACTGAGTAAGCGCGCATGCCCGCAGTCTACCATACAGTCAACCTATTTGAGAAATGCTCTAGACACTCCCATTACATGAGGCAATCGTGTAGGCGCCGGTCGAGGTCGATTGCTTGACCACAACACCATTCAGCAGGATCTCGCAGGTGACCGTTCCCGCGCTGCCCTGGTTCTGGGCCGAGATCGAGACGAACTGACCGCTCCGCGCGCTGAATGACTGCTCCCACGGAAGCCTGACCGCCTCCTTCTGCTCGATACCGCCTGACGCATTCGTGTAGGTGAGCGAGGCGCTGCGCGCGGTGCCTGAGATCTTGTAGGTGACGCTGAAGCCCGCTGCGCTACGGTTCGTTGATGGCGTTGATCGTCCACCGCCTCCAAGCAGCCACAGGCCGCCGCAGCCCACTACTATCAGCAGCAGCAGGATACCGGCGAGCGAGGAGCGCTTCCGCTGCGTGGGAGCGGCCGGCGCTGGCGGGGTTGGGCCGGCGACGGGCGTGCGGAGATCGCGGCCGCAGAAGCGGCAGACGATTGCGGCGGCCTGGATCGTCTCGGCGCAGTATGGGCAGGACTTGGTCTCGACGCTCATTCGGATGCTCCTTCCAGGATGCTGGCAGAACGACAGCTAGCGATCAAAGGATTGGCCACCGGTTGAGACCAGGTAGGCCCACTCGCTATATGGCAGCCGCAGAAGGATCCGGTCCACCGGCGCGCGCCCGAGAGCGAGCCCACGGCAGAGCAGTGAGACGCCCTGCTGGATGCGCAGGCACTCAGCGTCGGCCGAGTTGAAGAGCGGCTCGCCAGCGCCGCGCCAGATGATCACCGTGCGCCCCTCAGGCACAGCGCCGATTGGCTGGATCGTGTAGACACCGAGCTGTGAACCAACGGCGATAAGCAGCGCAACAACCAGTGCCGTCAGCAGCCAACGGTTCCGGCGAGACGGCGTTGTCTGTAGGAGCGAGTCAGCGGGTGGTGTGTTGGTCATGGGTCGCCTCCTTTCTGACGATGTCCTGAGCATACGATCCCACCTCTAGCGCAAATGTGGACACCAGCATGCGGCAGTTGGAGTGGTAGCCGGATCAATTGCTGCGGTCTACGACCATGGCTCGTTTGGTGTGGCCAGTTATGCCAGCGCATATGACCCACATTTGTGCCCACAGTCCAGGCCTATGCTCCAACTAAGAGTTGATGACCACCGCACCACCCAGGAGGTTCTGCTATGCACCCTGCTTCTCGCCCAGGCCGCCACATGCTCAGCATCCTGCTGACTCTGCTCCTCGCAGCGTGTGGCGCGCCGGCGTCATCGAGTTCGACCACCGCGCCGAGTGCTGCGCCAGCGCCGACCGCTGTTCCTCGCCTTGCCTTTGATGAGCAGACCCGCCAGGGCTACATGGCGCTCGTACTGTTGCAGGGGAGTGTCATCGCGACTGAGGATTTGGCGACGCGCGTGCAATCGGGCGAGTTGGACGGGTTTGGCGCGCTCGGCCAACTGCTCGGTGTCGGCGTGCTCGTGCAGGCCGTCGACAAATCGCTCGCCGAGGATGCGCCCACACCAGTGCTGCAGGCGGCGTGGACCGATGCCCGAGCGATTACCCCTGACCTCCGGTCGGTGTTGGCGCGCTGGTCCGACCAGAAGCTCACAGCAGCGGAGATCCCGGCTGAGGTCGCACCGATCAGCGTACGGGTCGAGCAGATGCTTGCACTCGCCGAGCGCGACCTGAGTGGCGCCTACGACATCGATGCCGCGGAGCTGCGGCGTCTGCGAGAGAACGCGATGGCCGACCTGCGCGAGCGTCTGCGCGCGACACCCGAGCCTGAGCCGGCCACACCAACGCCCGAGCCGGTCGCGCTCCCGCCGGGCGCCACACGCCTCGATCCGCTGTCACTCGCGACCGAAGTTCGGCTCGCAACCTGGGCAGTGACTGTCACCGAGGTGCTGCGCGGCGATGACGCAGGTCAGGCGATCGCGGCCGCAAACCCGTTCAATGCCCCACCGGCGGCCGGGATGGCGTATGTGCTGCTGACGCTGCAGGTGCAGAACATCGGAACCGAGCAGGCGGCACAATCGCCGACCATCGGCGTACGGGTGCGGCTGACTGGCTCATCGAACCACCTCTACGGGAGCGCGCCTGTCGTCGTGCCGCAGCCGCTGAAGGGCGAGCTGTTTCCCGGCGGGGCGACGAGTGGCCAGGTGGCGTTTGCGGTGCCAGCCGACGAGATCAACCTGCTGGCGTTGATCACCGAGAGTTTCTCGGGTGACGACCAACGCTACGTCGCGATTGACCCCGGCGCGCAGATCGCTCCTGACCCAGCGGCCATGGCTGTGACGACAACCGATGTCGGGCAGCGCCGTGACGCGCCAGCGACGGTTGGCGCGACCGTCACAACCAGCGCCTGGGAGGTCACGTTGCTTGAGGCCGTGCGCGGTGGAGAGGCGGCGGAGCTCATCGAACAGGCAAATCAGTTTAATGACCCGCCCGAGCCAGGGATGGAGTACGTGCTGGTACGGCTGCGCGTGCGGGCGATTGGCAGCGAGAACCCCGACACGCCACGCTCAGTCGACAGCCTGGCGGTAAAGATCACTGGCGAGCAGAACGTGGTCTACGAAACCCCATCGGTCGTGGAGCCAGCGCCAGCGCTCGGTGGCGAGATTTACGTCGGGGGCGTGACGGAAGGGTGGGTGGCGCTGAGCGTTGCGGCGGGCGAGCAGGGGCTGGCGCTGATCGTCGAGCCACTCTTTTCTTTCGACGATGATGCGCTGCGGTTCCTGGCACTTGAGTGATCTGATCTATCACGTGTCGTGTATCAAGCGACGCCTCGGCGATCATTCACGTCAGCGAGCCTGCCAATGGTCGTATTGATCTTGTCGCCGACCTCCTTGCCGCCCTTCTGCTTGACCATATCGGCGAAGCTGCTGCCGGTGGGGATATCGATAATCGCGTCGGACTTACCGGTGTACTTGTCCGATACGTACTTCACGAAGAGCAGCGTGAGGACGTAGTCCTTTGTCAGTCGTTCTCACGCTTCCCACGCCACAGACGCAGTCTCGCGTCACACTTCTCGGCCGGTAGTCGTCGACCTTGGTCCAGCATCAACTGGAGAGCAGAGGCAGCCAAGAGTGGTGGGATGTGCTGCTGCGCAACAAGCCCATCAAGCACCCACAATGCGCCCCTCACCCGAACTCCTTCTTGCTCTGCAGCCATGCGGAGATGACGATCACCGGTCAGCAGA
Source organism: Chloroflexota bacterium (assembly GCA_039805565.1). GTDB lineage: Bacteria > Chloroflexota > Chloroflexia > Chloroflexales > Roseiflexaceae > CALJIC01. Next base: position 1,452 of record JBDLTZ010000259.1, on the reverse strand, counting down.
TCTACAGCCTCTCTACGCGCGAGGGTCAGCGCGAACAAGTCGTTCACGCTGACCCTTCGGTAACGCCCATGCAGAGCGAAAACCTCTGCCACCTCCTGCCCTGAGAACTCCACCTCGCGGATACCCAAGCCGATCAGAGTCTCCCGTGAAGGCTCGCGCAGCTCGGCAATAATCACGTCTGGCGCCAGTACGACCTGCGCAAAACTGAAGAACTGCCGCAGAATCCCACCTGTGTGGAGATCTATCAGAATGTTGGTGTCAATGACGTGCCGCAAGGGGGAGTCCACCATGCCGCTCCGCTTCCTCTTGCCAGAACTGCGCTAGAGGCGTGCCAAGAATCTCTGACGCTCGCGAGTCCGATATCATATCTTCTGTGAGCGCCCGAACGACCAAGCGCTTGAACCGCTGCGGTTCCTCTGCTTGGAGCTGGTCGCCTGGCTCAACCTTGCGCCATCCCTTCCGACTGAACTCCCGAAAGAGGCGGCCAGACGCCTGCTCGGAGAGGATGTCCTGATCTTTCGCTCGGAAGATCCACGCCTGCATGCTCAGACCATACTTGTGCTTGAGCAAATGCAGCTCGTACAGGTCGAGGCGCTGCCGACGCTCTCCAAGCTCGGCCTTCACCGCTGGCGCCGGCACCAAGAACGCAGCAGCAAAGCGATGAGCTAGTTTTTCGACCCCCTTGTCGTCGATTCCATCGTCGATCTCCATCACCAGATGGCCGAGCTCATGTGCGAGACAGAAGCGCTGTCGATCACCAGTCATTCCGCGTTTTATCGCGATAATGGGCAGGGTTTCATTTGCCCACAGCGTGAGCGCATCAAACGCCTCAGGGCCATCTACCAACCCTACCTTGATTCCGCGATCCTCCAGCAAGTCGAGCAGGCCTTCGATCGGATCTTCTCCGATCTTCCAGTACTCTCGTAAGCTGCGCGCAGCCTCCTCCGCATCCTCAAATGAGCGTACGGGATATGAGGGGGGAAGATCGGCACGCTCTTCAAGGTTAAGCAGCCCCTCGATCTCGATATACCGTTCCACCCACTCTTGCACCCGAGCCACAATGCTCTCTCGCTGCTGATCAGGGAGAGACTGACGGCGGCGATAGGCGGGTGCACTCAGCCGAACGTTGAAAGGTCGAAAGAAGTATTCGACTTTGACACGGAGTGCTCGACCCAGACGCAGCAGCACGGCAGACCCAGGTACGTCCTGGTCATGCTCATACTTCGAAATGGCCATCGCACTCACGCCAGCCATCTCGGCCAGTTGACGCTGGCTCATCCCTACCATGACACGGGCAGTCTTGATTCGCTCGCCTACACTCATAGCAACCCCCTCCCGTTGGTTTACATTCTAACAGAAATCTGCGGAAATGTAAACCGTCACTTTTGGAGGTTTGAGGCATCTGGAAGCGCAAACAAGGCTCGTCGCCAGAGTCCTAAGAACCGTTCTTGA
>JBDLTZ010000258.1:0-14561 GCA_039805565.1 Chloroflexota bacterium | reverse complement strand
CCCCCCCCCCCCCCCCCCCGCCGCCAGAGCTGGTAAGATAGTGCGCGTACACAGTGAAGTGGATGGAGGGCAGCATATGGTGGCACAGGCAAGCCTCAACCAGCTGGCGAACGAGCGGCTGCTGGCCCCGTGGGCGTCGTGGGTGGACGGGCAGGCGCCGGCGGGGTACTTCCGCCTGCCGATGGCGGATGGCGCCGCGCGCTTCTACCAGGAGCAAGGCTTTCTGGTGGTCGAGGGCGCGCTCGATGAGACCGAGGTGGACGAGCTCAACGCCGAGGCGGCGCAGATCTGCCGCGGGGCGCGCGGCGCGGTGCGCGGGGTGACCCCGGCCGACGCGAGCGAGGCCGACGACGATGTGATGCGGCGCTACCTGTGTATCCACTTCCCGCACAAGATCTCGGCGCGCATGCATCAGGCCCTGGCGCACCCGGCGATCGTGGACGTCCTCACCGGCGTGATCGGGCCGAACGTGAAGTGCATGCAGTCCATGCTCTTCATCAAGGCCTCGGGCAAGCCCGGCCAGGCCTGGCACCAGGACGAGTTCTTCATCCCGACGCGCGACCGCTCGCTGGTGGGGGCGTGGATCGCGATGGACGACGCGACGGTGGAGAACGGCTGCCTGTGGGTGGTCCCCGGCTCGCACCGTCACGGCATTATCTGGCCGCAGCGCACGCACGACGACCGGCGCTTCGACTGCACGGGCGAGGCGATGTTCTTCCCCTACACCGACGACGACGCGGTGCCGGTGGAGGTGAAGAAGGGCAGCATCGTCTTCTTCAACGGCTACCTGCTGCACCGCTCGCTGCCGAACTACGCCCAGGCCGGCTTCCGGCGCTCGCTGGTGAACCACTACATGAGCGCGGAGTCGCTGCTGCCGTGGCTCGGGTTCGAGCCGGGCCAGCGGATCGCCACCGCCGACTACCGCGATATTGTGATGGTGGCCGGGCGTGACCCCTACGCCTGGAAGGGGACCGAGGACCGCGCGGGGGCCCACGTCCGCCCGAGCGGCGAGGGCGGCTGCGGCAACGCCGAGCGCAATACCGAGGCGAAGGCGGAGATGGGCGCGATGGGCGCGATGGGCGCGATGGGCGCGATGGGCGATGATGACGACGACGACCACTAGACGAGAGCGCGGGGCACAATAGTTGAGCCACAGAGGGCACGGAGAGCACAGAGGTGAGCCTTCTCCTTCCTCTGTGCCCTCCACATCTCTGTGGCTCAATCGATCTGCTCTTCGCTGTAGAGGAACGGTCGCTGCGGCTGAGCGGCAGAGAGCGCCGGGACTGGAGCCGCTCTGAACGACGCGAAGGGTTTGAAAGCCAGACACTTCGCTTCGCTCAGCCTGATCAACCTCGTGTAGTACGTTCAGCGTTTATCGTTCAGCGTTAGCGCTCCAGCTCCCCCCCGCGCGGCAGCGGCTCGGGCAGCGCGCGCGGGGCCGCGATCGAGATGTGCTGGCCGGCGCGCGAGGACTCGAACACGCCGAGCGTGATCTCGAGCACGTGCTGCGCGAGCGCATCGCTGGCCCGGTGCGGGCGCCCCGAGCGAATCGCGCGCGCCATGTCGGCGAGCCCCACCCCACGGCTGTTCTCGTTGAAGCCGAACGACGACGGCACCTCCTCCACCGAGCCGTCCGGCCGCTTGATGCTGATCGGGCCGCTGAACATGTTCGGGTCAGGCGCGTACAGGATGCCCTCCGTCCCGTACAACTCCAGGCGCGGCGTGTAGCCGAAGCTTTCCTTGGCCGCCAGCAGCGTGGCGGTCGCCCCGCCCGCGAAGTCGAGCGTCGCGGCGGCGTGCTGCGGCGCGGTCACGGGGACCGTCTCGCCGTAGCGCGGGGACTGCGGGTTGGTGACGGTCACCTCGCGGCGCGTCTGGCCCGTCGAGCCGCTGACCCGCCGGACGGGGCCGAGCAGGAACACCAGCGCCGTCAGGTAGTAGGGCGCCATGTCGAAGAGCGGGTCCCAGCCGAGCTGGAAGTAGGTGTCGAACCGCGGGTGCATCCCGTCGTAGGCGTTGCCCATCAGGATGAGGCCGCCGGCGCCGTAGGGCGTGCCGATCGCGCCGCTGTCGATCAGGTCACGGCAGGTCTGGAGGCCCCCGCCGAGGAAGGTGTCCGGCGCGCAGCCGAACCGCAGCCCCCTCGCCTCGGCCAGGGCGACCACCCTGGCGGCGTCGTCCATGGTCAGCGCGAACGGCTTCTCGGCGTACACGTGCTTGCCAGCCTCGAGCGCCCGCAGGTTCACCGCCGTGTGGGCGGTGGGCGCGGTCAGGTTGAGGACGGCCTCGATCGAGGGGTCGGCGAGCAGCTCGTCGACGGTGCATGCGCGCGGGACGCCGTACTCTGCCGCGCGGCTGCGCGCCAGCTCCAGGTCCAGGTCGGCGCACGCCACGACGTCGAGGGTCTCGCTGAACGTCTGGGTGCAGTTCTTCAGGTAGATGCCGCTGATCATGCCGCAGCCGATCACGCCGACGCGTACTCGGTCCATGTGCTCCACCTTTTCAAAGATTCGTCGCGCCGGTAGTGTACCGCATGCGGCGCCCGGGGCGTGCGCGCCGAGCACGCTGGCCACGCACGCCCCAGACCGCGCGGCTCAGCGCGGCAGCGCGCCGCCCATGAGCTCGTCCAGCAGCAGGTACCGCTCGCGGTGGCGGTCCGGCTCGCTGGCCGACTCGACGTCCAGCCGCATGCGCTGCGCGGTGTCGCCCCCGCTCGCCGGCGGCCACGGCGGCACGCCCGCGCCGTTCGGGTCGCCGGCCCGGACGAAGTTGGCGTAGCACTGCTGCATCACCTCCGACAGCTGCTCGTCCTCGTCGGCCCAGGCGTAGACTGTGTTCGTCGCGAGGTTCCCCATGAAGTACTCGATGTCCGCCGAGTGTACTGCGCCGCGCGCCGGGGGCTGGGGCTGCGCCTGCGCCTTCTTCCCGCGGATCACGCCGCCCGCGAGCCCGCCGACGGCATCGCCCATCTCGGGGCGCATCTGCGGGCGCGGGTGGGCGTACAGGTAGCGGTACACCGGCTGGCCGCTGGTCCGGCCGTGGAGCTCGGCCCACGTCCAGGTGCTGGAGCCGATGAACAGGTCGCTGGCGAGGTCGGTTGCGGCCACCACGGCCTGCTCGTCGGTCGTCGCCGGGTACAGGCGGAGCACCTCGCCGGCCCGCTCGCCGAAGCGCTGGCGCACGACCGTGCGGTAGCGCGCCGCGGTCGGCTTCCCGCGCCCGAAGAGGAACGCCCCGGGCGCCTCCTCGGAGTTCCAGCCGACGAGCAGCGGCACGCGGGCCTGCTCGCCCGCGGCGTACAGCTCCGCCGGAGGGCGGGGCAGGAAGTAGCCGTCGATCGTGCCGGGGAACTCCTCCGGCGGGCGCCCCCTGGTCAGCTGCAGCAGCCTGCGGGCCGGCAGCGCGCGCAGCTCGGCCAGCGACGCGGCCCCCACGCCGGCGGCGAACTCCGCGCCCGCGCGCTCGGCGTCGGCCAGGGGCGCGGGCGAGAGCGCGCCCATCAGCGAGCCGCTCGACCCGATCGCGCCGGCGATCAGGTCCCTGGCGAGCGGCGACACCATCAGCGCGCTGACCGAGATCGACCCGGCCGACTCGCCGGCGATCGTGACCCGCCCCGGGTCGCCGCCGAAGGCCGCGATGTTCTCGCGCACCCAGCGCAGCGCCGCCGCCTGGTCGAGATAGCCGTAGTTGCCCGAGGCGCGGTGCGGCGACTCCTCCGTCAGCTCGGGGTGCGCGAAGAAGCCGAAGATGTTCAGGCGGTAGTTGACCGTGAGCGTGATGATGCCGCGCTGCGCCAGTCGCGCGCCGTCGTAGCGCGGCTCTGACCCGTCGCCGGCGACGTTGCCGCCGCCGTAGAAGTAGACCAGCACCGGTAGCCGCTCCGACGCCGGCTCGGGCGGCGCCCACACGTTGAGGTACAGGCAGTCCTCGCTCATGCCGTTCGAGCGGAAGTTCATATCGCCGAAGATGGGCAGCTGCATGGCGCGCGGCCCGAACTCGTGGGCCGCTCGGACGCCATCCCAGGGCGCGGCGGGCTGCGGCGGGCACCAGCGCAGCTCGCCGACCGGCGGCGCAGCGAACGGGATGCCCTTGAAGCTGCGGACGCCGGAGCCAGGCTCGATCGTCCCCTCGAGGACGCCGCCGGAGACGGTGACGCGCGGGTGGTGTGGTGTCGATCCTTCCATCGGGGGGTGCTCCCATCACTAGGCTGGCACGCGTGCGCAGGCCTGTCAACTCAGCCCGACCGAGCTGGCTAGTAAACGACGGCGCGCTTACCGGACGCTGTTGGCGAACCCTGCGGCGGTTACCACGCCGACAGGCTGAAGCCTGCGGCTATGGTCACGAAGCCCGCCAGCGCGGGCTCTATCGTAGCCCGGGTCACATTCGCCAGCAGCATCGTTGACGCGCGCGGTACATCACTGATGGCCGACGATGGGGTGCGGCACATAGGGCGCTTCCAGGTACGCGACCTCCTCGGGGGTCAGCGTGACGGACAGCGCACCGACGGCATCCTCCAGGTGTGAGATCTTTGTCGCCCCAATGATCGGCGCCGCCACCGGCTGCTTCTGGAGCAGCCAGGCGAGCGCGATATGGACGCGCGGGACCCCATGCGTTACCGCCAGCTCCGCGACCCGCTCCACCACCTGGTGGTCGGTCTCGGCGGTCGCGTCGTACTTGCTCTTCTGGATCTGGTCGGTTTCCGAGCGCAATGTGCCCTCCGAGCCCGAATCGCGCGTCAGACGGCCCGAGGCGAGCGGGCTGTAGGGGATCACCCCGATCCCCTCCGCGCGGCACAGCGGCAGCATCTCGCGCTCCTCCTCGCGGTAGATCAGGTTCAGGTGATCCTGCATCGAGACGAAGCGGGTCCAGCCGTGCCTCTCGGCGACGTGCAGGGCCTTCTGGAACTGCCAGGCCCACATGGCCGAGGCGCCGATGTAGCGGGCCTTGCCGGCCTTCACCACGTCGTGCAGCGCCTCCATCGTCTCCTCGATCGGGGTCCCGTAGTCCCAGCGATGGATCTGGTAGAGGTCGACGTAGTCGGTCCCGAGCCGCCTCAGGCTGTGGTCGATCTCGCTGAAGATCGCCTTGCGCGACAGCCCGCCGCCGTTCGGCCCCTCGCGCATCTTGCCGTGCAGCTTGGTGGCGATCACGACCTCGTCCCGCTTCGCGAAGTCCTTCAGCGCGCGCCCGAGGATCTCCTCGCTCGCCCCGATGGAGTAGACATTGGCGGTGTCGAAGAAGTTAATCCCCAGCTCGAGCGCCTTCTGGATGACCGGCCGGCTGTCTTGCTCGTTGAGCACCCACTTGTGGATCCAGCGCTCCGCGTCGCCGAACCCCATGCAGCCGAGGCAGATGCGCGACACATCTAGGCCGGTAGTGCCAAGCTTCGTGTACTTCACGAGATCCTCCTCGCTTTCTGTCGCCAACCGTCAGATCGTAGCTATTCTATGGCAGGAGCAGCGCCCTGGTCGCGAGGCGCGCGTTCATGCGGTAGCCCCCGGCCACCTGATCGAGCGGGCCTGGACGCCGCAAGCGCCGGCTACCACGCAGGGGATGACGACGCCTCATACTTCACGAGTACAAGAAGCTTCTCGGCGAGCCGCCGGTGCGCGACGTTGCTCGGCTGCGGGGGCCGCGACGGAGAGCGCCGGCCTATCAGCGCCCTGGTGCGCCGTGGAAAGCACAACACCCCAGCCCGATGGCCGACTGGGGTGTGCGAGCGGAGGTTTACCGGGCGCCTCAGGCCTCGGGCGGGGGCGGGGCGGGGGATGGAGCCTGCGGACGGCCGGCGCGCTGGAGCAGCTTGGTCGTCGTCTTCGTCGCCATCACGACGATCGACTCGTACTCGGGGTCGTACCACTGGACGCCCTCGATCACCAGCGCGTCCTCGGGCACGGCGATGGCCTCCGCGACGCCGCGCCACTGCTTGGCGCTGACGTAGACGGTGTACGACGTGGGCGGCGGGGCGGCGGGCGCCGGCAGGCCCTTCGGCAGCGCCGGAAGCTTGCCTTCGTCGTTCATCTGGAAGAGCACGAAGCCCTGGCGCTCCACCACGCGCCCCGGGCGGCCGATAATCGTCACTTTCACAGCTGTGGCCTTTCCAGCAGCTTCACGGGCCTCCGGCACCCACTCGCCGCGCTCGGCCCAGCTGGCCCTCGGCTCGGGCGGTTCCTTGGCTTCAGCCGGGGACTTTGGCCCGGGCGGGGCCTTCGCCGCCTGAGCCGCCCTGGCCTCCTGAAGAGCCTTGCGCTTCGCCTCTCGGTCCTGGGGGATGAAGATCTTCCAGAGCTCCTGCCTCCGCTGCGCCTTAAAGAGCTCGTCGCGGACGTGGGCGAAGTAGACGCCGCCAAGCGTGCGCCGGCGGGTCCCGTCGCGCGTCATCATGCCGCCTTCGGCCTCGATGGCCTGCGCCTCGGTGAGCCAGACGAGCGCCTCCTCCGGGCCACAGACCCGCACGATCCGCAAGATCTGGCGCCGTGGATACTGGTCTTTCTCGCCGAGCACCGCCGCTATCTTGTTGACCACGGCGTACAGCTGAGCTCGAGGAATGTCGGTCATAGCGTTCCTGGTAGCGCTGTTCGTGAGGCATATAGTGTAGCACGAACACGACGCGTCGTTGCAGGATTGGGGGGAGTAGTTGACCCCGGGGGGCGTCGCGCTAGCCCGCGCCGGCGCTGCGCGCAGAGGAGCCAGGCCAGGCCTACTCTCTCCCCAGCATCATGATGAACGATTGGCACACTTCTTGATACCTCGGGGGTACACTCCCGCGCAGATCGGGAGCGGCTGAGGCTACTGGGCAGATGAGGGATCTCATGGGTATTGTGCGCTGGCGGCTGCGCGAGATCGCGGAGCCTGAGCGATGGAACCCGAAGAAGCTGGCCGACACGACCGGCCTCGCGTACCACACCGTCTGGGCGATCTGGAACAACCGGGCCCGCCGGGCTGACCTCGCCACCCTCGCCGCGCTCGCTACGGCCCTGAAGGTCACGCCGGGCGACCTGATGGTGCTGGACGTGCACGAGGCCCACGGGGAGGGCCGGTAGGCCCTGGTGCAGCCCCGCACCACGCGCAGACCGCGTAGCACGCGTTGCAGTAGCCTGACATCTGCGCCAGTGACAAGGAGCTGTCTGTGCTGACGTCCCTGACGGCCGACGCCCTCGTGCGGTACCTCTCGTGGGGGATCTTTCTCCTGATCGGCCTCGTGACCAGCCTTCAGGCGATCCGCCGCCCGACGCGCGCCTCGCTTGACATCGCCTTCTTTTTCACGGCGGCCGCGCTCGTCATCGCCATCAGTGTGCTGCACGACACGGGGCTGCTCTCCCCGAGCCCTGCACTCGTCGCCGTTGTCTCCACAGCCCTCCTGGCCCTGCCCTACCTGCTGTTCCGCCTGATCGACGATGTGATCGGCGTGTCGGCCCGGCTCCACCGCGTCGTCGCCGCGGCAGTGGCCACCGGCGTGCTCGTGGTGTGGCTCTGGCCCACCGGCCGCCCCACGTGGCTGGACAGCCTGCTCCTCCTCGGGGTCGTGAGCGTCCTCGGCTACGTCGTGGCCGCGGGGGCTGCGGCCACGCGACGGGCGCGCGGGGTGACCAGGCGACGCCTGGCGGCGGTGACGCTCGGATCGCTGTTCCTGGTGCTCAACTTCGTAGCCGGCGATCTGCCCCGCTGGCTGCCGCTCAGCCCGGGCGACGCCCGCTTCCTCGCCGACCTCCTCGGTCTGGCCACGGGCGTGAGCTACTACGTGGGCTTCGCGCCGCCGCGGCTCCTGCGCCGCATCTGGCAGGAGCCCGAGCTGCGCGCGTTCCTTGAACGCGCGGCGCAGCTGCCCCGGCTCGAGGACACCGCGGCGATCGTGCGGGCGCTCGAGCAGGGGGTCTCGGCCTCCCTCGGCGCGTCCGGCGCGTACATCGGTCTGTGGGACGCCGAGGTCGAGGCGCTGCGCTTCGCCACCAACAGCGGGCCGTTCGATGTCCCAGCTACGAGCGAGCTCCCGGCGGCCGTGGTCTTCCGCGCGCAGCAGCCGCGCTTCTTCCCCGATATGCGCTACGACCCGGGGCTCACCAAGCTGTTTCGCCTGGACGAGACCGCCCGGGCGGTGCTCGCCGCGCCCATCACGGCCGGCGACCGCCGCCTGGGCGTGCTTACCGCCGGGGCCGCCCGCGCGCCGATCTTCGCCGGGGACGACCTGGCGCTCGCCCAGCTCCTGGCGGACCAGGCGGCGGTCATCCTGGAGAGCCGGCGCCTGATCGACGAGGCGGCGGAGGTCCGCGCCCGCGAGGAGGCCACGCGCCTGAAGGAGGACTTCCTCTCGGCCGCCGCGCACGACCTCAAGACCCCGCTCACGACGATCATCGCGCAGGCGCAGCTGATCGACCGGCGCCTCGAGCGCACCCCCGAGCGGCCGGTGGACCGGGCGAGCATCCAGCGCATCATCAGGGAGAGCGAGCGCCTGCGCGGGATGGTGCGCGACCTGCTCGATGCCGCGCGCACCGAGCAGGGGCGGCTGCTCGGCCGGCGCGAGCCGACGGACCTGACGGCCGTGGCCCGCGGCATCGCAGCGCGCCACCGCACCCCGCACCACCCCTGCCTGGTCGAGGTGAGCGACTCGATCGTCGGGGTGTATGACCCGCTGCGCATCGAGCAGCTCCTGGAGAACCTTGTCGAGAACGCGGTCAAGTACAGCCCTCAGGGTGGCCCGATCACGATCCGCATCTGGCAGGACAAGGCCGGGGCGCACCTCTCCGTGGCGGACCGCGGCATCGGCATCCCGCCCGCAGACCTGCCGCACCTGTTCGACCGCTTCCACCGGGGCGTGAACGTCGATGACCGGCAGTTCCCCGGGATGGGCCTCGGGCTCTATATCTGCCACGGAATCGTGGAGCAGCACGGGGGCCGCATCGTGGCCGAGAGCCGGCCCGGAGGAGGGACGATCTTCCACGTCACGCTGCCCGCCGCCCTTGCTCTGGAGGAACGCCATGTCGCAGCCCATCCTGGTTATTGATGACGACCCCTCGATCCGTGATGTGGTCGCCGCGGCCCTCGACGACGAGGGATACACGGTCCTGTCGGCCGCGAACGGCGCCGAAGCGCTTGAGGTGCTCGAGCAGATAGTGCCAGTGCTGGTGCTGCTCGACATGCGCATGCCGGTGATGGACGGCTGGAGCTTCGCGCGCGTGCTGCGCGAGCGCGGCATCCGGCTCCCGGTGATCGTGATGACGGCCGCGCAGGACGCGCGGCAGTGGGCCGAGGAGGTGGGCGCCAGCGCGTACGTCGCCAAGCCGTTCGACCTCGGCGAGCTCCTCGATGTCGTGGCGCGCGTGGCGCGGGGGGGCGCGTAGGCCGCCGTTGACCAGCCCTACCCGCCGTGGTACGATGCCCCGCGCCGGCACGTACAAGGCATCCCCCCCTGCTGCGCGGTGGTCGTGAGGACCGCCGCCCTCGCGCCGCGCCTGAACGTCGAAGGAGACACCACGCTATGCCACCCCGCTCACTGCTCCAGCCCGCCCTCCAGCCGCTCCCGCTCGGCGCGGTCCGCCCGGCCGGCTGGCTCCTGCGCCAGCTCCGCATCCAGGCCGACGGGCTCAGCGGCCACCTCGACGAGATCTGGCCCGACGTGGCCGACAGCGCCTGGATCGGCGGCGCCGCCGAGGGATGGGAGCGCGGGCCCTACTGGCTCGACGGCGCCGTGCCGCTGGCATTCCTGCTCGACGACCCGCTCCTGAAGCAGAAGGTCGCCCGCTGGGTCGACGCCATCCTGGAGCGCCAGCACCCCGACGGCTGGCTCGGCCCGCTGCGCGACACGTCCGACACGCGCCGGCTGGCCTACGACCCGTGGCCGGTCTTCGTAGCGCTCAAGGCGCTCACGCAGTACCAGGAGGCCACCGGCGACCCGCGCATCATCCCGGCGGCCCTGCGCTTCCTGCGCTTCCTCGAGGACCTGCTCGCGCGCCAGCCGCTCTTCGACTGGGGCCGCTACCGCTGGCCGGACCTGGCGGTGACCCTCTTCTGGCTCCACGAGCGCACCGGCGAGGACTGGCTGCTCGACCTGGCCGCCACCTCGTACCAGCAGAGCTTCGACTGGCGCGCCCACTTTGCACGCGAGCCGTTCGCCTACCCGGAGAAGCAGCGCCGCGAGCAGATCCACCCGCCGGCGCCCCCCGAGCCGCTCACGACCTTCCGCACCGACCTGGCCTCGCACGTGGTCAACAACGCGATGGCCCTCAAGCAGCCCGGCCTCTGGTACCGCCTCTCACACGACCCGGCCGACCGCGACGCGGTCCACCAGATGATCGGCGTGCTCGACCACTACCACGGCCAGGCCACCGGGGTCTTCACCGGCGACGAGCACCTGGCCGGCACAAGCCCGTCGCAGGGCACCGAGCTGTGCGCGGTGGTCGAGTACATGTACTCGCTCGAGATGCTGGTGGCCGCGCTCGGGGACGTGCGACTGGCCGACCGGCTGGAGCGGATCACGTTCAACGCGCTCCCGGCCACCTTCTCGCCCGACATGTGGGCGCACCAGTACGTGCAGCAGGCCAACCAGGTCGTCTGCGCGATCGCTGAGGACCGGGTGTACACGAACAACAACGCGGACGCGAACCTGTTCGGCCTGGAGCCGCACTACGGCTGCTGCACGGCGAACATGCACCAGGGGTGGCCGAAGTTCGCCGCGCACCTGTGGATGGGCTCGCCCGATGGGGGGCTGGCGGCCGTGTCCTACGCGCCCTGTATTGTGCAGGCGGAGCTCGCCGGGCAGGCGGTGCGCGTGACGGTCGAGACCAACTATCCCTTCGACGAGACGGTGCGGGTGGTGGTCGAGGCGGACGCCCCGGCGCGCTTCCCGCTGCACCTGCGGGTGCCTGCCTGGGCCGAGGGGGCGACGGTGGCGGTGGGCGATGGGCCGCCCGAGCCGGCTGCTGCGGGTGCGTTCGCGCGGGTGGAGCGCACCTGGGAGGGGCGGACAGCGGTAGAGCTGCGCCTGCCGATGCGCCTCGTGGCCGAGCGGCGCTTCAACGGCAGCGTGGCGATCGAGCGCGGGCCGCTGGTGTTCGCGCTGCGGGTTGGCGAGGAGTGGCGGCCGGTGGAGCCGTACAACCGCTCGGGGCCCACCGCCGACCCGCGCGTGGCGTACGACTACGAGGTGCACCCGACGACCCCGTGGGGCTACGCGCTCGACCTGGACCTGGGCGATCTGGATGGCTCGCTCCGGCTGGTGCGGAGGGGGGTGGGGGAGGTGCCGTTCTCGCCCGAGGGGGCGCCGCTGGAGCTGTGCGCCACGGCGTACCGTGTGCCGGGCTGGGGCGTGGCCCACGGCGCGGCGGAGCCGCCACCCGCCGACGCAGCCGCTACGGAGCCAGCCGAGGAGGTTGCGCTGGTGCCCTACGGCTGCACCAACCTGCGCGTGACCGAGCTGCCGCTCGCCCGCCGCTAGCACGCGCGAGGGCCGGCACACCTCAAGGGGTGCCGGCCCTCGCTCTTCTTCCCCAGCGCCCTACGCCCCAGACCGCGGCTCAGCGCGCCGCGATCCCCGCGGGGGTGCTCCAGTGAGCGTACTCCGGCCGCCGGCCGCGCACCACGTCCTGGAAGATGGCGTCGAGCTGCGCCGTGACCGGGCCTATGCCACCGCTCCCGATCGTGTAGCGGTCCACCGAGCCGATCGCCAGGATCTCGGCCGCCGTGCCCACCAGGAAGATCTCGTCGGCCACGTAGAGCTCGGTGCGGTCCACCGGGCGCTCCACCACCGGGAGCCCCAGCTCACGCCGGGCCAGCTCGATGATCGACGAGCGCGTGATGCTCTCCAGGATCGAGTCGGTGCTGCTGGGCGTCACGAGCACGCCGTCGCGCATCAGCATGAGGCAGGCGCCGGGGCCCTCGGCCACCTTGCCGGTGGTGTTGAGGATGAGGGCGGTGTCGTAGCCGTCGATCTTGGCCTCAGCCATGGCGAGGTTGGAGTTGCGGTAGTTGGCGATGTTCTTCACCCGCGGCGGCATCACGTTGTCGGAGATGCGGGTGTAGGACGAGACGCAGGCGCTGCGCACCCAGCCCTTCCCGAGGTGCGAGGCGTTGGGCCGAGCCGTGATCGCGATATCCACGGGCTCCGGCCCGATGCTGGTGCTGCTCTCGAAGTTGCCGCCTCCGCGCGGGTAGCAGTAGGGAAAGATGTAGGTGTCGCGGCGCACGTTGAGGGCGCGCACCAGCTCCAGCACGCCGGCCGTCAGCTCCTCGACGCTGTAGGGCGAGGCCTGGCGCATGAGCTTCTGGGAGCGCAGCAGCCGGCGCAGGTGGGCGTCGAGCTGCCAGATGTAGAGCTCCCCGGCGTCCTCGTTCCAGTACGACATGATCCCCTCGAAGATCGCCGTCACCCCGCTCCAGAAGGTGCTGGTGAGGTGGACGGTCGCGCGCTCCCAGGGCACCAGGCTGCCGTTCCACCAGATGAAGGCGGGCGAGCTGCTGTCGAAGTCCGGAGCGAATGTCTGATGGTTATCGGCCTGTGTCACGGCATCATTCCTTCGAACGGAGAGGTTTACACGCGCTGATTGTAGTTGAGATCTCGCGCGGCCGTGCAGCGCCCTGCCTACGGGCCGGACGGCTCACCCAGCTGGCGCGAGTGCGGCTACTCGTACTCGTAGCGGGCGACCTCGTTCCCGGCCGCGTCGTGGAGGAGCGCCGCGTCGCCGCCGCTGTTGTTCCACACGCCCTGGCGCTGGTCCCAGTACAGGTTGCCGCGGTCATCCTCGCCTACCTTCGTCCAGATGCGCACCTCGCCCCCACCGCCGAGGGTGAAGCGCGGGAAGGTGTAGCTGTTCCCAGCGCGGTCCCGCAGCGTCCAGCCGGTCAGCTCCACGGGGCTCCCGCCGCCATTGCGGATCACAACGTACTCGTCGGTGGCCTTGCGCCTGGGGGCGTAGACGATCTCCGCGATTGTGACCTGCGGGGCTGTGGCGGGGGCGGCCGCCACGCCGCCTGCCCCCGCCGCGCACCCCTCCCCTGCCAGCGCCGCCTTCGCCGCGGGATCCACGGCGCCCAGGAACGTGAGGCCGGTGCGCTCCTCGATGCAGCGCACTGTCGTCGCGCTGTCCTCCCACGGGCTGCCCTCCAGGTCGTCGGTGTTCGGCATCCAGACGGCGATCACCGTGGTGTCGGCCGTGACGCGCGCCGCGTCGTCGCCCCCGGCCTCCGGCAGCGCCACGATGATCTTCCAGAGGGCGGAGGGGATGGTGAGCGCGCCGTCCGCGAGCTCCCCCTGCGAGCCGTAGCCCCCCGCGACGATGTACAGCTCGTTGCCCTGCGCCACGAGGTCGCGGGCGTGGGACTCGAGCCGCTCCCACGCCCCGCGGTTGACGGCCGGCGCCTGCGGCATCACATTGGTCATGATGAACGTCGCCTGGTTGTCGGCGTCGCTTGCAGTGCGGTCTGCCGAGGGCACCATGTGGCCCCGGTCGTAGCCGCTGCCCGTATAGTCGCCGTGGGCGACCCTCGGCCACCCGCCGGGGAGCGACGTGTCCGTGATGAACGGCCCGCGGAAGCGCTCGACCGGGCCCAGGTCGGACTGCTGAAGGTGCCAGCTCACCCAGTTCGGGATCCCCCGGTCGCGGCTGTAGGAGAGGGCGTACTGCGGGCGGACGATCAGGTAGTCCTGCGGGCTCGTGGGGCTGGGCGCCGCGCCGCTGGGGCTGCCGAGGGCCAGGTGGAGGCCGTGGGGTTCGCGGCGATCCGCCGGCGTCTGAGCGAGCTCGCTCTGCGTAGCGAGCAGCTCGGCGCACGATGCCAGGCTCAGCAGGAGCAGTGCGGCGAGGAGCAGCACGGCTCGCCGGAGAGGAGCGGGGTGGACGTGGTGGCGCATTCTGTTCCTCGGTGTCTACAGCCGGCTATGTTCCTGCTACGTCTCGACCTGGGTGGTGCGCAGGCCGACGGTGGCGCCCGCCTGGTCGCGGCCGGCGATGATGACGGCGACCTCGATGCGCCCGAGGCGGTAGACCGCGACATCCGTCAGGCGGTCGGCGATCAGGTCGCGCAGGGTGGCGAACCGCGCGGCGGTGGCCCGCTGGGCGTCGTCGAACCACTCCTGCGATGAGGCCAGCGGGCTGAAGAACGCGTCGAGCGAGACGACCTCGGCCGGCGCGTCGGGCGGGAGCCCGAGGGAGTCCCGCAGGGCCTCGGGCGTGATCGGGTCTGGTCCGGGCCAGCGGAACGGCTCCAGCGGGTGGTCGGCCTCGCTGGTCACCAGGAGGCCATCGGCCGCAGCGGTCAGCTCGGCGAGGGTGTCGAACGGGGGGGCACCCCAATCGTCGCCAGGGTCTTCCCATTCCTCGCGCAGGTCGCTCATGGTGTTCTCCGGCAATAGTCGCGGTATGGTGCGACGCGGTCGGCAGCCGCCACACATCCGATTATACCTTGGCTGCATTGCCATTGGTTGCGGCGGCGCTACCAGATGATGGCCGGTGCATCGCCCTTCTTCCTCGAGGGCCCTGTGGCCAAGACCGTCCTGCGCCAGGCCGCGGGGGGGTGCTTCGACATACACGAGCTCCTGCGCCAGTACTCGGCCGGTCGTGGGCGCGCCT
>JBDLTZ010000257.1:0-4939 GCA_039805565.1 Chloroflexota bacterium | reverse complement strand
GTAGAGCGCGCCGACGACCGTGAGCGCCCAGCCGGCGAGGGCACCCTGCTCCGCGTGCCGGTTCAGGGCTGCTACGAGGCTGACGGGCACCGCCAGGATGAGTGCCGGCAGAATGAGGGAGGTATCGGTGAGCGCCTCGAGGGCGGCAGCGAGCACCGGCGCAATAGCGAGCAGAACGCCCACGCGTGTCTGGGCGCGGTAGCCGCCGTGTGCGAAGGCGCCGTAGAGCTCGACGGTCGCGATGACTGTCGCGACCGTCACAAGTGCGACGAGCGTCCACAGGCTCCACCAGACGAGCCCGACAACCAGAGGAGCGAGCACGACGGCGCTCAGGATACGCTGCTTCAGGGAGCTAGCCTTCCTCGGAGAGACCGCCGAAGCGGCGTTCGCGCTGTCCATAGTCCTCAATCGCCTGGCGGAGATGCGCAGGGCTGAACTCCGGCCAGAAGACGGGCGTCGTCCAGTACTCGCTGTATGCCGCCTGCCATATGAGAAAGTTCGAGAGGCGCCACTCGCCGCTCGTACGGATGATCAGGTCCGGATCGGGCATGCCGCTCGTCGAGAGGTGCTCGGAGATCGCCTCTTCGGTGATTGCGTCGGGTGGGACGCCCTTAGCGACGAGCGCGCGGACGGCGTCGACGATATCGGCGCGACCGCCATAGTTGAAGGCCACCGCCAGAGTAAGGCGGGTGTTATCGCGCGTCGCATCAATCGCGGAGTGTATCTTGCGCTGTAGCACGTCCGAGAGATGATCCATGCGGCCGAGGTGGCGGATCTGAGCGCCCTCTCGGTGCAAGTTATTCGTCTCGCGGTCGATGAACTCACCGAGAATGCGCATGAGCCCGTCGACCTCGGCCGACGGGCGCGACCAGTTCTCGGTAGAGAACGCGTAGAGCGTCAAGTGGCGGACACCCTGCTGGACGCACTCTGTCACGATCCGGCGGATGTTCTCCGTGCCGGCACGGTGACCGGCGAGGCGGGGCAAGCCCCGCTTGCGCGCCCACCGTCCGTTCCCGTCCATGATGATCGCGATGTGGCGCGGGACGCGTGGGCGCCCGGGCTTCTCCTGCGTCATCGCAACCCCTATGGGCTAGATCTCCATCACTTCGGCCTCTTTCGACTGGCCGATGTGATCGAGCTCGCGCGTATGGCGATCGGTCATCTCCTGCAGCTTCTCCTGCCCGCGTCGCTGGTCATCCTCGGAGATCAGCTTCTCGTGCTCAAGCTGGCGCAGGTCGTCGAGCGCCTCGCGGCGGATATTGCGGAGCGCGACCTTCGACTCTTCGACGTGCTGGCGGACCGACTTCACCAGGCTCTTGCGGCGGTCCTCGGTGAGGGGCGGGATCGCAAGACGGATGACGCGGCCGTCGTTGGTGGGATTAATGCCGAGCTCAGAGTTCTGGATGGCCTTCTCGATTGCGCGCACCATCCCGGCGTCATACGGTTGGATCGTGATCATACGCGCGTCGGGCACCTGGATACTAGCGAGCTGGTTGAGCGGCATCGACGACCCGTAGGCATCGACCGGCAGGTGCTCGACCAGAGCGGGCGAGGCGCGGCCGGTGCGGATTGTGCCAAGGTGCTGGCGGAGAGAATCAGCCGACTTCTTCATCTTCGTGTCGGCCTCACGAAGGACATCGTTGACCATACGCAACCTCTTTTTCGACGGGCGACTACGAAGGAGCCGGAGCTCTTCGTGCCGATCACGGCCACAATCCGGCACTAGGCCGGGGGCGTGTTGCTGACGAGCGTCCCGACCTGCTCGCCGAGGACAATGCGCTCGATGGTACCCGCCTCCACCGAGTTGAAGACGATGATCGGGATATCGTTATCCATGCAGAAGGTCAGCGCTGTGCTATCCATCACCGCAAGGCCGCGGCTGAGCGCGTCCATGTAGGTGATGTGTTTGTAGCGCGTGGCAGATGGGTCCTGCTTCGGGTCAGCGCTGTAGACGCCGTCGACCCCATTCTTAGCCATCAGCACGACCTCTGCGTGGATCTCGGCGGCGCGCAGGGCGGCCGCGGAGTCCGTAGTGAAGTACGGGTTGCCGGTGCCTGCCGCGAGGATGATAACACGGTTCTTCTCAAGGTGGCGTGTGGCGCGGCGCCGTATATAGGGCTCGGCGACCTCGTTCATCTGAATAGCGGTCATCGCCCGGGTCATGATACCGTGGCGCTCGAGCGCATCCTGGAGTGCGAGAGCATTGATGATCGTCGCCAGCATCCCCATGTAGTGGGACTGGGCGGCATCCATGCCACGGGCGATCGCCCGATTACCTCGCCAGATATTGCCGCCACCGAGCACCACAGCAACCTGGACGCCGTGGCGAACGACGCGCGCGATCTCCTGAGCGTAGTAGTCGAGCACATCGTGGTCAAGCGCATCGCCGCGCTTATCGCCGGCGAGCGCCTCGCCGCTCATCTTCAGGAGGATGCGGTGATACTTCGGGTCTGGCATAGGTCTGCGCTACGGCTTATCCGCGGGGCTGCGGTTGACGGCACCATGCAGCCCCGCGCGCCGCACCCCTAGCTAGGCGCCGATCTCATAGCGCACGTAGCGGCGGACGACGACGTTCTCGCGGATCTTAGCGACGACCGCCTTGATGCGGTCCTCGATCGTTTCCGAGGGGTTGCGCACGAACGGCTGCTTGAGCAGGACGTGCTCCTCGTAGAACTTCTCGGGCTTCATGCCGCTAGCCTCGACGTCGGCAGCCGGGACATCCTCGACGTTCAGGTAGCGCGGGTTCATCGCGGCGATGTGCAGCGCGAGCTCCTTCGAGAGCTGGATGAAGTCCTCGGTGCGCGCGACGAAGTCCGTCTCGCAGTTCAGCTCGACCATAGCGGCCATGCGCGAGCCGGAGTGCACATAGATCTCGATGCGGCCCTCGCGCGCCTCGCGGCCGGCGACCTTATCGCTGACCTTCAGGCCCTTCTCGCGCAGGATGTCGATCGCCTTCTTCATATCGCCGCCGGTCTGCACCAGGATGTCCTTGGCCTCCTTGATGCCGGCGCCGGTGCGCTCGCGGAGCTCTTTCACCATCTGGGCGCTGATCTCTGCCACTGCTCTCTCCTCGGTAGTACTGATACTATACGCATAAAAACGGAAGAGCGAAGGCCGCGCGGGGCGCGAGCCTTCAGTCTTCCTGAACGCTCTTGCAGCGCGGCCGTCCGCGCTCGGCTACTCGACGGGCTCGGCCTCGACGACCGGCTCGGCCTCGGTGCCCGGCTCAACCGCCGGCTCCGGAGACGGCGCAAGGCGATCGTAGCGGCCGCCGCGCATCTGGTCAGCCTGCGAGGACTCACGCCGGTTCGAGCCATCGACCGCGGCGTCGGCCATCTTGCCCGTGATCAGACGGATGCTGCGGATGGCATCATCGTTGCAGGGGATGACGTAGTTGATCGGGTCCGGGTCGCAGTTCGTATCGACCATCGCGACGATCGGGATACCGACCTTCTGGGCCTCCTTGACCGCGAGCTCCTCTTTGTGCGGGTCCACGATGAAGAGCGCGCCGGGCAGCCGGTCCATCGTCTTCAGGCCGCCGAAGACCTTGTTGAGCTTCTCGATCTCCTGCTCGCGCTTGAGGCCCTCGGCCTTGGTGAGCTTGGCGAAGTCGCCGCGGTCACGCTGGGCCTCGAGGTCCGTCAGGTAGCGCAGGCGCTTACGCATGGTGGAGAAGTTCGTGAGCGTGCCACCGAGCCAGCGCTGCGTGATGTAGAGCTGACCTGCGCGGCTCGCCTCTTCGGCGATCGTCTCCTGCGCCTGCTTCTTGGTGCCCACAAAGAGGATCTTGCCACCGCCGGCGACCACGTCGGCCACGTAGCGGTACGCGCCCTGGAGCCCGACGACAGTCTTCTGAAGGTCGATGATATGGATACCGTTACGCGCGGTGAAGATGTACTGGCGCATCTTCGGGTTCCAGCGCTTGGTCTGGTGGCCGAAGTGCGAGCCGGACTCGAGCAGCGACTTGATCGAGACGAGCCGCTGGCTCGTGCTGGCCTGGTTCTCGGACATGGGTGTGTTTCGCTCCTTAGCTTATCAGGACGTAACGCTGATGCCTCCACCCCCTTCAGCTCGCAGCAGGGCCGACGCCGAGCCGGCAGGAACTGGCACGATCGGGAGGTGTGTGTATTTGGGGCCGTTTAGCGCACCGTCGAAAAGTATAGCACACAAGCATATGGCGGGCAAATACGGTTCCCAGTGCGCGCCAACCACTCTGGGACCGGACGAATGGGGGAGCGGTATAATAGTCTGACGGGACCTGTGGGGAGAGGCTGACATGACAACACAGACGACGGACCGACCGCTCAATGTCGTGCTGATCGGGCCTCCGGGCGCCGGCAAGAGCACGATCGCCGAGGAGCTGATCCACCAGCGGCCGGCGTTTGTGATGATCTCGACCGGCCAGCTGCTACGCTCGGAGATCAAGGCACGCACGCGGCTGGGGCGCGAGGTGGGGCCGCTGCTGGACCAAGGCGACCTGGCGCCGGACTCGCTGATGGACCGGGTGCTGCGGCGGAGCCTGGAGACGCTCGACGAGCGGCAGGGCATCCTGCTGGACGGCTACCCGCGCACGCAGCGGCAGGCGCTGGGGCTCTCGATGATCCTCGCGGATTTCGGCCGCACGCTCGACACGGTGCTGGCGCTCGAAGTGCCGGACGACGAGGTGGTACGGCGGCTGAGCGGGCGGCGGATCTGCGAGGGCGCTGGCGACCCCTTCCCGATCCACGTGGACGATCTGGCAAGCATGCTGCGCTGCCGCGAGCGCGGCGGCCAGGCGGTACAGCGCGACGACGACCGTCCCGAGGTGGTGCGGCAGCGGCTGCGGGTGTACCACACCCAGACGGCGCCGCTGCTCGACTTCTACGCGCGCGAGAAGCTGCTGCGGACCATCACGGCAACCGGTGCGCCGGCCGAGGTGGCGCGCCTGGCGGCTGGGGTG
>JBDLTZ010000256.1:0-66373 GCA_039805565.1 Chloroflexota bacterium | reverse complement strand
CAGGCGGCGTCGAGCTGCTCCTGGCGGCTCTGGCCGCCAAGCGTGACAGCCCACGCGTCGAGCCACTCAGCCTCGCGCATCAGCAGCTCAGAGCGGCGGTTGTTCTGCTTCGTGCGCCCCTGGCTGGTGTAGGTGCCGCGGTGGAACTCGAGGTACAGCTCGCCGACCCAGGTGGGGGTCTGCGGGTGCTCCCAAACGCGCTCATAGAGGCGCTCGAAGAACTGCTCGATCCGCCCGGGCTTGACCTGCGGGAAGGCGGGCAGGTCGGCCATGCCACGCGCCAGTGACAGCATCTCCTCGGTCGGGCCACCGCCGCCGTCGCCGTAGCCGTAGATGTAGAGCACCTCGTCGCTGACGTTCTTCTGGCGGTAGTGGTTCCAGAGGCCGAAGGCCTCGGCGGGGAGCATGCTACCGTTGTAGGTGTAGAACTGCGCCTCGACCGGGTTGACCTTGACGGCCTGGTCCGTAGCGGTGACGAAGTGGGCCAGCACCTCGGTGCCGTCGATGCCGCGCCAGCGGAAGGTGTCCACCGGCATGCGGTTGAACTGGTTCCAGCTGATCTTCGTGGTCATGAAGCACTGGATGCCGGCCAGGCGCATGAGCTGGGGCAGCGCGGCGCTGTAGCCGAAGACATCGGGCAGCCAGACAACGTGGCTCTGCTGGCCGAACTCCTGCTCGAAGAAGCGCGCGCCGTGGTTGAGCTGGCGCGCGATCGACTCGCCGCTCGGCACGTTGCAGTCGGTCTCGAGCCACATCATGCCCACCTGCTCGAAGCGGCCCTCGGCGGCGCGCTGCTTCATGCGCGCGTAGAGCTCGGGGTCATCCTGCTTGAGGTAGGCGTAGGTCTGCGGCTGGCTCATGCTGAAGTGGTACTCGGGGTAGCGGTCCATCAGGTGGAGCGCGGTGGCGACCGTGTGGACGATCTTCTGCCGCGTGCGCCACAGCGGCCACAGCCAGGCCACGTCCATGTGGGCGTGCCCGGTGGCGAGGACGGTAGGCCGGGTTCCGCCCTGGAAGCCGGCCGTGAGGTTCTGGCGCAGGTAGGCCAGCGCCTCGTGCGCGGTCTGGGCGAAGCGCTCGCTGTGCCACCCCTCGCTCAGGTCGAGCATGTTGTAGGCGTTGTTCACGCGGTCCAGCAGCGCGTGCTTGGCCGGCTCGGCGTCGCGCATGGTCTCGGAGGCGCCAAACGCGGCGAACATCGTGGTGGCGAGCTGGAAGATCTCCTCGTCGTAGAGCTGGAGGCTGAGGCCGCCGAACGGGTGGCGGTAGGGCACGTAGGCGCGGATGAGCAGCTCGTGCTCGCCCTCGTGCGCACTCGGCGGCAGCACCACGGCGTTGTGCGGCTCGTCGATGCCCGCCACGGTCTGGCCGTCGATGTACAGGATGCCCTCGACGCTCGCCTGACCGTGCCCCTCCCAGGCGAAGTGCAGCCGGACGGTGCGGCCGCGCCACTCGGCGGGGACGCGCAGAGTGGCGCGCAGCCAGTGGTTGTGGCCGCCGTCGGCGGGCATGCCCCAGGGGATGCGTATTTCGGGGTTATCGGGGTTAGTGGGGTCGCCGCCCCAGACCTCGCCGCGGCGCAGCGTGCGCCATCCCGAGGTGGCGGGCGGGGGAGGCAGGGACATGGCGTTGTCAGGCGGCGTGCCCGGCGCGGGTATCGTCTGGACGTCCTCGATCGGGAGGGTCTCACGGACGGCGGCGGTGTAGATGCTGGCGCTGGTGCGGGGATCACCCCAGTCGCCCATATCGATGATACGGCGGCGCAGCTTCTCTGCGGTCAGCAGCGTTGGCATGAGGTACTCTCCTCATAGCGCGGGCGCCCTGCTGTGGGCACCTGACCTTAGCAGGGGATTGTACCACACAGCCTCCCGCAGCCACGCTGTCCCACCGTCGCTGCTGCGCGGCGGCTGGCCGGCGGAGCAGACGTTCGCGACGGGCACCTGTGCGCCCTCCAGCGCACTGCACAGGCGGTCGCACTGCGCCGCACGCCCCGTGCCGAGCTGTGCAAGGCCATCCTGATACGGGTGGGAGAGGATGCGCTGGACCACGACAGCGCGCAGGACGGACCAGGTGTCGACCAGGATATCAGTGGTGAGTATGTGTCAAGCCAAGCCGGACGGTATCAGGCGTTGAGGGGGGATGTTACGGCAGCATATCGCTGCCAGAGGGCTTGACACCGCAACGCTACACGCTATAATCGCCTTACAGGCATGAATCCCACTCTAAAGCCATGAACTGCCACGAGGAGCACCGCCATGCCGTCATGGCCCACCCGCGTCGTCGGCTGCCTCATCCTCGCGCTGCTCGCCGACCACACCATCCCCTCGGCGCGCGCCCAGCAGGCCGGCCTGTACTTCCCCGCCACCGGCCACACCCTCACCGACGAGCACGGCTTCATGGCATTCTGGCAGGCCCACGATGGACCGCGGCTGCTAGGCGCGCCGGTGACGGAGGCCTATAGCGTCGACGGGGCGGGGGCCGCGCAGTACTTCGAGCGGGGGCGGCTCGAGCAGGCGCTCGACCCCGCGACGGGGGCGCTCTCGGTCCGCACCGGCGCCGTGGCCGCCGAGTACGCTGCCGCGCTCTTCCGCAGCTTCCCGCCTATGCCGCCGCGCCGCGTCGCCGCCGGCGAGCTCTTCTTCGAGGCCACGCGGCACAGCCTGCGCGAGCCGTTCCTCTCGTTCTGGAGCACGAGGGGCGGGGAAGCGCTCTTCGGCCCGCCGATCAGCGAGCCGCTGTGGGAGCAGACCCCGCGCGGCCAGCGCAAGGTGCAGTACTTCGAGCGCGCGCGCCTCGAGCGCGACCCTGACCTGGCCGGCACGCCGGACGAGATCCAGGTGGCTGACCTCGGGCGGGCCCTGGCGCTGATGCGTGGCCTCGGCACCGCGCCCGTGCCTAACCCAGGGCTCACGGAGGCCGGTGCCCCCGCGCCGTTCGCGCCCGACATGGCCGTGCTGGGCACAGTGCCGGCGGGCGCGGCACCGGCGCTGTTCCCTGCCGCGCGCCCCGCGCCGAACGCCCAGCCGAAGCCCGCGCCGCCGGCCCCCGACCTCGCGGCGGCCCCCGCACCTGTGCCGCCTGCCGCCGCACCTGCGCGCACCGCGCCAGCCCCTGGGCCTGCGATGAGCGGCAAGCGCGTCCTGGTCAACCTGAGCGAGCAGTGGCTGTACGCCTACGAGGGCGGCGAGCTCGTCTTCGACGCGCCAGTGGCCACCGGGCGCGACGGCATGAAAACGCCGACCGGCAGCTACAGCATCTACGCCAAGCTCCCCATCCAGACCATGGACGGCGTGACCGACGGCGAGCCGTGGGTGGTGCCGAACGTGCCGAACGTGATGTACTTCAACGGCGACGTAGCACTACACGGCACATACTGGCACAACCTCTTCGGCACCGGCGCGCGCCCCTCGCACGGCTGCGTCAACCTGCCGCTCAAGGCCGCCAAGTGGCTCTACGGCTGGGCGCCAGTGGGTACCTCGGTGCAGGTAACGTATTAAAACGACGTCCATGCACAGTTAGGAAAGACTGCCGCACGAAGCTTCCAGGAGTAGGGGAGGCCACGTATGCAGGACCGAAGCCGGGCGAGCATGCGCCCGCTCACGGCGGGGATGAGCCGGATGCTCTACACGGCCGGGGGGTTGGTGTTCGCTGTCGGGATCACGCTGTACCTCCTCACCGAGCAGACCGACCGCTTCTTCGCTTGGACGATCCAGTCGGCGCTGACCGCCGCCTTTCTCGGCGCATCGTACTGGTCGGCGTGCGTGCTGGAGGTGATGTCCGCGCGCCAGCGCTGGTGGTCGCACGCGCGCATCGCCGTGCCGGCCGTGATCTCCTTCACGGCGCTCACGCTGGTGGTGACGCTGCTACACATCGAGCGCTTCCACTTCGGCGTTCCCGATCTGTTCACGCGCGCCGGCACCTGGTTCTGGCTGGCAGTCTACGCGTTCGTTCCGATCATTATGTCGATCCTCCTCGTCTTCCAGCTGCGCCAGCCGGGGGGCGATCCGCCGCGCGAGTCGCCGATGCCGCTGTGGATGCGCGCCACGCAGACCGGGATCGCCGTGCTGTTCCTGCCGCTCGGGATCGCGCTGCTCCTGGCCCCGACGGTTGCGGCGCCGGTGTGGCCCTGGGCGCTCACGCCGCTCACAGCGCGGGCGATCGGGGCGTGGCTGATTGGGCTGGGCATCGCCGCCGGGCACGCCGCCTATGAGGCCGATCTGCTGCGGGCCCGCCCGATGCTGGTCAGCTCGGTCGTATTCGGCGTGCTGCAGTTCGTGGCCCTGGCGCGCTACCCGGGGGAGCTGGCGTGGGGCAGCCCCAACGGGTGGATCTACCTGCTGGTGCTGGTGGTGCTGCTGCTCGTGGGGCTCTACGGCTGGGTCGCCGGGCGGCAGGTCGGTGGTCACGCACCTGCCGCCGAGAGAGCCTAAGGAGAAAATGACCTCCAGTCTGCAGACGCCCATCAGCACAAGGCAAGGGTGTAGGGGCTGCGGCTCCTACACCCTTCGTATGCCAGGAGCGCTCTGGTACTACCGCACTAAGGACCGGTGAGGAGTGTTCAGCGCAGGCCGTATGAGATATAGTCGGATGCGTGCGGGGAGCGGAATATCCCCGGAGCACTCGAGGTCCTATGAGCCAGCGTCTTACCCACCTCGACGCCCTGCGGGCAGTAGCTGCCCTTTCCGTTGTTCTGCAGCACGCATTCGAGCGCCTCTACTGGGACTACGGCCTGACGATCGGCTATACCGGCTTCAACCCGGGCTACTTCGGCGTCACACTCTTCTTCCTTATCAGCGGCTTCGTGATTGCCGCCTCGCTGGAGCGCACGCCGCTTGGCACGTTCTGGTTCAAGCGGCTGTTCCGGCTGTTCCCCGCCTACTGGGTGAGTGTGGCCCTGGCCGCCTGGTACGCCCCTGAGCCGCTCAGCGCCGTCCGGCTGGCAGCAAACGCCGCGATGATCGGCGGGCTGGCGGGCCAGAAGCTGCTGCTGCCGATCTACTGGACGCTCGAGCTCGAGCTTTTCCTGTACGGCATCCTCACCCTGCTGGTGCTCACCCGACTGCGTGAGCGCACCGATGCGCTGCTGCTAGTGGTGCTCTGCGGCGCGGTCGTGACCGACGGGGTGCTGCCGCTACTCGGTGTGGATCCGCCCCGCAACGTCACCTCGAACTGGATGCTCTCGAACCTGGGCGTGCTGCTGCTCGGGGTGCTGAGCCACCGCATCTGGCGCGGGCAACCACCCCAGCAGACGGTGCTGCCCGCCGCAGGCGCGCTCCTGATGCTAGTGACGCTTCTATCAGCTCTCGGCGGATACCCGGCGTGGATGGTAGCTCGGACGGCGGGGGTCACCGTGTTCGTTGCGGCGCTGGCGTGGCGGTGGAGCCCACCACAGTGGCTCGTGGCAGTGGGGGAGGCGAGCTACTCGCTCTACCTGTTTCACATGTTCGTAATCTACGCCTTCGCCGTACCGCACCCCGCGCTGGCGGTCGCCTGCTGGGTGCTCGCGTCGGTAACGGTGGCGCTCGTGGCCTATCACGTGGTGGAGCGCCCGCCGATGGCGCTGGCGGGCAGAATCATCGCGCGCCGCGGCGCGCCGCTGCGAGGCGAGCCCACGGCAGGAAAGACGCGCTACGGAGCCTCGTAGAGGCGCACGCTTGCGTCGCGGCCGCTGACCGCGAGGCGCGTACCATCGGGGCTGAACGCGAGTGAGACGACGCCGAAGTCCTGCTCCAGCCTGGCGATCTCAGCGCCGGTAACCGGGTTCCAGAGCTGGATGAGGCCTGTGGGCGTGCCGGTGGCAAGCAGCCCCCCGTCGGGAGAGAAGCCCATCCCGGCAAACCAGCCATTCTCCGGCGAGGATTGGATCGTCCGAATCTGCGCGCCGCTCGCGCTATCGTAGAGCGTCAGCGCGCCGTTCAGGTCCGCCGCGGCGAGCAGCGCGCCGCCGGGCTGGAAGGCCAGCGTGCCGATCGGGGCCTCGGCGCCCACGATGGTGTGGAGCACCTCGCGCCGCGCAAGGTCCCAGACCTCGATGCGCGGGTCGTTCGGCGGGCCGCCCACCGCCAGCAGCCCCGCGTCGGAGGAGAAGGCCAGCAGAGCACCCACCGGCAGACTCCCTCTGAGCTCGCCCGCCACCTCGCCAGTGCGGCCGTCCCACAGCGTCACCGTGCCGCTGAGCGTACCGCTCGCCAGGAGCGAGCCGTTCGCGCTCGCCGCCACGCTCGCCGGGGCGCTGCTCAGCCCGCTGAGCTGCGCCGTATTCTCCGCCGCCACATCAATCAGTACCACCGAGGCCTCGTCCGTGATCGCCGCCAGGCGGCCCTCGTTCAGGAAGGCCAGCGCCTGTGAGGCCGAGACAGAGCCGGCCAGCGAGCGCGAGCGCCCATCAGCCAGAAGCCGCAGCTGGATGACACCGTTGTACCCCACCGAGCCCAGCACCGCGCTGTCCGGCGAGAACGCCATCGACGTCACAACCCCCTGCCCGACGCGGAGTGTGTCGACCGGGCTGGCGGTGGCAGCATCCCAGATGATCACGCGCCCTTCCTGGTCGCTCACCGAAACCAGGCGGGCGCCATCACCGCTGACCGCGATAGCGAACACATCCAGGGAGTGGCCGTTGAATGCCGCCGTCTGCTGGCCGCTGTCGAGGTCCCAGGCTCGCACCGTGCCATCAAGGCTCCCGGTGTACAGCGTACCGTCAGGCCCAAACGAAACGCCGCGGATGACGATCCAGTTCGTGTGCCCCTGGAGCTGGCGCAGCTCGTCGCCGGTCTTCGCGTCCAGCACATACACCACGCCGTTCGTCGCGCCCACGGCGATGCGCGCGCCATCGGGGGTGAACGAGATGCCGGTGGTCCAGTAGCGCGCCGTGGTGGTCGGGTCAGTTGGGGTGCGGAAGCTGAAGCCGGCCACCTCTTGCCCAGTCGCCACGTCCCACAGCCGCACCGTGCCGTCGCGCGAGCCAGAGACGAGCTGCGCGCCGTCGGGTGAGAAGGCTAGCCCGCCGATCATCGAGGTATGGCCGGTGAGCGTGCGAAGCTGCTGGCCGCTCTGCGCGTCCCACAGGATGATCGTCTGGTCGGTGCTGCCGGAGGCCAGCGTCGCACCAGTAGGGGAGAAAGCGAGGCTGCGGATCCAGCCGGTGTGCCCCGTCAGAACGTGGCGCTGCGCTCCTGCAGCGGCGTCCCACACGATCACGCGGGCGTCGTCGCCGCTGGCGCCGCTGGCCAGGAGGGAGCTATCGGCGGACCACGCCAGCGAGGTGACCCTGCCGCTGTGCGCCCCGAGCTGCGCACGGCTCTCGAGGGTCTCGGCGTCGAGCAGGGCGACGCCGCTGCTGACGCCGACGGCAAGGGACGCCCCGTTCGGGGCGTAGGCCGCCGGCCCGAGCACCGTGCCGGTGAGCTCGGCGGTCTGGGTGATGGTCTCAGCGTTGGTGGCAGTGATTGCGCCTGGGGCGAGGGCCGCAGCGGGCGGCGCTTGGGTCGCCGCCGCCGTGGAGCCCGGGTCAGCCGTGGTATCGGGGACTGCCGGGGCAGGGGTGGCGGCGCTCTCTGCGGGCGCGCTGGTGGGCGCGGCGGCCATGGGTGCCAGCCCGACGAGGCCGCGCAGCGGCCCCCCGGGGAGCAGCAGCGCGAGCGCAACGCAGATGCTGAGCGCCATGAGCGCCAGAAGCACGGCGATGCCGATCAAGCAGCCGGTGCTGATCCCGCCGCGCTTCTGCGGCTGCGGCGGGTAGTAGGGCGGAGCACCGGGCTGGTAGGCCTGCCCGGGCGCGTACCCCTGCGGCGGGTACTGTGGCGGTGGGGCAGGCGCCGGCTGCGCCGGCGGGAGGGTCTGCGTCGCCGAAGTGCTCGGCGGCGGCATGTGGAGCGTCGGCCTCCCCTGGGCCTCGGCGCCCATGTTCGAGGGCAGCATCTCAGAGCCGCTCAAGACATCTGGCCCAAGGCCGAGCGAGCGGCCGCCGAGCATCTGCACTGTCTCGAGCGCGATCCGCATCTCGCGCGCCGTCTGGTAGCGGTTGAGCGGCTTGAGCTGCAGGCCGCGGAGCAGTGCTTGCTCCGCGAGCTGCGAGATCTGCGGGTTGAGCACGCGCGGGCCGTTGAGCGGCATGCCGGCCTGCTGCTGCTCAGCGGAGGGCGGCGCCCAGCCGGTGAGCGCGTGGTAGAGCAGCGCCGCGGCGGCGTACAGGTCGCTCACGCGGGTGGGCTCGGCGTCAGCCTGGGCGAGCTCAGGGGCGCGGTAGGGCGAGGGCCCCTGCCCAATCGGCCGCGCCAGCGTGAACGGCGTTACGGCCCACGCACCACTCTCGGCTACCAGAACATCACCCGGCATCGGTTCACCGAGCAGCAGCTGCGGACGCTGGTCGTGCAGGTGCTCGACCAGCTCCAGCAGGCGCCCGGCCTCCCTGAGCGCCTCGGCCTCAGGCAGCGGTCCGCCGCGGGTGCGGAGGAGGCGCTCGAGGTCCTGCCCTCCAGGGTCATCGCACACCAGGTAGTAGCTCTCACCCTCGGCGAAGTGGTCGGTGAGCGGCAGCAGCATGTTGGAGCTGACGGTGGTGATCTGCTTGGCAAGCAGCTCGACGCTCTCGCGCGCCTCGGCATCGGCGGCTGGCAGCTCGGCCACCAGCACAAGCCTCCCGCTCTGGTCATCGCGGCAGCGGAGCACACGGCTACCGGGGCGTTCGTCGACGGCGTAGATCACGCGGTAGCGCTGGTTGAAGACCAACTCGGGTGATGACATCGACTTCCTTACGCAAGCTCGGCGGGATACGGCGCGGCGCGGGGCCGACACTACTCATTGTACTGCAAATAGATGAGCGCCGGTGCCGCGAGAGTCGCAGCACCGGCGCCATGTTTGGGCCAGGGCTACGGTACCACCTCCGCCACCGGCTCGGAGGCGGGCCGGGCGCGGCCGGCGGCGGTCACAAGACCATAATCCTGCGCGATCACGCGCGCCGTCATCTTGGCCGACATCATCACTGAGGGGGTGCCGCCGCCGGGCTGAACGCTCGCACCCACGAGGTAGAGCCGCTCGATGTCCTCGCTGCGGTTGTGCGGCCGGAAGAAGGCCGACTGCGCCAGGATCGGCTCGACGCCGAAGCCGTTGCCCTGCCAGCTGCTGAGCGCGCTCTCGAAGTAATCCGGCGTGATGAAGCTCTTGTGGACCAGACGATCCATCAGGCCGGGGATGTAGCCTCGCTCGTCGAGGAAGCGCAGCACCTTGTCGGCCAGCGGCTCGCCCAGCTTCGACCAGTCCAGGCCGCTGCTGTTGTTCGGCACGGGCACCAGGGTGTAGGCCGCGTGGTGCCCGGCGGGCGCCAGACTCGGGTCGGTGAGGGTCGGGATGTGCAGGTACTGCGAGAAATCCTCGGCCAGGACTTTGCGCTGGAAGATGTCCTTGAGCAGCTCCTCGTAGCGCGGCCCGAGGATAATGTTGTGGTGGCGCAGGTCAAGGTTCAGCCCATCAGCGCGGAAGCCGAAGTAGATCACAATCAGCGACATCGACTGGCGGGCCAGGCGCACGCGCAGGTCGGAGTTGATGCGGCGGTGCTTTCTGTCGATCAGGCGCATGTAGGTGGTGGCGTAGTCCCCGTTCGAGACCACCACGTCGGCCTCGAGGCGCGTGCCGTCGGCCAGCTCCACGCCGCGGGCGATGCGCCGGGCGCGCAGACCGCGCGGCTCGCGGCCCTGCTCGTCGGTCACGATGATGCGCTTGACCTCGCTGCTGTAGCGGATGCTGCCGCCCATGTCCTCGAGCTTACGCACGAAGCCGTTCACCAGCGAGCCGGTGCCGCCGCGGGCGAAGTGGATGCCCCAGGTCTTCTCCACGAAGTGAATCATGGCGTAGATCGCCGGCACGCTGAGCGGGTTCCCGCCCACCAGGAGCGGCTCGAAGCTGAACACCTGGCGCAGCTTGTCGCTGGTGAAGTAGCGGCTGGTGAACGAGAACAGCGACCGCACCGCGTCGAGCTTGAACAGCTCGGGCACGACCTTCAGCATGCTCTGGACGTCGCCGAAGTAGGTGTAGCCGAGCTCGAGGAAGCCGCGCTCGAAGATCGCCTTCGCCGCCTCGTGAAAGCGCTCGTACCCCTCGAGGTCCTGCGGCGCGAGGCGGCGGATCTGCTCACGGGTGTGCTCGGGGTCGCCGTCGTAGTCGAAGAAGGTACCGTCGTCGAAGTAGATGCGGTAGAACGGCAGGATGGGGATGATCTCGACGTACTTCGAGGTTGCCGGGCCGCCAGAGACGCCGCTGCGGATACGGGCGTCGGGGCGCAGCACGTGCGGTGGGAAGTCGGGGGCGTCGAGACCGGAGCTGCCGCGCTCGAGGGAAAACAGCTCCTCGATGAAGTGCGGCACCGTGATGACGGTCGGCCCCATGTCAAAGGTGAAGCCGTCCACCTTGCGGACGTAGGCGCGCCCGCCGGGGCCGTCGAGCTTCTCGAGAACAGTGGTGTCAAAGCCGAGGCTCTGCAGCCGAAGGGCCATAGCGAGGCCCCCGAAGCCGGAGCCGATGACGATTGCGCGCTTGGTGTCCATGTCGTGTCGCCTTCACGCCTAGTACGGATGCATTGTGATGCCACATTCTACGCGCATCGCCGTGGGACGGATGGAGAACCGGCCCGCGGTGTGGCGCGGGCCGGACAGGGTTGCGGGATCTTAACCGAGCGCCCGCTCCAGGTCGGCGAGCAGGTCGGCCACGTCCTCGATGCCCACCGAGAGGCGCACGAGCTCGGCCGGGACCTCGAGCGGCGAGCCGGCGACGCTGGCGTGCGTCATGGCCGCGGGGAGCTCGATCAGGCTCTCGACACCGCCGAGGCTCTCGGCCAGCGTGAAGAGCTTGGTGCTGGTGACGATGCGGTTGGCGGCCTCAAGGCCGCCCTTTGGGATGAAGGAGACCATGCCGCCGAAGCCGCGCATCTGGCGCTTGGCGAGCTCGTGCTGGGGGTGCGAGGGCAGGCCGGGGTAGATCACCTGCTCGACGGCCGGGTGCTGCTCGAGGAACTGCGCCACAGCCAGGCCGTTCTCGCCGTGCTGCCGCATGCGCACCGCCAGAGTCTTGAGGCCGCGCTGCACCAGGAAGCAGTCGAACGGGCCGGGGATGGCGCCGGCGGCGTTCGCCAGATAGCGCAGCCGCCCGGCCAGCTCGTCATCGTTGAGCACCACCGCGCCGTTCACCACGTCGGAGTGGCCGCCCATATACTTGGTGGTGCTGTAGAGCACGATGTCGGCGCCGAGCTCGAGCGGGCGCTGCAGGTAGGAGGACGCGAAGGTGTTATCCACCAGCGTCAGCACGCCGCGCTCCTTCGCCAGCCGCGAGATGCCGGCGATGTCGGCGATCTTAAGCAGCGGGTTGGTGGGCGTCTCGAGCCACACCAGCTTTGTCTCGGGGCGGATGGCCTCGGCTACGTTCTCCGGGTCGCGCGTGTCGACGAAGTCGAAGCTGATGCCGTGGCGCGCGAAGACCTTGGTGAACAGGCGATAGGTGCCGCCGTAGGCGTCGTCACCGCCGATCACATGATCGCCGGCGGAGAGGGCCAGCAGCACCGTGGTCTCGGCGGCCAGGCCGGAGGCGAACGCGACGCCGTGCTTGCCGCCGTCGAGCGCGGCCAGGGCCGTTTCTAGGGCGGTGCGGGTAGGGTTGTGGGTGCGGGCGTACTCGTAGCCCTTGTGCACGCCCACCGCCTCCTGGGCGAAGGTCGAGGTCTGGTAGATCGGCACGATCACCGCGCCGGTAGTGGGGTCGGGCTCCTGCCCGGCGTGGATGGCGCGCGTGGCGAAGCCGTAGGTCGCGTCCTTGTCGGTCATGTCTTGCCTCTCGGATAGGGGGTGGAGAACGCGAGGGATTATAGCACGGCGCGGCGTAGGGGCGCGGTTCTTGCACCCCTACGCCGCGCACTCGCACTCTTAGGCGGCGCGCCGCAGCCAGCCCCGCAGCCCCGCCTTCGCCGCGCGCCGCGCCAGAGCGTCCACCGCGACGCAGGCGGCCAGCAGGAGCGCATCACGCTGGCCGTCGGCCACCTCCACACCATAGAGTCCCTCGCGGGTGTGCCAGCGCCGGGAGACCTCGGCCAGCACAGCGTCGCCCATAGCGATGCGGTACTCGCTAGCCGCCAGATCACCGCACACGCGCGCCTCGCCGCCCTCCTCCTCGAGGCACAGCACGACCGTTGATGAGAGCAGCCCGGCCTCGCGTGTGACCAGTGCCAGAGGTCGGCCACGGCGCATCAGCTCGTACGCCGCGCCCGAGGGGTAGCGCCTGAGCGTCAGGGTGGCGCGCTCGATCCCGGCGCGGTCGCGGATCATCAGCGACTCACGCCAGGGCTGGCCGGGCGCAGCCACGAGCGCGCGCCAGCCGTGCTCATTGGGGATCTCGTACGGGTCGCCGGGGCCAAAGAGCCCGTCACGCAGCACGTAACGCATCGCGCACCTCCGGGACCTTGGCGCTCACCTCCACCGGGAGCGGCGCGGCGTCGGCGTCGGAGAGAACGCGCAGGGCGGCCGCATCCTCCTGGAGCGTGCCGCGGAAGAAGACCGCTAGCAGGCCGGCGGTGGTGCGGCGCGCCCCCTCGCGATCTGCGCCGCCCACACACATGCCGCGGCGCACGTATGTGCCCGAGAGGTCGTCGAGCATGTCGAGGTGGCCGTGGTCCCTGAGCAGGACGTGCCAGGCGGGGCCGGCGCAGGCCGCGAAGAACTGCACGTGGTTGCGGCCGGTGGGGGCCGAGGGCGACGTAAAGGGGCCGGGCAGCACCGGGCCGAGCTCGGTGCCGATCACGAGCGCCGGAACCGTGGCCGCGAACGAGCCGTCGAGCACCCGCGGGTCGGCGGCCAGTTTGATCGCGCCGTCCACCGGGTCCACGCCGGCCACCGCGCGGATCGGGGAGTGGCCGCTCTTGAGCAGCCACCAGGCCACCTTGGCGCCGCGCGAGTGCCCGGCCACCCCGAGGCAGTCGGGACGGGCGGTGACGCCAGCCACCTGATTGAGGTGCTGCGACATCCAGTCCACGATCTCCTCGGCCAGCTCAGCCTCGGCCACGCTGCTGGGCTTGTCGAGCGGCAGGCCGCGCGGGGCGTACATCTGCGGCGCCACCACTACGAAGCCGTGGCTGGCGAGGTGGGTCAGCACGCTGCTGAAGCAGCCCGGGTGCAGCAGGAAGCCGTGCTGGAAGAGTACCACCGGGTACTGGCCGGGCGCTGTCGGGGCGTGGATCGTCAGCGGCGCAGGGGCGGCGCAGTGGCCGGGCGCGAGGCGCACCGTGCGTACCGGCAGCGGCCCCGGGCGATAGGGATCGCCCTTGGCACGGTACACGGCGGGCGGCGGAAACTGGGCCGGCATGCGCAGGATGGGCGCACGGCGGCGGCCGGGGGTGCGGCCGGGAGAGAAGAGCAGGAAGCCGGGGCCGAGCACCGTGCCGAGGCCCAGGCCGGCGAGGTAGAAGCCCGGCGCCATGGTCAGCAGGTCGGGCTTGCGCTGCAGCGCCACGCCGTTCGAGAGGTGCACGAGGCCGCTCGGTGCGCCGGCTGAGCCCATCGTGGCCCCCACGAGGTAGAGCGTCGTCACCGCCAGGGTCGTGCCGACGCCGAGCACCAGCGCCCGGCCCCACTCGCCCCGCCGCAGCGCCGTGCCTCCGAGCACCGTGGCGATGGCGGTGAGCAGCAGCGAGGTCTGGTAGCCACCGATGAACACCATCCAGGCCTGCTCGGTGCGGGCGAACGCGAACATCATGCCGGCGGCCAGCCCCCACACCGTAGCCACGCCCAGCGCGATTCGCTGCGGCCACTGCCCGATCCTTCTCAAAAATGCCTCTGCTCCTGGCATTGATCGTCTCGTGACTTTCTAGGTTCTTTTGCCTTGCTGGCGGGCTTACTCGGGCTTGCCCGCTCCGTCTGCTGTAGGCGCCGCATCGTGCGGCAGCGCACAGTCTCTCGTTTAGCACACGATGTGCCAGATCATGTCAAAACCTCCACTAATTCTCCACAAAACCTCCACACTCCAAATCCCGATCGGAACATTTGTTCGGAAGAGCACCCCGTGCTATAATTACGTACACCTGTACGAGTGCATGCTGTGGAGCCGAGCCGATGACCGCCACGGATAGCCGCGCGCTGCGGATACAGCTCCAGCGCGAGTTCCCCGACTTCAACCTCAACGACTGGTACGTCCAATACCGCGGCCTCAAGGCCGGCTACCCCGATGCGGTGCTGCTCTACCGGCTGGGCGACTTCTACGAGACCTTCGACGACGACGCCAAGCTGGCCGCAGAGCTGCTGGGCGTCACGCTCACCTTCCGGCGCTTCGCCAGCCACAAGCGGGACAAGGCCGAACAGCGCTGCCCGATGGCAGGCATGCCCTACCACTCGATCGACGGCTACATCACCAAGCTGGTGGGGGCCGGCTACCGCGTGGCCGTGGCCGAGCAGATCTCCGAGACCCCCTCCTCGCGCAGCGACACCCGGCCGCGCTCAAAGTACGCCGCCGGCCTGGAGCCGGCCACACCCGCCAGCCGTGATATGGTGGACCGCAAGGTGGTGCGGGTGATCACCCCCGGCACGGTGGTGGACGCCGGGCTGCTGGTGGCCGAGCAGAACAACTACCTGGCCGCGGTGGTGCGTGACGGCGAGCGGATCGGCCTGGCGTACGCGGACTTGAGCACAGGCGAGTTCGCCGCCACCGAGTTCGAGGGCGAGCGCGCCGAGAGCCAGGCGCAGGGCGAGCTGGCGCGGCTGCGGGCGGCCGAAGTGCTGGTGCCGGACAAGGCCGAGCTGCGGCTGCCGGGGCTCGAGCCCGCCAGCGCCAAGCTCGAGCAGGACCTGGAGTTCATGACCCGCGAGGAGCGCGAGCTGTTGCTCCCCGGTGAGCGCGTGGCCCGGCGCGTCGAGCGCGAGAACGCCGCCCGCTGGGCCAACGGCCACGTCACCGGCTGGCCCGCCTGGCGCTGGGAGCTCCGCACCGCCCGCGACGCGCTGCTGCTCCAGTTCGGCGTCCAGTCGTTGGCTGGCTTCGGCCTGGGGGACCGGCCGCTCGCGGCGCGGGCCGCCGGCGCCATCGTCCAGTACGCGCGCGAGACTCAGAACGGCGCCGTGGGGCACCTGCGCGCCATCCGGGCCTACACCGCCGGGGACGTGATGTTCCTCGACCCGCAGACGCGGCGCAACCTCGAGCTGCTCGAGGGCAGCGGCGGGCGCGCCAAAGGCTCGCTGGTGAGCGTGCTCGACCAGACGCGCACCCCCATGGGCGCCCGGCTTCTGCGGCGCTGGATCCAGCAGCCGCTGCTCGACATCGCTCGCCTCACCGCCCGCCAGGACGCCGTCGAGCGCCTCGCCGAGGACGCCATTCTGCGCGCATCGGTGCGCCAGCAGCTCCGCCAGGTGGGCGATATGGAGCGCGTGGTCAACCGCGTCGTCCAGGGCATCACCGTCACCACCCCGCGCGACATGGCCCGCCTGCGAGAGGGTCTCCGCGCGCTCCCCGAGCTCGTGGAGGCGCTGGGGGAGTGGCTGCCTGGGGACAGGGCGACCGACGACCGACGACCGGCGCCAGATAAACCGACAGATGACGCAGAGAGCTGGCTGTTCGACACCGACGGCGAGGCCCCCGAGT
This sequence comes from Chloroflexota bacterium, assembly GCA_039805565.1. GTDB lineage: Bacteria > Chloroflexota > Chloroflexia > Chloroflexales > Roseiflexaceae > CALJIC01. The sequence goes on along the minus strand of JBDLTZ010000256.1, from coordinate 50,770 downwards.
CTCACGACTCACAACTCGAGACCCAGGACTCACGGCCCAGCCTGCGCGAGCAGCGCGAGTCGAAGCGCCGCGTCGTCGCGCGTCACGCCGATGAGGACGACCTGTTCGGCGGCGATGACGACGATGAGCACGCCGCAGTCGAAACACTGAAGGATGAACAGGCGACCGCTCCGGCTACCACGCTTCTGCCCGCCCACAGCGACGTTGTCGCTGAGGCACGCCCTCAGAAAACTGCGAGCATCTCAACCGCACAGGGTGTTGGGCCTCCACCAAGGAGCACTCAGCACCTCGCGCTCGATCCCTGCGCCGACATCCTTGCCTTCCTCGAGACCGCGCTGGACGACGACCCGCCCGCGCTGCTCGGCTCGGTAGACAACTACCTGCGCCTCGTCGAGGGTGAGCAGCCGCGCCGCGTGATCCGCCCCGGCTTCGAGCCGCGCATCGACGAGATCGTGCGCGGCAACCGCATGGTACGCGACTACTTCACCACACTGGAGGCGCAGGAGCGCGAGCGCACCGGCATCAAATCGCTGCGGGTTGACTACAACAAGGTCTTCGGCTACTACATCGAGGTGCCGCGCACCTTTGCGGACCAGGTCCCGCCCGAGTACATCCGCAAACAGACCCTCACCACCGGCGAGCGCTACTTCACCGAAAAGATGAAGCACCTCGAGGAGGGCCTCGAGACCGCCAAGTCCGAGCTGACCGAGGTCGAGCGGCGCGCCTTCAGCCGCATCTGTGCCGTGGTGGCCGACGCCAGCGAGCGGCTGCTCGGCACCGCGCGCCTGCTGGCCGAGCTCGATGTCTACGCCGCCCTGGCCGAGGCTGCCGTGCGCGGGCGATACGTCCGCCCCACGCTGCGTGAGGACACCCGCCTGCATCTCGTCGGCGGGCGCCACCCGGTGGTCGAGCAGATGCTCGAGGAGCTGTACATCCCCAACGACGCCGCGCTCGACACCGAGGAGCAGCAGATCCTGCTCGTCACCGGCCCGAACATGTCCGGCAAAAGCACCGTGATGCGGCAGGTGGCACTGGTGGTGCTTATGGCGCAGATCGGCTCGTTCGTCCCGGCGGACTCTGCCGAGGTGGGCCTGGTGGACCGGATCTTCACCCGCATCGGCGCCCAGGACGACATCGCCACCGGCCAGAGCACCTTTATGGTCGAAATGACCGAGACGGCCGCGCTGCTGGCCCAGAGCACGCGCCGCAGCCTGGTGATCCTGGACGAGGTAGGGCGCGGCACCAGCACCTACGACGGCATGGCGATCGCCCGTGCCCTGATCGAGCATATCCACGACGAGCCGCGCCTCGGCTGCCGCACGCTGTTCGCCACCCACTACCACGAGCTCACCGAGCTCGAGCGGGGGCTGCCGCGCCTCAAGAACTACCATATGGCAGCGGTGGAGCAGGAGGACCGCGTAGTGTTCCTGCACGAGCTGCGCCGCGGCGCCGCGGATCGCTCGTACGGCATCCACGTGGCCGAGCTGGCGGGGGTGCCGCGCCAGGTCATCCGGCGCGCCGCCGAGCTGCTGGCCGAGCTCGAGCGGCGCGGCCAGAGCGCCGGCCACGCGGCGCACGGCCATACAAACGAGGACGCGCCGCGCCAGGCCGTCGAGCGGGCGCCTGGTCGAGCCAACGGGCACCCCGCCACACCGGCCGGGCAGCCGGAGCAGGCCGGCGGCGAGGAGCCTGCGGACGCACCCGCGGCGGCCAGACGAACGGCAGCCCAGACGTCAAAGCGCGCCGAGGCGCAGCGTCCCGGCGCCCAGCTCTCGCTCTTCGACCTCGCGCCCAACCCGGTCGTCGAGCACATCCGCCGGCTGAACATCAACGAGCTGACCCCGCTCGATGCGCTCAACAAGCTCGCCGAGCTGCAGCGGCTCGCCGGCCGGGAGTAACGGGCTAAAAGGCGGTATGATTGCGGCTCGCTGTATCACCTGCCTGAAAGCGAGTCCTGATGTTCCGGCAACGAGTCTGGCCTATCCTGCGCGACTACACCATGCTCACCGTCGGCGCGCTGCTGATCGCCGTCGCCGTGCGCGTGTTCCTTGTGCCCAACGACGTCGTCTCCGGCGGCGTCACCGGCGTCTCGCAGCTTCTGAGCACCTTCCTCGGCACCCCCGTGGGCACGGTGGTGCTGGTGCTCAACATCCCGCTGTTCTTCATCGGGTTCCGGCAGCTCGGCGGCTTCGTGTTCGGCGTGCGGACGATCTACGCCACGCTGGTGATGTCGCTGGCGATCGACCTGCTGCGGCCCTACGCCCAGCCGGTCACGAGCGACCCGCTGCTCTACAGCCTCTACGGCGGACTGCTGGACGGGATCGGCATGGGGCTGGTGCTGCGCGCCCGCGGCACCACCGGCGGCTGGGACATCTTCGCGCGGCTGCTCGAGCGGCGCTTCGGCACCCCGCCCGGGCGCAGCATCCTCTCGCTCGACACCCTCATCTTCGCGGCGGCGTTCTTCGTCTACGGCCCCGAGCGGGTGCTCTACGCCCTGCTCGTGGCCTTCGTCAGCAGCCGCGCGCTGGACTTCACCCTGGCCGCCGGCACCGGCGCATACCAGGCGCTGATCATCACCGCCACCCCGGACGCCGTGGCGCAGGCGCTGCTCCACGACCTCCAGCGCGGCGTGACGGTACTCCAGGGCACAGAGGCCTACACCGGCGCGGCGCGCGCAGTGCTGCTGTGCGTGGTAGCACGGGCGGAGGTGAGCTCGCTGCGGGCGATCGTCGCCCGCACGGACCCGCAGGCCTTTGTGGTGATCGGGGAGGCGAGCGAGGTGCTCGGCGAGGGGTTCCGGCCGGTGCGGCCGTAAAAGGCGGGGCCTGAAGGGGCGTATAGCCCCTCCAGGCCAGAACATCAGCCAGGCGGAAGGTCGGGGAATACCGGCACCTAGCGGGCCAGGGCCCGCATCGCGGCGCCGATGCGCCGGATGCCCTCGATGATCCGCTCCTCGGACTGGTAGCTGAATGCCAGCCGCATCGCGTTGTCGCCCTGGCCGTTGGCGAAGAAGCGCGTGCCCGGCTCGAACGCCACGCCCATCCCGGCGGCCTGCTTCGCCAGCGCCGTCGCGCTCATGCCCTCGGGGAGCTTGCACCAGATGAAGAAGCCGCCGCTCGGCTTCGTGGCGCTCCAGCCCGCCGGGAACTCGCGCGCCATCGCCTCGAGCATCGCGTCGCGCTTGCGCCGGTAGTGGGCGTTCAAATCACCAATATGCACATCCAGCCGGCCGTCGGCGCAGAAGCGCTCCACCACGTGCGTGATGAACGGACGGCCGCCCTCGATCTTGAACTGCGCCAGCCGCGCTACGAGCTCGGGCGGGCCACAGACGAAGCCCACCCGCACGCCGGGCGCCAGGATCTTGGAGAACGTGCTGACGTGCAGCACCCACCCCTCGGTGTCCAGCGACGCCAGCGACGGCATGCGCTCGCCCTCGAAGCCAAGCTCGCCGTAGGCGTCGTCCTCCACCACCACCACGCCGTACTCAGCCGCCAGCGCCACCAGCCGCTTGCGCCGCTCGAGCGGCATCAGCGTGCCCGTGGGATTCTGGTAGGTGGGGATGGTGTAGATGAACTTGGGGCGCACGCCGCGCGCCCGGTGCTCGTGCAGGATCTCCTCAAGCGCGTCCACCACCAGCCCCTCGCCGTCGGTGGGGACCGTCACCAGCCGCGCGCCGGCCGCCGAGAAGTAGCGCACGGCCCCCATGAAGCTCGGGCCCTCGATCAGCACGGTGTCGCCCGGCTCGACCAAGACCTGCGGCAGCAGGCCCAGCGCCTGGCTCGAGCCCAGCGTCACCAGGATATTCTGCGGCTCGGCGGCCACACCGCGCGCGCGCATACGCTCGGCGATCAGCTGCACGAAGTGCGGCGCCGTGGGGCCGTAGTTCAGCGCCGCGTCGGTGGCCTCGTAGAGCACCTCGCCGATCGCCTCGTGCAGATCCTTGATGGGGAACAGCTCAGGCGCGGCGAAGCCGTAGTTCAGGCTGATGGCATCGTCCGGCGCCTCAGGCCAGACGGGGGCGGGCAGCAGCGTCCGCGCACGCGCCGCATACAGGTCATCAAGGGCCGGCGCGCCGTCGCGGGTCAGGGTGGACATGGTCGCTCCTTCTGGCTGTAGTGGTGAGTGCGATCGCGTAGACTGTAGCAATCCTACCGATGAAGGATGTTCAGGAGCTGCGCCCCTACCCCCCCGCTCTGCGCTGAGACGTATGGATATACATGGAAGATTGCTATTCGCTCTATGATACCAGATTGCACCCCGGGCTTCTTGGCTCACTCAGCGCTCGGCGCTATTTCTCGGCCCGTAGCCGCACCAGGGTCTCGGGGGGCAGGCTGCTCTGCGCGAGCGTCCCGCCGAGCTGCTCGAGCTCGCCCACCACGGTCGCCACGTCTCCCTCGCGCACCAGGACGATCAGCGCCGAGCTCCCGGCCACCAGCTGCTCGCCAACGCGCCGCAGGTCCTCGTCCTGGAACCCGAGGTCGGCCCGCTCGGCCGCCTCGGTGCCCACGCCGGCCCCGGCATCTGCCCCCTGGCGCGGCCCAAGCGGCGCGCCGAGAATCGCGCCCACCGCGCCCAGGAGCCAGCCCACCACGCTGAGGATGTTGGCGTCCCGGCGCACCTCGTCGGCCTCGGCGGTCTCCCAGAACTCCAGCCGCCCGTCGGCGTGACGGCTCACCACCGCCAGGTTCCCAAGCCTGATCGAGTCGTGGCGCGCATCCATGGCCTGGATCGACCGCCGGGCGTCCTCGGCCCGTGCCTCGCCGTCGAAGGTGTAGACGATTAGCTGGTTGTGGTCGCTCATCAGATGCTCCTCTCAATCATGTCGCACAGCTCCACCCGCCACGCGCCCTGCCGCTGCGACAGGCGCAGCGTGACCACCTCAAACGGCCGGCAAGCCACCGCGAACGTCTGCCCAAGCCAGCCCAGCGAGCCGGCTCCGCCTCGGCCGTGCCGATCCGCCAGCCGAACAATGAACCCGTCGCCGTCCTCGGCTGGCTTGAGCGCGGTCAGCTCGATCTCAGGCGCGTCAAGCTCCAGAAGCCCAGCCTGCGCCGGCAGGTCGCCGCCATGCCCGTGGGCTGTGACCAGCGTCGGCGCGATGTTGAGCGCCCTCGCCGCACGGACCACGCCCGCGTCGCGCCAGTCCCCCACGTGCGGCCGCAGCGCCAGCGTGAACTCCTGCGCCCCCTGGTCCACCCAGTCGTAGCGCCGCTTCGAGCCCACCTCGTGCGGGACGTGGTAGGCATAGGGCGGCGTCCGCAGGATAGAGAGACGCAGCAGGCTCCCGCTCACGTCGCAGCCGTACTTGCCGTCGTTCAGCAGCGCCAGACCGGCCGTCCCCTGCCTGCCGCGCGCCGCACCGCTCACGTCCACCCACATGTGGGTCGGCACCTCGGCCCCGTCGCACGGCCGCTCCACCCAGCCGAAGGGCACGTCGTGGGCCGAGGAGGGATGGTCTACCGCCACGTCGAAGGCCAGCTTCACCATACGCCAGCGCCCCTGCCACACCAGCCAGTTCCGCACCAGCAGCTCGCGCTCGCCGGCGCGCAGAATGATCTGCTGCGCCCAGGTGCTCCCCTCGTAGCTGCGCTCGACCAGCAGCGACGCCTGAAGCGCCCCCGCCTCCATCACGGTCACCGCCGCCTCGCCGAACGCACCGATCACGTCGCTGAACCCGCGCACACCATGCGACCAGGTGTCGGTGGTGTCCTCGAGCACCAGGCCAACGTTCCAGCCCATCGGACCCACCAGCTCCGCGCCGCTCGCTTTGTCCACGCACGAGACGATCGCACCGCTCGCCGGGTCGATCCGCACCGCCAGGTGCTCGTTCTCGAGCGTGGCCCCAGCAGACGCGGAGGACACCGTGACGGAAGAGGCTACGCGCTCAACGTCTTCCGTAGCCGCCCCGGGGGCGAAGCGGTAGAGCCGGTACCCCAGCGGCGGGAGCTCGGCGCGGAACACCAGCCGGCTGATCCCGCCGCGCGCATGGAACTGCGCACTGTGCGGCTCGATCAGCTGGTACGACACCGGCCGCCCCACGTCGTCCAGCAGCCCCCAGCCGCCCGCCTGCCAGGGCTGCCACTCGGTCCAGGGCTCGTACTCCACGTAGGCGTCCAGCGGCTCAGGCGAGGGGTTGAAGACCAGCACGGTGCCGCCGGGGCCGCGCGTGTCCACCCGCGCCGCGATCGCCCGCCCGGCGTCGTCGGCGAGCTCGGTGGCCCCCAGCACCACCCGCCCGAGCGCCATCACCGCCTCGTCGGTGGCCTCGCGCGTGCAGGTCCCGCCCAGGATATCGTGGAACTGATTGAAGCACAGGTCATGCCACAGGGCGCGCAGCCGCTCGCGTGGGACGGGGCTCGCGGTCCAGAGCTCGGCCTGCGCCACGAGCCGCTCGGCTGCCAGGAGCCGGCACTCGGCCTGACGGTGTGCCCGCTTGAGCGCGCTCACGACCGCGTAGCACCCCACGGCGTGGTACTGGAGCTCGTCGGCCACCGTGGGCAGCAAGTGCGCGTGCGGGGCGACGGCGGCGAAGAACGCGTCCGGCGTGCTGAAGCGGATCTCGACGTCGTCGCGCGCGGCGGCGATGCGCTGCACGTCCTCGATCTGGGCCTTCGTCGGCCCGCCGCCGTGGTTACCTACGCCGAAGAAGCACATCGTGTGCCCTAGCTCCGGCGGGAGCTCCTCGAGCGAGCGCTCGATGTGCGCGCGCAGGTCGTCATAGCGCGTCTGGTAGGCGGCCGCGATGCGGAAGGCCGGTATCCGCGTGCCGTCCGGGCCCTGCCACTGGAAAGCGCGCGCAGGCAGCTCTTTCTCCCACTCCTGCGGACGCATGAAGACGTAAGCGTCGAAGCCGCAGCCGGCCAGGATCTGCGGCAGCGTCCCCGCGTGGCCGAAGCTGTCCACGCAGTACGCCACGCGCGGCTCCACACCCAGGTGCTCGCGCATCCATGCCTTGCCGAGCAGCACCTGACGCACGAGCGACTCACCCTGGGGCAGGTTCATGTCCGGCTGGATGACCATGCCGTTCACCACGCTCCAGCGCCCGGCCCGGACCTGCGCCATGACCCGTCCGAACAGCTCGGGGTCCTCCTGCCGGATCCACTGGTAGACCTGCGACTCGCCGCGGGTGAAGTAAAAGTCAGGGTACTCGTCGAGCCGGTCGGCGGCCGAGCGGCTGGTGGCCAGCGCCTCGGCGCGGCCCTCGGTCCAGCGCCACAGCCACACAGGGTCGAGGTGCGCTTGGCCAATCATGTGGACGACGGTGCGGGACATCGGAGGTCCTTTCCTGCAATGCGTGCGAGTAGTACCGGCGTTCGTGCGAGGTCTATAGTACAATACCCGGCGACCCGATCTGTTCTGACGGAGCCTGTTCAATGCGGCACGACACAACCGCCCCCGCGGATCTCGATAGCGCCGGCGCCACGGATCAGCCCGGCATCGGCGACGCCCTCTACGCCGCGCCGGCGCTCTATGGCCGGCACATCGCCCTGCTCGCGGCCTGGGTGGCAACCTGCGGCAGCCTGTTTATGAGCGAGGTGCTGGGCTGGATCCCCTGCCTGCTCTGCTGGTACCAGCGCATCCTCATGTACCCGCTGGCGGTCATCCTGCTGGTGGGAATCCTGCGCCGCGACCGCGGGCTGCACTGGTACGTGCTGCCGCTGTCGCTCGGCGGCGTGCTGGTGTCGCTCTACCACTACCTGCTCGTGATGACCAACTGGTTCCCGCCCCCCCCCTGCAACACTGGCGTCCCCTGCACCATCGACTACATCAACATCCCGGGGGCGCTCAGCTTCGTGAAGGTGCCGTTCCTGGCACTGGTCGCCTTCCTGATCATCAGTGTCTTTATGGGGTTCGCCGCGCTCTACCAGGCCGAGCAGGACGCCCTGGCTGAGGAGGAGAGCGAGGTGGCGGCGCCGCGCCCCGGCCTGGGGTACTCGGGCATCGCGGCGCTGGCGATCGTGGCGCTGGTGGCGGGCGGGTTCCTGGTGGCGGGAATGGTCTAGCGCCACCCACCCCTCGACCGATGTGCGCACTACCCGGGTGTGCTACACTCCACACACCGCTCGTCAGTGATCAGTGTGGGGGAGGCTGGGCATGAGCCAGCGAGCCCTATCGCCGGCGCTGTTCGGACGCGACCCGCAGCTGCACGAGCTTGAGGCGCTGCTGACCGAAGCGCGCGGGGGCTCCGGCCGCCTGGTGTTTATCGCCGGCGAGGCCGGGATCGGCAGGACACGCCTGGTGCAGGAGCTCGCGCGGCGCGCGCCACCAGATGTCGAGACACTGCAGGGGGCTGCTTCGACGAGGACCCGGCCGAGGCATACGCGCCCTTCTTCGAGGCCATCTACCGCGCGCTGCGGCTCGAGCTGGTGCGCGAGGCGGTGCTGAAGGTCGGGCGGGATTCCGAGGGTTCCGGGGAAGCTTAGGTGGGGGTCCGGGGGCCTCCGGCCCCCGAGAAAATCTTTCATATCCAAGCTGTTGCGGCGACGCCGCAACAGCCCCAACAACAACCCTACCGCGGCAGCGTGATCGTGCGCCGCTCCGGGTCCGCCTGCTCACGGTACAGGATCGCCACATTGCCGATCACCGCCACCAGCACGCTGCGCGTCTCGTCGGCCAGCGTGTCGCTCAGCGCCTGCCGCTGGTCCTGGAAGTCCATAAACTTCACTTTAATCAGCTCATTGGCCTCGAGCGCCTCGTCCACTGCGGCAACCACATGCTCGGTAAGGCCATTCTTGCCGACCTGCGCCGTAGGGCGGAGGTCGTGCGCCATTTTTCGCAGCCACTGTCGCTGGCCGCTGCTCAACTGTTGCACTGATCACTCCTCCCCGCCTCTGCAGCGGGGAAAATAACCATCGGAGGGGCGCTCCCCTCCGAAAACGGGTGCATGGTACCACAACTCGTTCCTCACCGCCGCACGCCTGTCCGCCCACGAGCCATTGAACTGCGTCCCACGCGGTGCTATAGTGCCTCGTGGAGACCACCGCGAGCCGCACACGGCACCGACACACTGCAACAAGGAGGGGCCATGTTCACGGAGGAGAGCTCGATCTTCGGCGGCGGACAGGGGTTCGCACTGGATCAGCCTGCATCCACGAGCCAGGAGCAGGTCTGCGCGTACATCCTCAGGCGCCCTCACGGCGAGTACACCGAAGACGACATCCGCACCGTGATCGTCCCCGCCTACTTCAGCCAGTGCGAGGCCGTGGGGATCCAACCGGTGCTGGCGATCGCGCAGATGATCCACGAGACCGGCAACCTCACAAGCTTCTGGGCCGCCAGGCCGCAGCGCAACCCTGCCGGGATCGGCGTGAACGGACAGAAGCAGCCCACCGAGCCGGCCGACAAGACCAACTGGGCCTTCAACACACAGCGCGGCCAGTGGGAGTACGGCGTGAGCTTCGCCTCCTGGCAGAACGATGCCATCCCGGCGCACATCGGTCGGCTGCTGGCGTACTTCCTCCCGAAGGGCGCCGAGAGCGACGTCCAGCGCACGGCGATCGAGCGTGGCCTACGCTACCGGGCGCTGCAGGACAAGATGCGCGGCTCGGCGCGAACGCTGCGCCAGATCGGCAGGGCCCATAACCCAACCGGCCAGGGGTGGGCCAGCCCGGGCACAGACTATGGCGCACGGATCGCCGCCACCGCCAGCCGCATCCTCAGCGCCGAACGCTGAAGGCCGAACGCTAAAGAAACGGGGATCGATCACGGCAGTACAGCCCGATCGGTCCCCGATGCTTATTCATCGTTCATCGTTCAGACTTCGGCCTACTCCTCCGGCGCGCGCACCCCCAGCACCACCGTCTGGTCCGGCGTAACCCACTCGCCTGGCCCGGGAAGCGTGCTTAAGATCGCGTAGGGCACATACTGGTCGAAGATCTCCGGGATGCGGTCGCGCGTCTGGTAGTCTACGTAGAAGTTGGTGATGCCCAGAGCGCTCAGGATCTCCTTCGCCTGGTTCTCGCCGTACCGCGCGAGGTCCGGCATCCGCACGGCGCCCGGGATGGGCGGCGCGAACACCGTGAGCTGCTCCGGCGAGCAGGGCGGGATGGCGTCGGCCCGCACCGGCAGGATCGTGCGGTCCTCGAGGCGCGCAGCCATTCCCTCCCAGGTGTAGCTGATCTGCTCCGAAGGGTCGGGCGGCGGCAGCTTCCAGATGGAGACAGTCTGCAGCGCCTCGGCAGGCACCGGGTCGCCGGGCTGGGGCGCACAGTAGGCCGCACCGATGGCGGCAGTGTCGCTGACGATCCCCGAGGCGTCGATCGCCACGTCGCTCAGCTGCGCCACCGTGACCTCGTCGTACAGGCTGCACCCGTCGCTCGCGGGCGCCTGCGTGGGCTGGGCGGGCAGTGCGCCGGGGAGCGCCGCGGGGATCGCGGGGTCGGCAAGCATGTCGGCCGCAAACAGCTCCTCACGGTAGTTGCCGTACGGCCCGGGCAGACGGCAGATCGGCTTCCGCACCAGCCAGGAGGGCTTCGCGAACTCCAGCGGCACCACGCCCTCCGGATAGGGCTCGGCCAGCAGCTGTTGGAAGCGCGGGTTGGCGAACAGCTCCTCCATGACATTGTGCCAGATGACGCCGCCGCCGGTGAGGCTCTCCACCTTTGCCGTGGGCTCGTTGTTGTTGTTACCGGTCCACACGCCCACCGTGACGTAGGGCGTGTAGCCCACCGCCCACGCATCGCGCCAGTCGTTGGAGGTGCCAGTCTTCACAGCGGCCGGGCGGCTCAGCTGGAGCTTGCTGCCCAGCCCCCACACCGGCTCGCGCGCCTTGTCGTCGCTCATCATGTCGCTGATGATCGCCACGTGGTCCGGGTCGATCACCGGGGTGGGGCGGCCGGGCCGCAGCTCCTGGACTGTCTCGCCGTCGCTGTTCACGACCCGCAGGAGGGCCGCCGGCGGATAGTAGCGCCCGCCGCTCGCCAGGGTGTTGTAGGCCGCCGTAAGCTCGAGCGGGGTCACCTCGCCGCCGCCAAGGGTCAGCGCGAGACCGTAGTAGCCCGCGCCGCGGCGCAGGCTGTTGATCCCGGCCCGCTGGAGCAGGTCGATCGTGTTGTCGATCCCGGCGAACTTGAGCGCCTTCACGGCCGGCATGTTGAGCGAGTTGGCCAGCGCGGTCCGCATTCTGACCGGGCCGTTCCAGCGACCGTTGTAGTTCTTCGGCTCGTACCACTCGCCCGCCACCAGCGGGAACTTCGTCGGCACGTCCCAGATCACCGTCTCGGGCGTCATGCCCTGCTCCATCGCCGCCAGGTAGGTGAAGGGCTTGAGCGCCGAGCCGGGCTGACGCTCGCGTACCGCCACGTTCACCTGCCCGTCGAGGACGTTGCCGCGCTCGTCCTCGGTCGTGGTGGGCAGGACACTGTTGTAGTCGATGCTGCCGACCATCGCCAGGATCTGGCCGGTGTTGGGCTGGAGCACCACCACCGACGCGTTGTGGATGTTGCGCTCCTCGAGCTCCTGGATGCGCTCGGCGGCCTTCTGCTGCACCATACGCTGCAGCTGCAGATCGATCGTCGTGTAGATCGAGAGCCCCTCGTTGGCGAACTGCGGCCCGAACTGCTCCTCGAGCAGCTTCCGCACGTAGAAGACGAAGTGCGGCGCGTTCAGCGGCACCTCCTGGCTGGCGAAGGGCAGATCCTCGGCGGCGGCGATGCGCGCCTGCTGGTCGGTGACCATGCCCTCGTCTACCATCTGGCGCAGCACGGCCACCTGACGCCACTTCGGCGGCGGGGTGCCGCTCGGCAGCTCGTAGCCGGGCTCGAGCCAGCCGCCGCCGAGCTGCACGCCGCGCAGCACGCCCCCCTCGAGGTAGTTGATCGGGTCGTAGATGGTCGGCAGCTGCGGCAGACCCGCCAGCAGCGCCGACTGCGGCAGCGTCAGCTCCCTGGCGCTCGTATCGAAGTAGACGTCGGAGGCCGCCTCGATGCCGTATGCCAGGTTGCCGTAGTAGATCTCGTTGAGGTACAGCTCGAGGATCTCCTCCTTGCTGTAGCGGTCTGAGAACTCCTGCGCCAGGATGATCTCCGTGATCTTGCGCTGGTAGCGGTTCTCGTAGGCCGTCTCCTCCTCGGTCAACACCACGTTCTTGATGAGCTGCTGTGTGATGGTGGACGCGCCGCCGGTCTCCTCGCCCTCGGCCAGGCTCGTGAGCAGCGTGCGGGCGATGCCGTTGTAGTCTACGCCCTGGTTCTGGAAGAAGGTCTTGTCCTCGATCGCGATCGTGGCGCTGATCAGGTCGGTTGCGATATCGTCCAGGGCCACGTGCGTGCGCTTGCCCGCGCCGAAGAACTCGTACAGCAGCTCGCCGTTGCGGTCGTACAGCCGCGTGGTCTGGAAGGCGCTGGCGTCGTCGATCGCGTCCAGGCGCGGTGTCAGCGAGTCGGCCAGCTGCGCGTAAGCGCCATAGGCCGCGCCCACGCTCATCATGAGGGCCAGGGCCACGAGCACGCCGACGCCGGCGAGCACGGCTCCGAGCCGCGCGCCCATGCTGGGGCCGGCGTCGGGCTGGCCGCGCAGAAGCGAGGGGGCGGGGCGGGCGCGCGGCACGAGCCGCCCGGAGAGCGAGCGACGGAAGCGGCGGCCGCGGGGATCGAAGGTTCGAGACATAGTCCTACGTCTTGCGTTTTGAGTGCTGGGCCCTGAGTGCTGAGTCGTGAGCCCTGAGTGTTCGGCTCAGCAACACAATCGTCTCAGCAGGCAATTCACCGGCAATTGTACCATGTGAGGTACGCGCGGCGCATCCCGGCGCCGGATGATACGTTGGTGATAGGCGCTCCGCCGCGGGAACGAATGCGCCGCTCCAGGCGTCTCACTTATCATGGGCTGGGGCCCTGTGCTACAATGCGCCAGCCCCGCGCCACTTGAGATCCTCGAATCCCTGTTGTCGGCACCCAGTGCACAGTTCTCAAGACTCGATAGCGGAAACAATGCGCCTCGAAGAACTGATCGGCCGGCGCCTCGCGCGCTACGACATCATCGAACTCCTTGGCCGCGGCGGCATGGCCGCCGTCTACCGTGCCCGCGATACAGCGCTCCAGCGCGACGTGGCGCTCAAGGTGCTGTACCCGCACTACACCTACGACCAGGGGCTCATCGAGCGCTTCCAGCGCGAGGCAGTGGTTGCCGCACGCCTGGACCACCCCGGGATCGTGCCGATCTACGACGTGGGCGAGGCCGACGGGCTGACCTACATCGCGATGAAGCTGCTCGGCAGACGTTCGCTCGCCGACCTGCTTCGTGAGCGCGACACCCTCACCCCCGAGCAGCTCGCCCCGATCGTCGATCAGATCGCGGCGGCGCTGGACTACGCCCACCAGCGCGGCGTGGTCCACCGCGATATCAAGCCAGCCAACATTATCCTCGACGAGCACCTGGGCCAAGACGAGGGGCGGGGCGCCGACGCTCGCGCCGTCATCACCGACTTCGGCATCGCGCGCTCGCTCGACACCCCCGGCACCACCGGCACCGGCATGATGATCGGCACGCCCGACTACATGGCGCCCGAGCAGGTACGCGGCGAGCGCCACATCGATGGCCGCACCGACGTGTACGCGCTCGGCGTGCTGATCTACCGCGCCCTCACCGGACGCAGGCCCTTCGAGGGGACGACGCAGGAGGTGCTGATCGGGCACCTCGAGGGCGCGCCCGTTCCCCCTTCACAGCTCGACCCATCGCTGCCCCCGGCGGTGGACCAGGTGGTGCGCCGCGCGATGTCCCGCCGCCCCGAGGCGCGCTACCAGACGGCAGGCGAGCTGGCGCGAGCGCTGCGTCAGGCGTCTGGTGCCGCAGGGGCCCTGTTCTCCTCGCAGGCTCCTCGCCCCGCCGACCTGGGCGCTGCGGCTCCCTACGCACCACCCCAGCCACCCCCTCGCTACACCGAGGACGACGCCACCACTGTGCGCGGCGAGGTCCGCCCGCACCGGGGTGCGCCAATCCCACCACCGGCGGTGCCGAGACGGCCGGCTGGGGGACAGGGCGGCGTCGGCCTGGTGATCCTCGGCGCGCTGCTGGCGCTGCTCCTGGTGGGTGGCGGTCTCATGATGGCGCAGCGGCTCCAAGGCGCTGCCGCAGACACTGGTGGGGTAGCCTCTCCCGCCCCGACCATCGAGGCAGTCCAGCCCACCGAGCCCCCGCTCGCCGCCGAAACGCCGACGCCCACGCCTGAGCCGAGCGCCGAGCCTACCGCCGAGGTGACAGCAAGCCCCACGCGGCTCACGGCCACACCAACCCGCCCGCGGCCCACCGCAACGGCGACGCCGAGCGCAACGCAAACAGCCACCGCGAGCCCGACCCAGCCCACGGCCACGGCCACGGCCACCGGAACGCTCGCGGCTGGAGTCACGCCCACGGCCTGCCCCGTCCAACTTGTGGGGGGCTTTGGCACCCTCTGGACCCAGAACGACATCATCCAGCAGCGGCTTGGCTGCCCGACCCGCCCGGAGATCGGCGGCGAGATCGCCGAGCAGCCGTTCGAGCGCGGCAGCATGTACTACTTCGGCCCGCTGGAGCAGATCTACATGCTCATAGGGTTCGAGACCGGCACCTGGCGCCTCTTCCCGCAGAGCGACCTGATCGGGCTGCCGACGCCAACCCCGGCCCCCGACCCGGGGAGTGGAATGAGCGTGCCGATCGGCGGCTTCGGGCTTGTGTGGGGGACGTTCCCCGAGGTGCGCGAGGCGCTCGGGCTTGGCACGCTCGCCGAGGCCGGCCCCGTGGCCGGGGCGCGCCAGCCGTTCGAGCGCGGCACCATGATCTGGAGCGAGACCGGCCTCAGACGCGGCAAGTCGATCTACGTGCTATACAGTGACGGCACCTTCGAGCGATACGACGACCCAAACCCTTGAAGTACCAAGTACCAAGTACCAAGTGCTGAGTGCTGAGTGCACAGTACTCCTCACCAGCACTCAGCGCTCAACACCCAGCACTCGTATGAGCTCCTACGACGACATCTACGCGATCGTGCGGCGCATCCCAAGCGGCCTGGTCTCTACCTACGGCCGTATCGCCGCCATGACGATCTCGCCGCGCGGCGCGCGCGGGGTAGGGTACGCGCTGCACGCCCTCGGGCCAGATCACAGCCCCCCCGTACCGTGGTGGCGCGTGATCAACGCCGCCGGGCGCATCAGCAACGAGTACAACGCTGAGCTCCAGCGCAGCCTGCTCGAGGCCGAGGGCGTGATCTTTGACGAGCGCGGCTACGTTGACCTCAAGCGTTACCTCTGGAACGGGGGCTAACCGCATAGAGATACACTCCCTCAACTACTCAAGAAATCCTTCCCATCAGTTCAGGAAACACTACTTGACACATATTGATATTTTGTTTATATTGTGAACGGTCACACTCTCCCAGCATATCTGTCGCAGGCACCCTCTCTCACAGAGGGCGCCCGCCTGGCCATACGCGAGGGGTTGCACAATGAGGCGCAGCACCATCCGGGAGGTCGCACTCCGCGCGGGCGTATCACACCAGACCGTCTCACGAGTGATCAACAACAGCCCCGATGTCGCCGACGCGACGCGTGAGCTGGTACTGCGAGCGATCACCGAGCTCGACTACCACCCCAATGCCCAGGCCGTCGGCCTCTCGCGCAACCGCTCCGACATTGTTGGTGTGGTTGTCGACACTGTCACCGAGCCCTTCTTCGCCCATATCCTCGACGCCGTCCTGCGCGCGCTCCGTAGCCGCGGCCGCCTCGCACTGCTCGCGACCGTCGACAGCACCAGCCAGCTCGACGCGATCGACGCGCTGCAGAACAACCGGCGTATCGACGGGCTCGTGATCATCCTGCCGCTGGCCAGCAGCCTCGAGTGGGTGCGCCGCACCGTCTACCGCGTACCGACGGTGCACGTGGACCTGCAGTACGACCTGGACGTCCACGGCATCTCGGTGAACAACTGCCAGGGCGCGTACATCGCCACCGAGCATCTGATCTCGCTGGGGCACCACCGCATCGGCATCATCACCGGCCGGCGCGACATCCCGGTGGGACCAATGCGTCTAGCGGGCTACCGCGCCGCGCTCGAGTCCCACGGCCTCCCCTTCGACGAGTCGCTGGTCGCCGCCGGGGATTTCTCCTTCGACAGCGGCCGTCGCTGCACCGAGCAGCTCCTGGCGCTGGAGAATCCGCCGACGGCGATCTTCGCATGCGACGACCAGATGGCCTTCGGCGTCATCAACACCCTGCGCGGGCGCGGTCTCCGGGTACCCGACGACATCTCGGTGATCGGCTTCGACGACACCGTGGACGCCGCGCGCTACAGCCCGCCGCTCACAACGATCCGCCAGCCACTCCACAAAATGGGAGAGCTCGCGGGTGAGTATGTCTGCCGCCTGATCGACGGCCTGCCCGTCGGCCAGCGGCGCATCACCCTCGATACTGAGCTGGTGGTGCGCGAGACGACAGGCCCTGCCCGCCGCGCGGAGGACTACGAGCCGGAGACAGGGCCCTCGCTCCAGGTAGGGTCATCACTGCGTGCGTAAGAGGACGAAGAACATCGTGCGGCGTTCTAGCGCCGAGAGCTGAGAGAAGGTCTCAGGCACAGTACCACCACGTTACACCATCAACCTGCGCCCTGTAGCTCCCGGCCAACGGGAGGAAGGTTATGACCGACTCCGGTCGGGCCAGCTTGTGGATGGTGTCGATCATTGCGCTGGTCGGGGCGCTGACCTACGTCGCCCTCCGTCCCTCTACACCGCCTCCCGCGGCCATCCCGCTCGACGCCGGCCCTCTCGCCCCAGCCGCCCTCGCCATCCCCTCCGAGCGCGGCCCGCTCGGCCCGTTCGCGGAGTCCGCCGCCACCACAGAGCTCGCCCCCACCGCCCCCGCCGACTGGGCGATGGAGGGCCTCAACCCCGGCCGCACCCGCTTCGCCGCCGACACCCTGACGCTCCCGCTCACCCGGCAGCGCGCCGTACCCATGCCCGCCGACAGCGAGCCCGGCTCACCCCCGGTGGTAGCCCGCGGGCTCATGCTCGTCGAGACGAAAGACCACCTGCGCGCCTTCGACCTGCGTAGCGGCCAGGAGCGCTGGGCCTTCAGCCACCCCGGCGCCTACGTCTCCCCCGCCGTCTCCGGCGACCGCGCCTACCTGCGCGCCGAAAGCGACAACAAGGGGCAACTGATCGCGCTGGACCTCGCGAGCGGTGCGCCTGTGTGGCAGTTCACCCCCAAGCGGCTCAGCAGCGAGGCCAACAGCTACTTCGGCGGGCACCTCGGCTCGCCGCTGGTCGCCGACGACACCGTGTACGTCGGCGCCGGCAAGGAGCTCTACGCCCTGGATGCCGCTACCGGCCGCACGCGCTGGGAGTTCGCTGCCCAGGACTACGTCACCTCCTCGGCCACCGTGGCGGGCGGCCGCGTCTTCATCTCGGACTTCACGTTCGTCTACGGGATTGACCAGGCCTCGGGCGCGCTGCTGTGGACCTTCCCAGCACAGAGCGCGATCTCCTTCTCGCCGGTAGCAGCCGACGACCTCGTGCTCGTCACGAGCGGGCCGGCTGTGGTGGCGCTCGACGCCGCCAGCGGGGGCAAGCGCTGGGAGCTGAGCATCCCCGGTGAGAAGCTGATCCCCGCGGCCCTGAGCGGCGATACCGCCTTCATCAAATCCACCGAGACCCTCTACGCCCTGCGCCTAGCCGACGGGAGCGAGGCGTGGCGCTACCACGAGCTCAACTTCGTCTCGCTGCCGGCCCTGGCCGGCGGACAGGTGTTCGTGGTGGCCGGGCAGGGAGCGGACTCACGCGTGGTGGCGCTCGACGCCGTCAGCGGCACGAGCGTCTGGAAGCAGCCCGTACGCTCGCTAGCGACCACCGCGCCGGTGATCGCGGGGGGCGCGGTGTACGTCCGGATGGATGACGGGCGCGTGCTCGGTCTGTGGAGCTAAACGGACCCTCAGCGTGGTGAAGGAGCGAGCTATGGCAGCACAAACGCTACCGAGACCGAAGAAGAAGGCCGCCCTGTTCGGCCTGATCCCGGCCGGCAAGATCGAGCGCAAGGAGGCGCTCTGGTTCTGGTTCTTCATCTCGCCCTGGGTGATCGGGTTCCTGGTGTTCACGATGTACCCGATCATTATGTCAGCCTACTACAGCCTGACCACCTACAACATCTCCAGCCCGCCGCGCTTCATCGGCTTCAGCAACTATACCAACCTCTTCAAGGACTCAGTCTTCTGGAAATCGCTCCAGGTGACAAGCTACTACACACTGCTGTCGGTGCCCCTCGGGATCATCTTCGGGCTGCTCCTGGCCGTGCTGCTGAACCAGAAAGTTCCAGCGCTGGGCATCTTCCGCACCCTGTACTACCTGCCGGCGCTGCTCTCCGGCAGCGTCGCCGTAGCGCTGCTGTTCAGCTGGCTGCTCAACCCGCAGTTCGGCATCATCAACAACATCATCGCCGGCGCGGTAGGGCCCGATGGCCTCATCCCGCTCGGCATCAAGGGGCCGCGCTGGCTGCAGGACCCCAAGTGGGTCATCCCCTCGTACACGCTGCTCTCGCTGTGGGGCTTCGGGGCCACCATGCTGATCTACCTCTCGGCGCTGCAGGGCGTGCCGAACGCGCTGTACGAAGCCGCCGAGATCGACGGCGCCAACCGCATCCAGCAGTTCTTCAACGTCACCATCCCGATGATCTCACCGGTGATCCTGTTCACCTTCATCACCGGCGTGATCGGGTCGTTCCAGACCTTCACCGCCGCCTACGTGCTGGCGGGCGGCGGGACGCTGGGCGCGCCCGCCTACTCCTCGATGTTCTATGTGCTCTACCTCTTCGCCAACGCCTTCCGCCGCTACCGTATGGGCGTAGCCTCGGCCCAGGCCTGGCTGCTGCTGATCGTCATCCTGCTGCTGACGATGGCGATGTTCTGGGCCTCGCGGCGCTACGTGTACTATGAGTCCGAGGAGGAGGGAGCGCTGTAATGGCTACAACAACTGCACCTCAGCGGGCAGCACGGCCGCGCCGCGGCCTCCTGTCTGGCAAGAAGAGCCAGGATCGGTTCATCCAGATCATGTCGACTGTGCTGTGCCTGCTCGGCCTGGTGGTGATCCTGTTCCCGCTGGCCTGGATGATCTCGACCTCGTTCAAGACGCGCGCCGAGGTATCGAAGTTCCCGCCGGTCTGGATCCCGGCCGAGCTCCAGTGGGACAACTACCGCGAGGCACTCACCGGCCAGAACCGCTTCGACATCTACTTCAAGAACACGATGATCTACGCCGCAGGTGCCATGGTGGGCGAGGTCTTCTCGTGCGCCCTGATCGCCTACGGCTTCGCCCGGCTGCGCGCGCCCGGCAAGAACGCGCTCTTCGTGCTGGTGCTGGCCACGATGATGCTGCCGAGCTGGGTGACGCTCATCCCGCAGTACCTGATGTTCTCACGGCTCGGCTGGATCGACACCTACCTACCGCTGATCGTGCCGCGATTCTTCGGCAGCGCCTACCTGATCTTCCTACTGCGGCAGTTCTACCGCACGCTGCCGCGCGACTACGAGGAGGCGGCGCTGATCGACGGCGCGAACTACCTCGGCATCTGGTGGCGCATCATCCTGCCGCTCTCGCTCCCGGCGCTCGGCGCGGTGGCGATCATGAGCTTCATGTACCACTACCAGGACTTCGGCGGGCCGCTGATCTACATCAACTCGCAGCAGAACTACCCGATGTCCTACGGCCTGCAGCAGTTCCGCGCGCCGTTCGGCGGCACGGCCTTCCACCTGATGATGGCCGCATCGCTGGTGACGATCATCCCGCCGGTGATCCTGTACTTCCTCGCGCAGCGCTACTTCATCCAGGGCATCGTGGTGTCCGGGGTGAAGGGCTAGCAGGTGCGCCCCGCGGCCGCGGGGCGCCGGCGCCATCGCTCTACCACGGCCGCAGAGGGAAGCCTCTCGGCCGCCTCGCTACACCCTTTTTGAACAGGAAGGAGACAGCCGCAGCACAACTCTGTCCGTCGCATCGTGTCCCTTCAAGGAACAGCGGTGTTCCTCTCGTACAAGGAGACCCGAGCATGACACTCAAGAAACATGCCCCGTGGATGGCGCTCTTCACCGCCGTATCGCTGCTCATCAGCGCGTGTGGCGGGGCCCCGGCAGGCCAGCAGCCCGGCGGCGAGGCCCCGGCGGCAACCGAGGCACCGGCAGTATCCGAGGGCCCGACCGCCTCACCGGTGATCGAGTTCGCCGCGGAGCCGCAGGCCAACCAGAAGGTCATCGTCTGGATGGTGCGCTCGAACAACCGCACCGAGAATATCTGGCAGAAGGAAGTGGTGCTCCCGGCCTACGCCAAGGAGACCCCCGACGTCTTCGTCAAAGTCCTGAACATCAACCAGGACGACATCGCCGTCAAGCGCGAGGCGATGATCGCGGCCAAGGAGCCGCTGCACGTCTGGTCCACCAACTGGGGCGGCGACGGCTTCGCGAGCGACCGCTACCGCGGCCTGATCGCTGACCTCACCCCGCTGATCGAGCGCGACCAGTTCGACCTCAGCGACTTCCTGCCCGACGTGCTCGCGATCTACAAGAGCGAGGGCAAGCAGTGGGGCATCCCGTTCCTCACCACGGGCAGCTACGTCTACTACAACAAGAAGCTCTTTGACGACGCCGGCGTGCCCTACCCGCCGACCGACTGGGAAGATAAGTCCTGGACGTGGGATGCCTACGTCGAGACAGCCAAGAAGCTCACCAAGAACCCCGAGGACATCAACACCGCGGTGTTCGGCGCCGACTACGCCGTGCTGAACATCGAGGGCCCGCCGGCTATGTGGGGCCACTTCGTGTGGCCGGAGGACGCCTACACCACCGGCTTCGCCGAGAAGGTCACCATGAGCGACGAGAAGTCGATCACGGCGTACCAGAAGTTCCACGACCTGGTCTACGTGGACAAGGTGGCGGCGGACCCGGCGGCCAGCCAGGCGCTCGACCAGCTCGGCGGCGCGTTCGCCACCGGGCGGCTCGCGATGAACATGGAGGGCGGCTGGGGCCACTGGGTGTACAGGGAGTACATCGACGACCCGAACGGCTTCTGCTGGGGCGTGGCGCCGCTGCCCTGGGGCTCGCCGGACGCCGACAAGCGCACCGTGATCTACACCGACCCATGGGTGGTCACGGCCGGCATGGACCAGGAGAACACGGACCTCGCCTGGAACTTCGTCAAGTTCCTGGCCTCGAAGGACATCCAGGCCTCCTTCACCAACACCAGCGGCACGCCGCCTGTGCGCTCCTCGCTGCTGCAGGACTACTACAAGCTCTATGAGAAGTGCATGCCGGCCGACCAGCACAAGCAGGTCTTCGAGGGCGCGTTCAGCCACGGCCGCGAGTCCTCGAACCACCTGATCGTGCGCTGGGACGAGATCAACACGACGGCGAACAACATCCTGACCGAGTACTGGAGCAACCCGGACGGAAGCGCTGCGGACGTGTTGCCCCAGGTCGAGCAGGCGGTGAATGAGGCGCTGCAGCGCATCATCACGGAGGACAAGCAGTAGGATGGCCGCAGCGGTGGGGTGACTCCCACCGCCGCACGGAGGATGCTGGTGTGGGGTGGCTGCGCGCATGTTCGCGCGGCCGCCCCACGGCTTACCCGAGCACAGGACTCTGCGGCACCGCCGCGACTGGCGAGAGAACGCTATGAAATCACCGGCGCCCATCACCTTCTCGCGGCTCTTCGAGGCGCTGCTCGGCCTGTTCGCCCTGAGCGGGTTCAGCGCGCTGGCCTACGAGGTGGCCTGGTTCCGCCTGCTGAGCCTGAC
The DNA here is from genome assembly GCA_039805565.1 of Chloroflexota bacterium. Taxonomy (GTDB): domain Bacteria; phylum Chloroflexota; class Chloroflexia; order Chloroflexales; family Roseiflexaceae; genus CALJIC01. The sequence continues at coordinate 29,036 of JBDLTZ010000256.1, read as the reverse complement.
CTTCGGCGTGAGCGTGTACGCCAGCAGCGCGGTGCTCACCGCGTTCATGGGCGGGCTCGCGCTCGGCTGCTGGCTCTTCGGGCGGGTTGCCGCGCGCCACCCGGCGCCGCTGCGGCTCCTGGCGCTGCTCCAGCTCAGCGTGGGGCTGTACGCCCTGCTGACGCCGGCGCTCTTCGGGCAGCTCACCGCGGCGTACGTTTGGGCGTACCGCCAGCTCCAGCCGGAGCAGGGGGCATTTGTGGCGCTGCGGATCGCGCTGGCGACGCTGGCGCTGCTGCCGCCGACCATCCTGATGGGCGGGACCCTGCCGGCGCTGAGCCGGCTGCTGCCCGAGGCCGGCGGGCGGGGGAGCCGCGAGCTCGGGAACCTCTACGCCGTCAACACGCTCGGCGGGGTCGCGGGCGCGCTCGCCGCCGGGGTCCTGCTCATCCCGCTGCTCGGCGCCAGCGCCACGCTGTACCTGGCGGGTGCGATCGACCTGGGCGTGGCCGCGGCGGCGCTGGCGCTGAGCAGGCGGATCATCGTGGCGGACCAAGGTCCGAGGGCCGGAGGCCAGGGGCGCAGGGCCAACGGCCAGCCGAGGAGGGCCGACGCGCAGGTGCCGGCCACGGCGAAGGGCCGCAAGAGCGGGGGGCGGGTCGTTGTCCAGGCGGGCAGCGCCGCCACACTGGCGATGGTGGCGGAGGCAGAGCGGAGCGAGCCGCGGCCCCTGGTGCGGGTGGCGCCGGCCCAGGTGGCGCTGGTAGGGTTCGCCCTCTCGGGCTTCACGTCGCTCGGCTACCAGGTCGTGTGGACGCGCCTGCTGGCGATCTTCAGCCTGAACGCGGTCTACTCCTTCACCGTGATGCTCGCCACGTTTCTTACCGGGCTCGCGCTCGGCAGCGCACTGGCGGCCCCGCGCGCCCAGCGGGCCCGTCGGCCGCTAGCGCTGCTCGGCTGGATCCAGGTGGCGGTCGGGCTGTGCGGCGTGGCGGCGCTCTACCTCTTCGCGCGCATGCCGACGCTGCGCGAGCTGCTGCCGGTGCGCGACACATTTGCCACGAGCGTGTGGGTCGAGTTCCTGACAGCCGCGCTGGTGATGGTGGTGCCGACGCTCCTGCTGGGCGCTATGTTCCCCGTGGCCGTGCGCGTCTTCACCGAGTCGGGCGAGGGGCGAGCAGCCGACGATCGGCCGCAGATCGCCGACGGCCGGCCTGCGGCCACCCTCAGCGCGCGCGTCGGCAGGCTCTACGCCCTCAACACCTTCGGCGCGATGCTCGGCGCCGCCGCCGCGGGATTCGCCCTGATCCCGCTGCTCGGGCTCCAGAGGGCCGCGCTGGCTCTAGCCATCATAAACCTGGCCGTCGGCACGCTCGCGCTGCTCGCCAGCCCGACCACACTCAGCGCGCGGCTGCAGCTCGGCGGGGCGCTGGCGACGGCGGCGCTGGCGGCGGCGCTGCTCCCGCCCGGCGTCTACCTCGGCTTCCGCGAGGGCGCCATCCCCGAGCTGGCCTACTACCGCGAAGGCGTGGACGCCACCGTATCGGTGTTCGTCGTCAAGCAGCCACCGCTCAAGATCTCGTTCGTGAACGGGCGCAGCGAGGTGCCGACCGACCAGCACAGCATGCGGGCGTTCCACCTGCTGGGCCACCTGCCCGCGCTGCTGCGGCCGGGCGCCCAGGACGCCCTGATGGTGAGCTTCGGCAACGGCATCGCCACCGGCGCGCTGAGCAGCCACAGGGTGCCGCGCATCCAGGCGGTGGAGCTCGTGGCCGAGCAAGTCGAGGCGGCGCGACTCTACGGCCAGGAGAACCGCGGCGTGCTGGGCTACCCCGGCCTGACGATCACCAACGAGGACGGCCGCAACTACCTGCTGCGCGACGACAAGACCTACGACATCATCACCGCTGACGCGACCCACCCGATCAACAGCAGCTCGTGGGCGCTGTTCACCCGCGAGTTCTACGGGCTGGCGAGGAGCCGGCTGAGCCCCGACGGCGTGCTGATCCAATGGCTGCCGTTCCACGACCTGTCGCAGCGCGACTACCGAGCGATCATCGCGACGTTCCAGAGCGTCTTCCCCCACACGACGCTGTGGTACACCGGCGGCACGCACAGCTTTCTGCTCGCCACGCCGCTGCCGCTGACGCGCGCTGATATCCTGGCGCTGGACGCGCGGCTCCGGTCGGGACCGGCGGGCGCGGACCTGGGGGACGGCCAGCGGCTGGCCGCCGACCTGCTGATGGAGGAGATGGAGGTGGCGGGGTACGTGGCGGGAGCGCCGATCGTCACCGATGACACGGCGTTCTTCATCCCTGCGCGGGACATGGACCGGATTGTGGCGAGCTTCCAGCCGTACATGCAGCGCGAGCTGCCGTAGGCCGATCACTCGTCGACCAAGTACCCTCTGAGCAGGCTGTGCGTGGTGTCAACCTGACACGGCTCGCCCAGGCTTCAGTAGACCTTGAAGAGGAAGAACGCGGCGTAGACCGACTCCCAGGAGCGGCGACGCCGCTCGACGTCGGCGCTGCCGCACGCCGGGCAGCAGCGGTCCCCCCAGGCGCCCGCTCTCAGCCCGGACGCGGGCGAGGACGCGCCGCACGCTCGGCAGGTGAACAGAATCGCGCGCTTGCCCATCAGCATCTCCACGCACGCCAGCCAGCCGGCGGCTCTACAATCGAGTGGCCGTTCTTCTGCTATTCTACCGGATACACCTTCCCCTCTGCAACGGAAAGGCACCGGGCCATGCACCCCAAGGTCAAAGTCGGCGTGATCGGCGTCGGGCAGATCGGCAAGCGGCACGTGGCGGGCTACGCCGAGATGCCGGACGTCGAGATCGTCGCGGTGGCGGACCTGAACCAGGACGAGGCGCGCCGGGTGGCGGCCGAGCACGGTATCCCGCAGGTCTTCGGCAGCTTCCGCGAGCTGCTGGCCGTTCCCGAGATTCAGGCGGTGGACGTCTGCCTGCATAACAACTTCCACGCCCCAGTGAGCATCGCGGCGATGGAGGCCGGCAAGGACGTCTTCTGCGAGAAGCCGATGGCCGGCACCTACGCCGACGCCCTGGCGATGCGCGAGGCCAGCGCCCGCACCGGGCAGCGCCTGGCAATCCAGATGGCCACCGTGTTCACCCCCGAGACCAAGGCGGCCAGGCGCCTGATCGACGCCGGCATGCTCGGGCGGCTCTACTACGCGCGGGCGGTCTCCTTCCGCCGCCGCGGCCGCCCCTACGTAGATGGCTACGGCACCAGCAACTTCGTGCAGAAGGCCGTGGCCTCCGGCGGGGCGCTGATTGACTCCGGCATCTACGAGATCGCGCAGATGCTCCACCTGCTCGATAACCCCGAGGTCAGGACGATCTCCGGCTCGACCTTCCAGGAGATCGACATGTACGCCGACCGGCGCGAGTCCGGCCGCTACGACGTCGAGGAGATGGCGCTCGGCTTCGTGCGGCTGGCCGGCGGCGTGACGTTCGACATCGAGGTGAGCTGGGCTCAGCACTACACGGCGACCGAGGCGAGCAAGGTGCTGGGCGCGAAGGGCGGCGTGCGGCTGGACCCGCTCGGCTTCTTCAGCACCGTGGCCGACATGGAGATGGACGGCGCCTTCGACCTCAAGCGCGCCGAGTACCGCCTGCACTCCTGCGACCCGACGTACGAGGCCTACGACAGCCCGCAGCGGCACTGGGTGGCGATCCAGCAGGGGCGTGTGCCCGGGATCGACACGGCCGGGCTCGCTCTCAGCACCGCGCTGATCAGCGAGGGCATCTACCTCTCGCAGCAGCTCGGCCGCGAGGTCACGCCGGATGAGATCCGTGAGCGCTCGGTATCGACGGCGTTCGCTCACCTGTAGGCGGGGGCTGGGGCACAGCTCCGAGAGAAATACATGAGATGGCTCAACGTGCGCGACCGTTCGGCCTACCTGCGGCTGACGGGCGTGCTGTTCCTGGTGTTCGCGTCCTCGGGGACGATCGCGCCGCTGTTCGCGAACTACATGGGCTCGCTCGGGGCCGACACGGGGCAGATCGGGCTGGTCTTCGCCACCTACCAGATGGCGTCGCTGGCTTCGCAGTACATGTGGGGGCGCTGGTCTGACCGCATCGGCCGGCGCAAGCCGCTGGTTGCGATCGGCACGGCGGGGCTTGGGATCGCGTACCTGGCGGCAGCCGCGGTAGACGGATACGGCTGGCTGTTCGGGGTGCGCGCGCTGGAGGGGGTGGCTGGCGCGGCCTATAGCACGGGCGCGCTGGCGCTGATCGGCGACGTGCTCGAGGACGAGTCTCAGCGCGGCCGCCTGATGGGCATCTACCGCATGTTCGGCTCGCTGGCGTTTGCGCTCGCGGCGCTGGGCGGCGGCTACCTCGCCGACACGCTCGGCCTGCGCGCGCCTGTGCTGCTGGCGGGCGGGTTCTACCTGCTGGCGCTGCTGCTGGTGCTTGGGGTGCGGGAAGGTAAAGGGCGAACGGCCACAGACCACGGACAAACGACCACAGACCACCGACCACAGACCGAGGACCGCGGCGACTTCCCGGCCACCAGCCCTCGTCCCTCGAACCTCGGTCACTCCCGCGTCCTCGCGCCGTTCCTGCTGCTGGCGTTCGCCTGGTTCATGGGCATGGGATCGGTGGCGGCGCTCTGGCCCGTATACATGCGCGGCGCCGGGCACAGCCAGACAGTCATCAGCGGGCTGTGGGGGCTGGCGGCGCTGGGCGAGGTGCCCTGCCTGATGCTGGCCGGCTACCTGGCGGAGCGCTACGGCCGCAAGTGGGTGATCGTCGGCGGGGTGGCGGGGATGGCCTGCGTCTTCGCGGCCTACACCGCCTCCACCGCGCTGCCGTGGCTGGTCGCGGTGCAGCTCGTGCGCTCGATGGCCTACTCCTGCTTCGAGACGCCGGCGCTGCTGTACGCCACGGAGCTGGGTCTGCGCGAGCGGCGCGGGCGCATGGCGGGCCTGTACAACACGGCCACGGGGCTGGGCGGGATCAGCGGCTCGGTGGCGGGCGGTGCGGCCGCGCGGCAGCTCGGCCTGCCAGCGATGTTCCAGGGGGTGGCGCTACTGATGCTGGGCGCGGCGCTGGCGGCGGCACTGGCCATGCCGCGGCTGCGCAGGCGGCAGGGGGAAAGCCCGCGCGCACCCCGAGCGACCTGACACGCCGCCCGAAGTATCCTCATCCCCCCGCAGAACCTACAGCAAATCGCAGTACAATGGGGCGAGTGGGGCGAGGTCGCCCCGCCCCGTCTCAGAGAGGAAGCAACCACCGTGGAAAAGCTAGGTGTGGCCCTCCTGGGCCTTGACCACTGGTACTCCGCCCACGATATCGCCCGGCAGCTCGCCGACAGCCCCTATGCCCGCCTCGTGGCCGTGAGCGACGAGAACGAGCAGTGGGCCCGCTGGACCGCCCAGACCTTCGGCGCCGAGCGCTGGACCACCGACTACCGCGCCGCCCTCCACAGCCCCGACGTCCAGATCGTCGCCACCCTGGCCAGCACCGACCGCAACCCGGCCCGCGTCCTGGAGGCCGCCGCCGCCGGCAAGCACATCGTCAGCGTCAAGCCCATGGCGCTCGACCTGGCCGGGGCCGACGCGATCGTCGCCGCCGTGCACGCCGCGGGAGTCCACTTTCTCCCGCTCGACACCCTCCTGCGCCTCGCGCCCGACGTGCGCCGGCACAAGGCCTGGCTCGACGAGGGGCGCATCGGGCGGCCGCTGCGCTACAGCCACACCCTCAACGCCAGCCTGCCCATGTCCTGGCCCGGCGCGCAGGACTCCGGCTGGTGGCTTGATCCCGAGCGCGTGCCCGGCGGCGCCTGGCTCGACCACGCGATCTACGCCATCGACACTGCCCGCTGGCTGTTCGGCGCCGAGCCCGCCACGGTCTCGGGCGTCGCTGGCAAGATGCGCTACCCGGAGCTCCCCTTCGAGGACTACGGTGCGGCTGTGTTCACCTTCACCAACGGCGCGGTGGCTCTGATCGAGGATACCTGGACCGCCGACCGCGGCTTCGGCTTCCAGCGCAACGAGATCATCGGCAGCGCCGGGGCGATCTGCGACGACAAGGGTCCGTGGGGCAAGATCGCGGCGCGCGGCGCGTTCGGCTACGGGGGGTGGCTCGGCCTCGACCCGGCTCAGGGCGAGCGCGCGGCGATCGATCACCTGGCAGCCTGCATCCGCGGTGAGGTGCAGCCTGTGGCCGCCGCCGCGGACGGCCGCGCCAACCTGGCCGCCTGCCTCGCGTTCTACGAGGCCGCCCGCACCGGCCTCACGGTGAAGCTCTCCTAACGCGGAGGACCCACTATGACGATACTCTCGCTGCTCCCCACGCCAAAGCACATCACCCCCCTCCCTGGGGAGATTGCGCTCTCTGGCGCCCGGCGCATCCTCCTCCAGGCAGCTGAGCCGGCCGCTCTGCTCCCCACGGCGCGCCGCCTCCAGCGCGCCCTACGCGACCACGCCGCCCTGGAGTGGGAGATCACCGCCACGCCCGAGGGGCCGCCCGGCGAGGTCGGCGCCATCCTGCGGCTCGACCCAGCGCGCGGCGGGCACCCCCAGGGCTACGAGCTCGACATCAGCAATGACCAGATTACGGTCGAGGCCAGCGCGCCCGCCGGGCTGTTCTACGGCGTCTGCACCCTCGCCCAGATCCTCGAGCAGGCCGGTCGCCGGCTGCCCGCCCTCCAGATCGCCGACGCGCCCGACTTCGCGGACCGCGGCGTGATGCTCGACGTCAGCCGCGACCGTGTGCCCACGATGGAGACCCTCTACGAGCTGGTGGATATGCTCGCCGGCTGGAAGGTGAACCAGCTCCAGCTCTACACCGAGCACACCTTCGCCTACCGCAACCACCCCGACGTCTGGGCCAAAGCGTCGCCCATCACCGGCCAGGAGATCATGGAGCTCGACGCCTACTGCCGCGAGCGGTTCGTCGAGCTTGTGCCGAACCAGAACTCCTTCGGCCACATGGCGCGCTGGCTCGTCCACCCGCGCTACGCGGCCCTCGCCGAGACCCACGACGAGTTCGAGACCCCCTGGCATATCACGATGAAAGGGCCGTTCAGCCTGGCCCCCGAGGACCCCGGCAGTCTGACGCTCGTCACGAGCCTGTTCGACGAGCTGCTGCCGCACTTCACCAGCCGACAGGTCAACGTCGGCTGCGACGAGACGATAGACCTCGGCCAGGGGCGCAGCGCCGACGTCTGCCGCGCGCGCGGCGAGGGCCGGGTCTACCTTGACTTCCTCCACAAGATCTACCGCGCCGTCACCGCCCGCGGCCGCACCATGCAGTTCTGGGGCGACATCATCAACCACCACCCGGACCTGATCCCCGAGCTGCCGAAGGACGCCGTCGCGCTCGAGTGGGGCTACGAGGCCGACCACCCCTTCGCCCGCAACTGCCCGCGCTTCGCCGCCGCCGGCCTGCCCTTCTACGTCTGCCCCGGCACTTCCTCGTGGAACACCGTGGCCGGGCGCACCGACAACGCGCTCGGCAACCTGCTCAGCGCGGCCGAGAACGGCCTCCGCCACGGCGCCGTCGGCTACCTGATCACCGACTGGGGCGACAACGGCCACTGGCAGCCGCTCCCGGTGAGCTTCCTCGGCTTCGCCGCCGGGGCTGCCCTCGCATGGGCGCTCGACGCGAACCGCGGCATGGACGTCGCCGGCGTGGTCAGCCGCCACGCCTTCGGTGACCACACAGGGACCATGGGCCGCGTGGCCTACGACCTCGGCAATGTCTACCGCCACGTCGGCTACGAGGTGGGCAACTCGTCAGCCCTCTTCTGGGTGCTCCACGGACTCCAGGGTCTGCCCGGCGAGCTGAGCCTGCCGCCCGGCCTCACCCTCGACGCAGCGCTCGCCGCGATTGACGCGGCCGTAGCGCCCCTGGCGAGCGCCAGGATGACCCGCAAAGACGCGCCCCTCGTCGCACGGGAGTTCGAGTGGGCGGCACGCGTCCTGCGTCACGCCTGCCGGCGCGGCCAGCTCATACAGGAGCCGCTAGGCCCAGGCGCCGCTGCACACCGCCGCCTGCTCGACGAGGACATGCGCGAGATCATGCGCGAGCACGAGCAGCTCTGGCTCGCCCGCAGCCGCCCCGGCGGCCTGCCCGACAGCCTGGCCCGCCTCGAGACAACTAGAGCACTCTATAGCCTGTAGGGGTACGGGAGGGTCCAGGGAGGCGCAGCCTCCCTGAGAAACCCCCTTCTCCCCCGCGGGAGCCGCAGTGGGTCCAGTGAGGCGCAGCCTCCCTGAGAAAACCCCTTCTCCCCCCGCGGGAGCCGCAGTGGGTCCAGGGAGGCGCAGCCTCCCTGAGAAAACCCCTTCTCCCCCTCCCGTGGGAGGGGGCCGGGGGGAGGGCACTAGAAAGGATCACCATGCTCCGCATCGGCATCGTCGGCTGCGGCCGCATCCTCAACGCCCACCTGCAGGGCTACATGCGTCTGCGCGAGCTCGGCATCGACACCTTCCGCATCACCGCCCTCTGCGCCCGCCGCGAGGAGGACGCGCTGATGTTCCGCCGCCGAGGCGAGGGCCCGCCCCCCCGCCCGCCCGTGCTCGACCCTGCAACCGGCGACCCGCTCGCCGCGCCGCACACCTACGTCTCCGATATCCAGGACGACCTGCTGCCCGAGGTCTTCACCGACTACCGCGCGATGATCGCGTCCGGCGCCGTCGACGCCGTCAACGACCTCACCACCCTCGCGCTGCACCACCAGGTCGGCGCGGAAGCCCTGGGCGCCGGGCTGCACCTGCTCACCCAGAAGCCGCTCGCCGTCTCGGTGCGCGCCGGCCGGCTCCTGGTAGACATGGCGAAGGCGCGCGGCCTGACCCTCGGCGTCTTCGAGAACGTGCGCCAGATCAAGCTCGTGCGCGCCATGGCCTGGGCCGTGCGCCAGGGCCTGATCGGCGAACCCCAGGTCTCGGTCATGGGCTCGCTCGGCGGCCTCTGGAGTCCCGACCGCGTCGTGGCCGAGACCCCCTGGCGCCACAAGAAGCTCCTCGGCGGCGGCGGCGGCAGCATCGACATCGGCGTCCACCAGATGCACTGGCAGCGCTACGTCGTGGGCGAGGTGGACGCCGTCAGCGCCACGGCCCGCACCCTCGCCCCCACCCGCTACCGCCGCGACGACGCCGGCCGGGTGGTCGAGGAGGTCGCGTCCGAGGTGGACGACACCTACCTGGCGACGCTGGCCTTCGAGCGCGGCGCCATCGGGCAGCTCTGGTGGAGCTGGGCGCTCGACCAGCAGCCGCTCGAGATCGCCGGCGCCCCGGCTGTCCTGGGCACTGCCGGCAGTATCCGCGGCGAAACGCTCATCAGCGGCGGCGAGCGCCTGCCGCTCATCCAGACCTTCGAGGAGCGCGTGTCGGACACCGAGCGCGAGCAGCTCTTCCCGCTCGGCCTCACCGACCCCTACGCGATCCAGAACCTGGACTGGCTGCGGGCCATCGAGGACGGTGCCGACCCGGAGACCAGCGGCGAGGAGGGCCTGCGCGACCTCGCCTGCGCCTTCGCCATCCTCGAGTCCTCAGCCCTCGGCCGCCAGGTCACTCAGGAGGAAGTGCTCTCCAGCGCGGTCGACACCTACCAGCGCGCGATCGACGAGCACTACCGGCTCTTGTAGGGGAGGCATCGAGGGCTCTGCCCCTCCCGCCGCCCCTGCAACAGGCCGTCATAAAGGAGAAAGCAATGCCATCTCTCACTTTCCCCGGCGACTTCATCTGGGGCTCCGCCACCGCCTCGTTCCAGATCGAGGGCGCGACCAAAGAGGATGGCCGCGGCGAGTCGATCTGGGACCGCTTCTGCGCCACCCCCGGCCGCGTCCACGGCGGCGACACCGGCGACCCCGCCTGTGAGCACTACCACCGCTGGCCCGAGGACATCGCCCTCATGAAGAGCCTCGGCCTCCATGCCTACCGCTTCTCGGTGGCCTGGCCGCGCATCTTCCCCACCGGCCGCGGCACCCTCAACGAGAAGGGGCTCGACTTCTACGACCGCCTGGTGGACGGCCTGCTCGAGGCCGGCATCCAGCCCTATGCCACGCTCTACCACTGGGACCTGCCCCAGGCCCTGCAGGATCTGGGCGGCTGGGCCAACCGCGACACCGCCTACGCCTTCGCTGAGTATGCCGATACCGTCGCCCGCGTGCTCGGCGACCGTGTGACTGGCTGGATCACCCACAACGAGCCGTGGTGCGCCTCTATCCTCAGCCATTGGATCGGCGAGCACGCCCCCGGCATGAAGGACGGCCCGGCGCTCGAGGCCGCCCATCACCTCCTGCTCTCCCACGGCCTGGCCGTGCCGCTCATCCGCGCGGCCGCGCCAAAGGCCGAGGTCGGCATCACGCTCAACTTCTCCCCCGCACACCCCGCCAGCGACAGCCCAGAGGACGTCGCCGCCGCCCAGCGGCACGACGGCTTCTTCAACCGCTGGTTCGCTGACCCGGTCTTCAAGGGCAGCTACCCGCAGAACATGGTCGAGATCTACGAGCGCATGGGCCAGCGCGCGCCGGTGCAGGACGGTGACATGACTGTTATCGCCGCCCCGCTCGACTTCCTGGGCGTGAACTACTATAATCGCGCTGTGATCAAGCATGACCCCGAGGCAGGTGGGCTCGGCTACTCCGCCCTGCGGCCCGAGGGCGAGTACACCCACATGGACTGGGAGGTCTACCCTGACGCCCTGCGCGAACTGCTGGTGCGCCTGCACCGCGACTACGCACCGGCGAAACTCTACGTGACCGAGAACGGCGCCGCCTACCCGGACGAGGTCGCGCCCGACGGGGCCGTCCACGACGAGGCGCGCGTCCACTTCCTCGAGCGCCACTTCGCCGCCGTCCATACCGCCATCCAGGAAGGTGCGCCCGTCAAGGGCTTCTTCGTCTGGTCGCTCATGGATAACTTCGAGTGGGCCTGGGGCTACAGCCGACGCTTCGGCATCGTCTATGTCGACTACGAGACGCAGCAGCGCATCCCCAAAGACAGCGCCCACTACGTCCGCGATGTGATCACAGCCAACGCAGTCTAGCAGGGACGCTATGCCCTCAACCATCGGTATCGTCAGCATCGGCCAGAAGCCGGCCTTCTTCGCGGGCCGCTACTTCCGCGAGATCCTCTCCTCGGCCAGCAGGACCGCGGTGGAGCGCGGCTGCCAGGTGAAGATCATCCCGCTCAGCCACGAGCAAGCCGTCAACCCGCTCGCGGCCGGCGCGCTCCTCACCGCGCAGTCAATCGACGCGCTGCTGGTGGTCGCCCCCAGCACCACCCTTCTCGACGCGCTCGACGTGATCTTCGGCACTATGCCGGGCATCATCATCAGCCCGCCACGGCTCGACGTAGAGCTCAGCTACGTGGCATCGGACAACTTCGGCGCCACCCGCCAGATCGTGGACCACCTGGCGGACCACGGGCGGCGCCGCATCATGCTGCTGCGACCCGATGTGCTCACGGGCGACTACTGGGAGCGCACCCGCGGCTACGAGACCGCGGCCGCGGCCCTCGAGCTGCCGCGCCTCGTCGCGGTACTGCCGCACCCTATCACCCCCGCGCTGGTCGCGGAGCTGCTCGCCGCCCATAGCCCCGACGCGCTGCTCGCCCCCAGCGACGGTGACGCGATCGCGCTGGTCCGGGAGCTGCGCACCCTTGGGCATTGTGTGCCCGAGGACATCGCCCTCGTCGGCTTCGACGACGAGGAGTTCGCCGCGGAGTCCAACCCGCCGCTCACCACGGTCGCGCAGCCGATCGGCGAGATGGCCCGCCGCGCCACACTCTACCTGGTCGACCGGCTCTCCGGCGTCAGCCGCCGCGTCTACCACGCCGTCCTGTCCAACCGCCTCATCGTGCGCACCTCCTGCGGCGCGCACGGCGAGTGACGGCGTCGCCGAATCCGGGGCCGCACAGCCGCCCGCAGCGGAGCGGCCCAGTCACACAGCACAGAGCCTCATAAGGAGCTTCCACATGCCAGACATCGTCCGAATGGGAGTCGTCGGCGCCGGGGCGATTGCGCAGCGCGGCATCCTGCCCCACCTCAGCCAGCCCGACGTGCAGGACCGCGTCCGACTCGCCGCCGTCTGCGACCCTGCCCCGGGCCGCGCCGAGGCCGCCGCCCAGAAGTACGGCGTCGAGCGCCACTTCCTCACCTTCGAGGAGCTGCTCGAGCACGGCGACGTGGACGCCGTGACGATCTGCTCGCCGATCGGCCTGCACTACGAGCAGGGCAAGCTGGCACTCGCTGCCGGCAAGCACATCCACTTCAACAAGTCCATGACCACCACCGCTGCCGAGGCCACCGAGCTGATCGATATGGCGCGCGCCAGGGGGCTCAAGATCGTCGCATCCCCCGGCGAGATGCTCCGGCCGCACAACCGGCGCATCAAGGAGCTGCTGGACGCCGGCTCGCTCGGCACGCTCGTCTGGGCCGCCTGCGGCGCATCGTTCGGCACCTACCACGAGGACGAGGAGTTCCGCTCCGGTAGTGACGCGCTCTCCAACGTCAACCCCGCATGGTACTGGCGCAAGCCAGGCGGCGGCCCGCTCTACGACATGACCGTCTACGCGCTCCACGGCCTCACCGGCATCCTCGGCCCCGCGAAGCGCGTCACCGCCATGTCCGGCACCCGCATCAAGGAGCGCGTCTTCCGCGGCGAGACCTTCACCACCGACGCCGACGACAACACCCTCATCCTGATCGACTTCGGCCAGAGCATGTTCGCGCTGGCCTACGGCACGGCCGCGGGCGCCGTCACCCGCAGCTTCGCCGGCAGCTACTTCGGCACCGCCGGCCAGATCGTCGGCCGCGAGTTCAACGGCCAGCCGCTGGACTACGCCGGGCGCGAGGAGGCTGCCGCCCACCCGCAGGGCGACCAGATCCTGCTCCCGCACGTCGTCGGCGCCCACCGCGACATCATGGAGCAGCACGTCTTCGAGGACCTGATGCAGCTCGTGGACTGGGTGCGCGAGGACAAGCCCACGATCGTCACTGCCGAGCACGCCCGCCACGTGATCGAGATCATCGAGGCGGGCTACCGCGCCGCCGAGACCGGCCAGGCCCAGGAGCTCACCACCACATTCTAGAACCAATACCTGTCGAATAAGCCGCTTCGTCGCCAGTCTTTTCCCCCTCTCCCTCAAGCGGAGAGGGGATTCCACAGTAGCCCACGGCAGGGAGAGGGGCTGGGGGAGAAGGGCCTGTGGCGCAGCCCCCGCAGAACCCTCTCCCTGCTCAGGCGCAGCCCGGCGGGGGTGTAGGGGCGGCAGCCCCCGATCACACAATCGTAATGCGCCACGCTACACGTCCTCAAACCTCCAGCCTATACTGTGGCTCCTTAACAACGTCATAGTACGTCCAGTGAGGAAGGCGTGCACGATGAGCGGGGATAATACGGGCGGGCAGCCCCGCCAAGTGGTACTTGTGGTGGATGACGAAGAATCGGTGCGCCAGATCCTGGTGCGTCTGCTCGACCACATCGGCTACGCAACCCTTACCGCGAACGATGGAGTCACGGCGGTGGATACTGTTCGCTCTGGCACACACGTCGACGGTGTGCTGATGGACGTAGCCATGCCCGGTATCAGCGGTGTGGAGGCGGCGCAGCAGATCAACGCGCTTGCGCCACACCTACCGATCATCCTCATGAGCGGCCACGCCCTCCCCTGGCTCTCCAAGCACGGGCTGGCGATCCCGATCGCCGGCTTCCTCCAGAAACCCTTCACCTTCGAAAATCTGCGGCACCTGCTGCACAGCGTCTTGCCAGTCACATAGCGGCCTACTACAAAGCAGCGAGGGCACGTGGGTTCTCCCACGTGCCCTCGTTCACTCTTCAGACTTCAGCGCCTCGGCTTCGCCCCCGGCAGCTTCCGAAAGTCGGCTGTCTTCACGTAGAAGCTCTCGCCGCTCTCCACCGTAAGGATGTGGTAGTCGCCGCTGACAGTGGACGAGGCCAGCTTGCTCCCATTGATATAGTGCTGACCGTTGCGGTCAGTCACTACCCGCACCTGGCCCACACGATTGGCCGTCGGGATGGGAAGCCGGTAGATCGGCAGCTGCACTCCGCTCACAGAAACCCCCTCTTTGTCGCGCCGCCGGGCCTGGCTCGTCGGCAGAAACGTCTCAGATCCCCAGACCCCGACTCACAAGCAGCGCGGCCGCCGCGAAGGCCAGGCAGAAGAGCAGCGCCAGCCCGTCGGCGCGCCGGAAGGCCAGCGTCCGGCGCTTCGTGCGGCCCTGACCGCCCCGGTAGCAGCGCGCATCCATCGCGGTCGCCAGCACCTCGGCCCGGCCCAGCGCCCCCACGAACAGCGGGATGAGCACCGCGCCGATCCGCCGCCCGCGCGCCAGCAGCCCGCCCTGGTCGAAGCGCACGCCGCGCGCGGCCTGTGCCTTGATCAGCCGCTCCATCTCTGCCACGAGCAGCGGCACAAACTTGAGCGCCACCACCATCGTCATGACGAGCTCGTTCACCGGCACCCGCAGCCGCTTCAGCGGCTCCAGCATGATCTCCGTTCCGTCGGCGATGTCCATCAGCGGCGTGACGAACATCAGCACGTTCACGACGCAGTACAGCAGCACCACGCGGCAGAAGATCAGCAGCGCCTCGCGCACCCCGGCCCACGAGAGCGAGAGCACCCCCCAGCGCCACCACACCTCATCCGGCGCGGCCGGGTAGAACAGCACCTGGAACACGCCGATGATCAGCATGGTGTAAAACAGCGCCCGCATCCCGCGCAGCAGGTAGCCCAGCGGCACCCGTGAGACAGAGAGGATGATCGCCACTGCCGCCAGCGCCACGGCTACCCCGCCGAAGGTCCGCGTGAGCAGCAGCGCGATCATCAGCGCGCCGGCCCCCAGCAGCTTCGCCCGCGGGTCCAGCCGGTGAACTGGTGAGCCCAGGTCCAGGTACTGCCCGAACGTTATGTTACGTGAGAACTCAACCGCCATTGGAGCAGCGCCTCCTCCAGCTCCTCCACCGTCAGCACGTCGGTCGGCAGGTCCGGCAGCACCCCGCGCAGCACCAGCGCGATCTCCGCCGGCTGACCGAGCTCAACACCCACCGCGTGCAGCTCGTCGGCGCACCGCAGCAGCTCACGTAGCGGCCCCTCCATCACCACGCGCCCCTCGTGCAGCACCAGCGCGCGCGTTGCCAGCTCGGCCAGCTCGTCCACCGCGTTGCCCACCAGTACCACCGTGAGCCCCAGGCGCCGCACCAGCCCGGCCACCAGCTCCGCCAGCTCCGCACGGCCACGCGGATCCAGGCCGGCCACCGGCTCGTCCAGCACCAGCACCCGCGGCTCGGCTGCCAGGACACCCGCGATCGCCACGCGCCGCTTCTGGCCCCCGCTCAGCGCATAGACGTAGCGCAGCCGGAAGGTCTCGTAGTCCAGCCCCACCTCCGTGAGCACCCGCTCGACGATCGCGCGCGACTCGGCCGGCGGCAGACGGCGGCGGCGCGGCACGAACGACACATCCTTGCCCACCGTGTCCTCGAAGAGCTGGGCCTCCGGCTGCTGGAACACCAGCCCTACCTCATCGCGCAGCCGCCCGATGTCGAACGCCGGCGCCGCCACATCCTGCCCCTCGTAGAACACGTGCCCTGGCGCGGGAGTGCGCAGCCCGTTGAAGAACTCGACCAGCGTGCTCTTGCCAGCGTGCGGCCCTCCCAGCAGCGCCAGCACCTCGCCCTCGTACACCGCGCAGCTCACGTCCCGCAGCGCCTCCTGCTCCAGTGGGGTGCCGGCCATGTAGGCGAAGCTCAGGCCGCGCGCCTCGAGCAAGGGTGAAGAATGAGCGCTGGAGGATGAGGGGGCCGCGCCAGAAGATGGAGGCACGACAGATCGCACCCCCTCCTCTTCAGCGTTCAGCGTGTGACGCTCAGCGTTCGCGCGAAGCGCCTCCGCCAGCTCCTCCGCCGTCAGCACCACCTCCGGCAGCGGCACGCCCCGCGCCCGCAGGTTGCGCCCCAACCGGGTCACCTCTGGTGTAGCCAGGCCCGCGGCACCCAGCTCGTCGGCCCGCCCGAACACCTCACGCGGCGCCCCTTCCATCAGCACGCGCCCGCCGTCCATCACCACCACGCGGTCGAACCCCACCACCTCCGGCATGAAGTGCGTGATATGGACGACGCCAACCCCGGCCTGCTCCCGCAGCTCGTGGGCCAGCGCGATCAGCCGCCGCACCATCGGCGGCGCGATCATCGTCGTCGGCTCATCCAGGATCAGGTAGGCGGGGTTCATCGCCAGCACTCCGGCGATCGCCACCAGCTGCTTCTCCCCGCCGGAGAGCTCGCTCACCTGCGCGTGTGTCAGCCGCCCGATTCCCAGCGCCGCCAGCGAGTCACGGACGCGGCGCTCGATCTCCTCGCGCGGCAGGCCCAGGTTCTCCGGCCCGAACGCCACATCGTCGATCACCGTGTTCGCCACCAGCTGGTCGTCCGGCCGCTGGAAGACCATCCCCACCCGGCGCCGGATCTCCCAGACGTGCTCAGGCGTGGCCGGGAGCCCGTCCACCACGACGCTGCCGCCGGTCGGCGTGAGCATCGCGCACAGGAGCTTCGCCAGCGTGCTCTTGCCGCTCCCGTTGTGGCCGATCACCGCCACCATCTCGCCCGGCTGCACGCGCAGGCTCACGTCACGCAGCGCCACGATCGCGTCCGGTCGGCCCGCGTTGTAGGCAAAGGAAAGATTGCTGGCTTCGAGCATGACAAGCCTTGAGTATCAAGCCGTGAGTCTTGAGCTGAGGCCTCACCGGCTCAAGACTCAAGACCCAAAACTCGAGACGTCTAGAACGAGGAGCGGTCCCGCGGCGTCGTCTCCTCGGCGCTAGTGCGTCCCGAGCGCACCAGGTTCACGCCGCGCACTACCAGCGGCGTGAGCACGGCGGCGATTACCACCTCCGCGATCACCTGTGGGATGATCGTCGCCACCGCCGCTGCCGGGATCAGCCCGAAGGCCAGCAGCATGCCCACCACCAGGATCGTGTTCGTGAGCGTGCCCACCACGCCCGCCGCCGCCGCCGCCAGATCCACATTCACCCCGGCCAGGCTACGGTAGACCAGCCACGAGGTCAGGCCGATCACCAGACGCGGCAGCACCGAGACCATCGGGTTCGTGAACAGGCCCGTGGTATCGTTGAGCATGCTGAACACGCCGAAGATCAGGCCCACGAGCACGCCCACCACCGGTCCCTCGAGCACCGCCCCGATAATCACCGGGATGTGCATGATCGTCGCCGCGCCGCTGATGTTTGGCAGCGTGATAAAACCCCAGCGAGTCACACCCAGCACGATCGCGATTGCGCCGAGCACCCCCGCCACAACAATCCGCCGCGTGTTGAGAGAAGTCGGGCTCTCACGTGTCACTGTCGCCACATCGGTCTCCTTTCGCCTGCGTCCCGCTTTGCTACAGAGCGCTCGAGGAGAAGGGCGTCCTCTCCGGCACACCCGGAGCCATCGCATCTCCCGTCAGGCCTCTCCCTCTGTAGCCTCTGTGCCACCTGTGGCAACGTCTCACATCAACCTATCCGCGCGCCCTTCCTGGGCGCCCTCAGCGTTCAGCAGCGCCCCCAGCGCCGTCGCGTATCCGCCCCCGAGCGGGATACGGATATCGGCGCCGTAGAACGCCCCTACCTGCGCCAGCGTCGCACGGATGCTGGGCATATCGGTGAGGTGTCCAATCACCACGATCGGCTCCAACCCCTGTGACCGCGCGGCGTTGATCGCGATCACGGCGATCACCTGCCCGACCATATTGACCAGCGCCGCCGCCACGTCTGCCTGCGAGGCACTCACCGGCTGCCGCGCGGCCCGCCCGAAGTTCACGGCGGTGGTATCGGCCGGCAGCAGGCCAATCGGCCCGCCGATGATCTCGCCGATCGTCAGGTTCAGCGCGTTCGGATTCCCCGCCTGTGCCAGTGCATCCACCTCGGCCGGGGCCACGGTGCCGAGCAGGAGCCTGCTCAGGCCCATCAACGTGCCGCCGCCCACCCCTGTGCCGGAGACGTGCCAGCAGCGCTCTGCCATCGCGCCCACCACAGCCGTGCCCGAGCCGGCGCTCACCACCAGCGCGGCCTCGAGGCCCGCCAGCGCCAGGCCGCCGCGCCCTATTGCGCTCACCTCATCCACCGGCACAATCGGGCGCCCGCCCAGCCGCTCCGGCAGCCCGCGCCGATTACCGCCGGTCACGGCGATCGTCGCCACATCGCTTGGGTGAGCATCGCCCGCAGCCAGCGCCGCCAGGACGTGCCGCTCATCCGGAGCACCGTCCGCCGGAAGGGTCCAACGTCGCGTAGTCCCGCCGGCGCGCGCGACGACGTCGGTATTGCTGGCGCCAAAGTCGATTGCAATATTCACGTTGCGCTGCTTTCTACTGCGAAAACTATTATATCATGGCCGGGTACGCCTCACCCCCTCGCCGCCACCTATCTCCAGGCGCAAGCGTAGCACCGATAGGGAGCGCCGCGGACGTAGCTGCTACAACGAGACCCGGTGTCGGTCCAGCAAGGGCCGCGCCAAGTGTACCATGTCCGCCACCTCGCCCACGCTGGAGAGGGGCGTCAGGGGCTTCGGCCCTATCAATCGCAGAGGAGCACACCCATGTCTTCCAACACCACACCGTATGAGCACGAGACCCTGACGTGGCGCGCGGCGGCGGAGACCGCCCTTCGCGCCGAGGACGGCTGGCTCACCGTCGTCGGTCTCTGCTGGCTCCGCCCCGGAGAAAACACGGTGGGCTCCGGCTCAACGTGCGACATCGCCCTGGCGGAGGGTTCAGCCCCCGCCTCTGTTGGCAAGATCGACTACGACGGCACGGTGGCCGTGCTCCACCCGGATCCAGACGCGGGTGTGCATATCAACGGGGCCCCGGCCGGCTCGCACCAGCTGCGTAGCGACATCCCCGGCCCGCCCGACGCCGTCACTGTAGGCTCTGTAACCTTCTTCCTCATCGAGCGTGGTGGGCGGCTCGGCGTGCGCGTGCGCGACACTAACAGCCCTACCAGACGTGGCTTCGGCGGCAGGCGCTGGTTCCCAGTGCGCGAGGAGTACCGCGTCGCCGCCGCGTTCGTCCCGTACGACCCGCCGCGCCAGGTCCCGATCACCAACATCCTCGGCGATGTCGAGGACATGCCCGCGGCCGGGCAGGCCATCTTCACGCTCGGTGGGGCGGAGATCCGGCTCGAAGCGCTCGCGCGCAAGGACGGTGGGCTGTTCTTCATCTTCTGCGACGACACCTCCGGCAAAGAGACGTACCCGGCCGCGCGATTTCTCAACGCATCCGCGCCGCAGGATGGCCACGTAACGCTCGACTTCAACCGCGCGGTAAGCCCCCCCTGCGCCTTTACCGCGTATGCCACATGCCCCCTTCCGCCGCAGCAGAATCACCTGTCTGCGCGGATCGAGGCTGGCGAGATCTGGGCTTCAGGTGCCTAGACTCGTGGCCCCGAAAGGTGCTCACCGGCCGATTTGACAAATACAAACACCTGGTGTAAGATACCCGCGTTGCGACGGAATAAACGAAGCAACGCAAGCCGAAGTGGCGGAACTGGCAGACGCGCTACGTTCAGGGCGTAGTGAGGGTGACCTCGTGGGAGTTCAAATCTCCCCTTCGGCACCACCGAGTAGGCAGTGGCTGGTCGGCAAGCCGACTGTCCACTGCCTACAAAACTGATTGGGGCATAGTTTAACGGTAGAACGCCTGACTCTGGATCAGGTAGTTGGGGTTCGAGTCCCTGTGCCCCAGCCAATCGGTGCACCGCACCAGAGAGCGCTAGACAGAAATGTCTGGCGCTCTCTGCTTTTATAGACGTAGCCAGGAATGTAGCCAAACTCGCGAAGCTCTTCTTCTGAAAGTAAAGAGAGGCGTACAGCCGTAGATGCCCTTTCGACCCCGAGTCGGACGCCACATGCGACGTGAGCCAGGGGTGAGCTACCCGAACAGATCATCGACCTTGTCGGCGGCATCCCGTAAGCTCTCCTCCATCGCATGCCCGTCGCTCATGTCAGTGTCTTATACGCCGCTCTATCGAACGAACGGCCGCACGTGCGCCCAGAGCCGTGGGCCGACGGCACGACCTCGTGGAGCAAAGAACATTATGCCCCCTGGGGCTGCCCCTCCCCTGGCCAGGTAGGCATGAGGCCCGCGCGCCGGCGGTGGCACGTGATGTAGACCAACGGTCCCGCCGTGCAGCGCAGGGCGCGCGCCACCCCCAGCGGTATCAGCACCGCGTGGCCGGCCTCCAGCGGCGTGGCAACGCCCTCGACTATCAGCTCGCCGCGCCCCTCGAAGACCACCAGCAGCACATCGACCTCGCGGTTGACGTGCTCATCAATCCCTGCACCCGTGGTCAGCCGCACCAGGTTGGCGTTCAGCTGCTCGCTGTTGACACTCCAGATCGGCCCGTCGCCGCCCACCTCGCGCAGCACACGCGCGACATCGATCACATACTCCGGTGACAGCGCCATGGAAGCCCCCTGTCGTAGCAGTACACGCACCCACCCGTACAGTATCCAACCAAGTCGGACGGGTTGGGTAAGGGATTTCGGAGTGGGTTATGCCCTCTCCGAGCCTCTCCCAAGCCTTCAACAATGCCTGGACGCTGGACGAGCATGCAAGCGCTTCGGTCATGCAAGTGCAGGCCCACCAGCGCGTAACATCTCTGCGAGAGTTGTAGGGCGAGCCACGCGTGCGGTGTGGGTGGCAGACGAGGGGCGAGGTGGACGAGAGCATCGAGGGCATGAGCGAGATCGTATCTCTACGGCCTCTATAGCCTCGGCAGCTGAATATCAGGCCTATGTGCTACCCGCAGAGCTCAGCCACCAGCAGCTCAAGGCCGGCCTCAGCATCGAAGCGGCCGGTCTTGGTCGCATGGTCCAGCTCGAGCACACGGTCGTGGAGGCGTAGCAGCTCGACATCGCTGAAGCCGCGGGCCTGGTCGAGCGCCTTACGCACCACGAACGGCTTCTGCCCAAGCCGTGCCGCAATATCGTCTGGCCTGAGGCGCTGGGCTGCGAGCTCCTTGACCCCCAGCAGCACGCGCACCTGGCGTGCCAGCATGAACAGGATATACGTCGCTGCCTGGCCATCGTCAAGCAGGCGGCGAAGCCCGGCGAGCGCCTGACCGCGCCGCCGCGCGCTCACCTCATCGATGAAGGCGAACAGGTTCTGCTCCTGGTCGTCGGCCACCAGCAGGTCCACCACTTGGGGCGTGATGCGGCCACGGGAGCCGACGTGCGCCGCAAGCTTGCCGAGCTCGTTCACGAGGCCGCGGCTATCGCTTCCGGCCAGTGTGACGAGGCGGTTGGCAGCGGCTGGCTCGATTGTGACCCCGAGGAGCTTGGCGCGATCGGCGACCCAGCGAAGCAGGTCTGATCCCTCGCGCGGCAGGAACTCGCGCAGCTCACCGAACTTCTTGAGATAGGTAAACACCGCGCTGCGCTTGTCGAAGTCCTCGCTCTCGACAAAGACCAGGTCGGTGGTCGGCGGGATGCGCTCCAGATAGGCGCGCAGCTCCTCGCGGTCCTTGCCGGCCTTCTGGTGCTTGAGCATGTCGTACACCACTACCACGCGGCGCTCGGCGATGAAGGGCATCGCCTCACACGCGGCGGCGAGCGCGTCGAGCTTCAGGCGGCGGCCATCGAGCGTGGACACATTGAGATCAGCCAGGTCAGGAGGAACCTGAGCCCGGAGGGAGGCGAGAACCTCGGTGCGGCTGAACTCGTCGGGGCCGTAGAGCAGGTAGAGCATCGGTGTATGTGCTGAGTGCTGAGTGCTGAGTGACACTGCCTCAGCGCTCAGCACTCGCGAGTGGTGACCCTGCTGCTGCCGTGCACGGTTGTGTTTCGAACCTGCATAGCAGGTGGGTGCCCGCCCGTGGGATCTGCGGCCCGCCGCATCACCCAACTGGAGCAGAGCTCCCTTCGAAACAAGCGTTGGCTCGAAACAACGCGCCGCACACGGTCAGCGCAGGGACACCAGGATCATAGCACCAGGGGACGGATCGCGCAAATGGGGGAGTCTACCCCTCGGGTGCAGGACGGGCGTTGCGGAAGGCCAGCCAGAAGACCAGCGCGCTGAGCAACGTCAGCCCGGCGCCGGTGAGGAACAGGCTGCGGTAGCCCACGAGCGCGATCAGGTAGCCGCCGCCGAACGTAAGCACCGTGAAGGTCAGCCCACCCGCCATCTCCGTCACACCCGAGACGAGCGCGCGGCGTGAGGGCGGCACGAGCTCGAGGAAAAAGACCATCGAGGCGGCATAGCGGATCCAGGAGAGGGCGACCACCCCGACGAAGCTCAGACTCGCAGCACTCCAGTGCGGCACGAGTACGATCGGCAGCAGCGCCACCGTGGTGCTGAGCGACGCGCCGATCACCACCGCCCGGTGGCCGAAGCGCGTTGTGAGCGGCGAGGTTGCCAGCGCGGCGGGCACCGCCAGCAGCCGAGCCACGGCGATGATCGCGCCGATCTGCGCCGTGGGCACGTGCAACTCCGAGTCGAGGTAGACATTGAAGAATGTATTGGTCGCTCCGACGCCCGAGACCTGGAGTAGCCGCACGACGGCGATCGCGACGATCACGCCGAGGAGCGCCCGCGGCCCGATGTACGACGGTGAGAGCACATCCGCCGGCCGCACGGCCACCTCGACTTCGGAGGGCTGCGGGTCGGCGCCTGCGGACGCCGAACGGACGAGCAGGATGGCCGGCCCCAGCCCGATCGCAGCCACCATCAGCGCGTATCGGTAGGGCGCCGGGTCAGTCAGCGGCGTCTGCGACATGGCGGCGAACACCGGCGGCAGCACGCCGCCGAGCAGGCTGCCGGCGAAGGCCGCGAGCGAGAGCAGCGCCGACTGGAGCGAGAAGACCTCGGAGCGGCGGCTGGGGTGGACCGCCTCCATCACGAATGGCGCGGTGTTGACGAAGAACAGCGCCAGCCCGAGGTAGAGCACGACGATGTTCGCCACCAGCCAGCCGAGCCACCACGACGACGGCAGGGCGTCGGCGAGAGGCAGGGCGGCCGAGGCGCCGGCCATCAGGGCCAGCCCGATCATCATGATACGGCGGCTGCCCCAGCGCGTGCCCAGCGCCCCGGCGGGCAGGCTTGCGATCGCGAACGTCAGCATTCCCGCGGCGTTTACCAGGCCGATCCGCTCCGGGCCATAGTCGAGACGCACCAGGAATAGGTTGAGCAAGACGGCGTACACGCCGCCATCAATTGCGAATCCCACCAGAGCGACCGCCAGCAGGTAGAGCAGGATGGCCGGACTGAGTGTGCGCAGACGCTGGACAAAGCGAGCAGCCAACGGAGCCTCCCCGAGGCATAGTCCACCTCCTCCACCAGTGTGGGAAAGGGGCGGCGAGAATGAGGGCAAAGGGCGACTCTGCTCCGAGCACACAGCACGCCACTCCCCCGTCCGGGGCAACGGCAGACAGCGGTGGTGAGCCCCTTTGCAGGGTCCTATTGTACGCGATGGCGGCTGCTCCGCTGCGCCTACGAAGCCGCCTCATCGGGCCAGCCGATCACCAGCCGCGTCGCCCGTGCTACCGGTCTTCCAGGCCGGATTCTCCGGCTCAGACCAGCGGATCAGCTCGAGCACCTCCTTCGGCTCCCACCCGATCTGCACGGCGAACAGCCCCTCGTCGCGGATGCGGCGCAGCGCGGCCAGGTGCGCGTCGGCGTCCATGCCGTAGTCGGCCCCGGCGATCTCCAGCAGCATGGCGTCGTCGACCCGCGGGCGCAGCCAGCACAGGAGCGCGTCGCAGCCCGGACCGAGCGCCAGGAGCAGATCGCGCACCCGGTCGTCCAGCGGGGCGTCACTCATGCCGTCTCCGTCAGTCGATAGGCTTCAGGTTCGCCACGATCGCGTCGCGCTGCGGCTCCAGGAATGGCGCCAGCACCACTTTCTCGCCGAGCGTGGCCTCGTCCTCGTCCACCGCGAAGCCAGGGCCGTCGGTGGCGATCTCGAACAGGATACCGTTCGGCTCACGGAAGTAGAGGCTGCGGAACCAGTAGCGGTCCACCTTGCCGCTGTTCGGGATACGCAGCGCCCGCAGCCGGTCGGCCCAGGCGTCGTACTCGGCGTCCGGGGTGCGGAAGGCGACGTGGTGCACGCCACCGGCCCCGGGCTGGGCTGCGGGCAGGCCCGGCTGCTCGGCCACGTGGAGCTCGGCGCCCGCGCCCCCCGGCCCCATCTCGTAGACGTGGATGGTGTGCCGCGGGTTCTCGGGGTGCGGGTACTGGCGCACCGGGCGCATCTGGAGCGCCTGCTGCAGGATCATGTCGGTTGGCTTGAGGTTCGGCACGCTCATCACGATCGGACCCAGGCCACGCACCTGGCGCTCGGCCGGCAGGGGGCTGCGGTCCCACGGGTGCGCCTCGCCGGCGCCGCCGTCGTCCACCAGCGACAGGCGCTGGCCCTCAGGGTCCTCGAAGTCGAGCGTCAGGCGGCCATCGCGCTCGACGGGCTCCGCCGCCGCCACGCCGCGCCCACGCAGGTGCTCGGCCCACCAGGCGATCGTCTCCGCACCCGCGACGCGCAGGTAGGTGCGCGTGATCGCGTGCGTCCCGCGGCGCTCGCGCGGCACCGGCCAGTCGAAGAAGGTGAGATCAGTCCCCGGGCTGCCCTTCGCGTCGGCATAGAACAGGTGGTAGGCGCTCACATCGTCCTGGTTGACGCTGCGCTTCACCAGCCGCATCCCCAGCGCGCGGGTGTAGAAGTGGTGGTTCTCGCGGATCTGGGCCGAGACGGCCGTCAGGTGGTGGATACCGGTCAGCTCCATATGCCTCTCCCTCTCGCAGCGCCCGTCCGGGGTGGGCGCAAAGTACTGGCTCACTGCTCGTGATGGCGAGAAGTATACGCCGTGTCGGGCGGGGCGTCGAACCCTGGTACAATCGCTCCGCCGCTCTCCCGACGCACAGCGAACTGGAGCACGAACTGTGACACCGATCATCCTCGACTGCGACCCCGGCCACGACGACGTGATGGCGATCCTGCTCGCCGCACGCACCCTCGACGTACGCGGCATCACCGTGACGCACGGCAACGCGCCCCTGGCCGCCACCATCCGCAACACCCGCCAGGTGGTGGAGCTGGCAGGGCTGGCAGGCATCCCGATCGCCGCGGGCATGGCGCGGCCGCTGCTGCGCGAGGCGCACTACGCACCTGAGATCCACGGCAAGAGCGGGCTCGATGGGCCTGAGCTGCCCCAGCCGACGGTGCCGCTCCACGATCAACACGCGGTGGACTTCATCATCGAGCAGTCGCACCGCGTCCCGGGGCTGCACCTGGTGCCCACCGGCCCGCTGACGAACATCGCTGCCGCGCTCCGCAAGGATCCCACGCTGCCGGAGCGGGTGACGCGCATCTGCCTGATGGGCGGCTCGACCACCACCGGCAACACCACGCCAGCGGCAGAGTTCAACATCCACTGCGACGCCGAGGCGGCCCATATTGTCTTCACCAGCGGCATCCCGATCACGATGGTGGGCTTGAACGTGACGCGGCAGGTGCCGGCCACCCTCGAGCGGCGGGCGCAGGTGCGGGCGATCGGCAGCCGGACGGCCGTGGCTGCCGCGGACATGCTCGACTTCTTCAGCGCGCAGGTGCGGCGCATCTTCGGCCTGCCGGGCGGCGCGATGCACGACCCGCTCGCGGTGGCGGCGCTGGCCGCACCCGAGGTGCTGACGCTCCAGCCCATGCACGTGGCGGTGGAGCTGCGCGGCGAGCACACCTACGGCATGACCGTCTGCGACGCACGGCGGATCACAGCCGCGGACCTCGGCGGCTCCGACGCGAGCGTGAGCCTCAGCCCCGCGCCGAACGCCGACGTGGCGGTGGCGGTGAACCCCGACATGTTCTGGGACCTGTTCCTCGACGTGCTGCGGACCTACCCCTAATAGCGGGTGCAGCCGCCACGGCGCCGCGTGCTATACTGGCCCTCTTGAGACAGAGCGTCCAGAGCAGCGCAGCACCTGGGCGGCACCCACAAAGGCGAGACCATGGAACGCATCGGAGGCCTCCGCCGGCGCCTCAGGCCGGAGACGCGCGGAGGCCTGTACTACCTTTGCTACTGGGGCGTCATCGGCACGTACTTCCCGTTCCTCTTCGTGCACTTCGCGCGCCTGGGGCTGAGCGGCGCCCAGATTGGCCTGCTAGCCGCAATCTTCCCCCTGACGACGCTGGTGGTGGGGCCGGCGGTGGCGGCCCTGGCGGACCGGCGCGGCATCCGCGTCCCGATCCTGGCCATCTCACTCGTCGGCCTGGCGGCCAGCATCGCGCTGCTCGCGCTGCCGCAGAGCTTCGCGCCGCTCGTGCCGCTGATGATGCTGATGTCGCTCTGCCGCAGCCCGATCGCCCCGATCGGCGACAGCCTGGTGGTGCGGATGGCCGCCCGCTACCGGCTGGACTACGGGCAGATGCGCCTGTGGGGCTCGATCGGCTTCGCCCTGGTGGCCGTGGCGAGCGGCGCGCTCTGGGAGCGCACCGGATTCAGCATGATGTTCCTGGTGGCCGGCGCGCTCTTCCTGCCGGTGGCGCTGTTCGCGCTGCTGCTGGACGAGGGGCCGGTGGTGGAGCGCACCGGCCGCCGCTCGATCAGAGTCCTACTGCGCGACCCGGCGCTGCTGGCGGTGCTGGCGTCCAACTTCCTCGTAGGCGGCTCACTCGGCGTGGCCGGCACCTTCGAGGGCATCCTGATGGACACACTCGGCGGCGGCGAGTTTCTGATCGGGCTGCTGCTGGGGGTCACGTCATTCAGCGAGTTCCCCGCCATGCACTTCACTGGGGCGATCTCCCGCCGTGTGCGCGGCCCGCTGGCGATCCTGCTCGGGCACGGACTGATCATCGCCGCGCTCACCGGCTACGCGCTCGTGCAGCACCCGACGGCGCTCCTGGCCACCGCCACCCTCAAGGGCATGGGCTTCGGGCTGTTCTTCGTGCTCACGGTGCGTCTGGTGGACGAGCGCGCGCCCGAGGAGTGGTCGTCCACGGCGCAGGCCATCCTGGTGGCCGTGACCTGGGGCCTGGCGCCGCTGCTCTTCGGGCTGGTCGCCGGCCTGGTCTACGACAGCTACGGCGTCCACGCGGTGTTCACTATGAGCGCGGTGGCTGTCATCGCCGCGTCGCTGATCCTGGGTGGGGCGACGCTGGCAGGGGTATTCGAGCGCCCGGCAGCGGCCGGCGAGCGCCGTGAACCACGCCCGGTGGCTCGGGAGGGGTAAGATGATGCCGAAGCTGATCCTGGTGAACGGGCTGCCCTGCACCGGCAAGTCCACCCTGGCTCGGATGCTCGCCGCGCACCTCGGGCTGCCGCTGTTCAGTAAAGATCAGATCAAAGAGACGCTGTTCGACACGCTCGGCTGGTCGGACCGCCCCTGGTCCACGCGTCTCAGCGTCGCGAGCGTGGCCGTGCTGCTCGATGTGGTGGCGGCCGAGCTGGCCGCGGGGCGCTCGTGCGTGGCGGAGAGCAACTTCCACCCCGAGCGCGACGCCGAGCGGCTGCGTGATCTGCGGGCGCGCCACCCCTTCGAGCTGGTGCAGGTGCTGTGCGTCACCGAGGGCAGCGCCCTCGTGGCCCGCTACGATGAGCGGGTCAGCTCGGGCGCCCGGCACCCCGGCCACCTCGACCACCTGCTGGCGGGCGAGCTGCGCGAGCAGCTCCTCCGCGGGCGCCTCGAGCCGCTCGACCTCCCCGGGACGCTGATCGAGGTGGACACCACCGACGTCGCCGCGGTGAATGCGGCGGCGATCGCGGAACACCTGAGTCTTGAGCCTTGAGTGCTGAGTGCTGAGGACTGAGTGCTGAGTGCTGAGGGCTTGAGGACTGAGGGCTTGAGGACTGAGGGCTGAGTGCTGAGGGCTTGAGGACGGAGTGCTGGGTGCTGAACACTCAGCACCCAGCACTCCGCACTCGTTACTTACATCCGCACCCCGACCTTGATCGTCGTCTCGGGCTGCGTGAAGATCGCCCGCAGCGCCTCGGGGGCGTCGTCGAACGACACGATCGGGTGGACGAGCCCCTCGCCGGTGATCAGCTTGCGGCGGAACAGGTCGAGCGCCGCGCGGTAGGCACGGTCGTGGTCCCACAGCGGGAATGAGCGGTCGGGGTTCTCCCAGCCGTACCAGGCCTGGCTGCCCACGAGCGTCGGCCGGTTGTGGTGGAACTCCTCGTCCAGGTGCAGGTTGGGATTGCTCTTCGGGCCCCACGGCACGTGCACCACCGTTCCGCACTGGCGGATACAGCGGATTGCGTCGTGCAGCGCCCGGTCGTTCCCCGACGTCTCCAGCGCCACGTCCACGCCCTTCTTATCGGTGAGGAGCTTGATCTCCAGCGCCCCGTCGGCCGAGCGCGGGTCGAAGGCCGCGTCCGCGCCGTGGGCCAGCGCGTACGCGCGCCGGATCTCGAAGGGGTCTACCGCGAAGACCCGCCGCGCCCCGGCCGCGCGCGCTATCTGCACCGCGCACAGCCCGATCGCACCGAGGCCGTACACCGCTACGTCATCGCCGATGCGGATGTTGCCGTCCCGCACGGCCACCAGCGCGACGTGCGCCGGGTCCACCGCGACCGCGTCCGCGTCGCTGATCCCCTCGGCGCTGTAGCAGCGGCTCTCGGGCACCTGGTGCACCTCGCAGATCGGGCCGTAGCCGAAGGCACGGTCGCCCGCCTTGAACTGCGTCACCTCCGCGCCCACCTCCAGCACCGTGCCCACGACGATGTTGCCGATGTTGCGCTCCGCCGGCGGCTCGGGGATCGGCTCGCCCTCGGCGCGCGGCAGGAACATGCGCAGCTCGGGGTCCCAGCGCTTGCGCGCGAAGGCGTTGTCGGTGATCACCTTGGACTCGGTACCGTGCTTCGGCGCGGCGAACTCAACCTTCAGGCGAACCTCACGCGCCCCTAGCGGCGGGAGGTCGTACTCGCGGAAGAAGAACGATGAGCCATCCTTCGTCATTACCTTGCGTGGCATGCTGGTCCTCACATCATTGTAGAGCGAGGGCGCTGGATGCGCCTGCCGATTCGTTGCACCTCCATCATACTGCGGCAATGAGGCGCAGGCGCAGCCGCACTGCCCTATAATGGAAGCCA
>JBDLTZ010000255.1:0-48508 GCA_039805565.1 Chloroflexota bacterium | reverse complement strand
TGGTCACGCGCTCGCTCGCCACCGCTATGAACCAAACCTCGGCGGCGGTTGCCGCCGAGGTCGATGAGTTCACGCTGGCCGGACTCACGCCGCTCCCCAGCCGGCTCGTCGCGCCGCCGCGCGTTGGCGGGTCGCCGGCCGCGCTCGAGTGCCGGGTGCTCCAGATCGTGCGCCTCCACGACCTCACGGGCCGGCCGCTCGAAAGCTACCTGACCCTCGGGCAGGTGGTCGGGGTGCATATCGACAGGGCCTATCTGAAGAATGGCCTCTTCGACACCGCCGCGGCGCAGCTCATCGCCCGCGCCGGCTATCGGGGCGACTACTTCGAGATGGGCGCCCTGTTCGAGCTGCTACGCCCGGGGAGCGCCTGACGCCGTTCGCCCTCGAGAGCGCCCACCAGCGACCACCCAGCCGCCCGGGCTGCCGTATACTGCACACACGCACAGAGACTCGGAGAGGGGTGGGCCATGCAGGTCGGCATCTTCACGCGGGTGTTCCAGCGCCCGACGCTGGAGGAGACGCTCGATGCGGTTCGCGCGGCGGGGGTGCAGGCGGTCCAGTTCAATCTCGCCTGCGCGGGCCTGCCCGAGCTGCCGCCGCAGATCGCGCCGGAGGTCGCTTCCACCATCGGCGCGGCCTTCCGCGAGCGCGGGATCACAATGGCGGCGGTGTCGGGCACCTACAACATCATCCACCCCGACCAGGCGCAGCGCGAGGCGGGCCTGCGCGGCCTGCGGGCGCTGGCGGAGGTCTGCGGCGCCCTCGGGACGCGGGTCATCACGCTCTCCACCGGCACGCGGAACGCGCAGAACATGTGGCGCACCCACCCCGACAACAGTACCCCCGAGGCGTGGTCTGAGTCGGTCGCCGCGATGCGCGAGATCGCGGCTGTAGGCGCTGCGTACGGCGTGACGATGGCCTTCGAGCCCGAGGTGAGCAACGTGGTCGACTCGGCGCGGAAGGCGCGCCGCATGCTCGACGAGGTGGGTTCGCCGCACCTCAAGGTGGTGATGGACGGCGCGAACCTGTTCCACGCCGGCGAGCTCCCGGCGATGGCCGCGATCCTGGACGAGGCGTTTGAGCTCCTCGGCGACGACATCGCGCTCGCGCACGCCAAGGACCTCGACCGTGACGGCGATGCCGGCAACCTGCCCGCCGGCCACGGCCTGCTTGACTACGACCGCTACATCTGCCTGCTGCGAGACTCCGGGTACGCCGGCGCGGTCGTGCTCCACGGCCTCGACGAGGGGCAGGTCCCCGGCTGCGTGGCCTTCGTCGCCGAGCGCATCGCCGCCGCCGGGCGATCTACCGCGCCGGCTCCCCGCGCGCCACGCCCGTAGGCTGCTCGACGGGCCGGGCGAACTCGAGCGCCCCATCGCTCACCAGGCTGAGTCGCAGGCTCAGCAGGTCGCGGATGTAGTTCTGGTACATCCGCCAGGGGCCGCGCGGCCCCTGGCGCGGCAGGGCGTGGAGCGCGCGCCGCACGTAGCCCGAGGTGAGCCCGAGCGCTGGCGCCTCCACCACGCGCCCCCGCGGCCGGCGCGGCGTACACTGCGTGTAGCCGTGCCGATCCATGTAGGTAAGCAGCCGGCAGACGTACGCCGCGATCAGCTCGCACTTCAGCGTCCAGGAGGCGTTTGTGTAGCCGAAGGCCGACGCCAGGTTCGGGACGCCGCTGTACATCGTGCCCTTGTAGGTCAGCGTCTTGCCCAGGTCCACCGGCGCGTCGTCCACCACGAGCTGCGCCCCGCCCATCAGCCGCAGGTTCAGCCCGGTGGCCGTCACGACGATGTCCGCGGCCAGCTCCTGGCCCGAGCGGAGCCGAACCCCCGTCTCACTGAGCCCCTCGACCCCGTCGGTAACTACCGACGCTCGGCCGGCCTTGATGGCGCGGAACAGGTCGCCGTCCGGCGCCACGCACACCCGCTGGTCCCACGGGTTGTAGCTGGGCGCAAAGTGGGCCTCGACATCGTACTGCGGGCCGAGCTGCGCGCGCGCCTGGTTCAGGATGGCCCGCCTGGTGGCGCCCGGCCAGCGCCGCGCCAGGGCGTAGGAGAGCATCCCCATGCCGATCGACTTCCAGCGCGCGAGGCGGTATGCGACGGGGGGCGGAACCCTTCGGCGCAGCCAGCTCACCGCCCGATCCTCGGACGGAAGCGCGACGACATAGGTCGGGGAGCGCTGGAGCATGGTCACGTGGGCGGCGCGCTTCGCCAGCTCCGGCACCAGCGTGACGGCGGTGGCGCCGCTGCCGATCACCACGACCCGCCGCCCGGCGTAGTCCAGGTCCTCCGGCCAGTGCT
Organism: Chloroflexota bacterium; assembly: GCA_039805565.1. GTDB lineage: Bacteria > Chloroflexota > Chloroflexia > Chloroflexales > Roseiflexaceae > CALJIC01. The sequence continues at coordinate 46,205 of JBDLTZ010000255.1, read as the reverse complement.
GCGGGTGCACAACCCGGCCGCGGAAGCGCTCGACGCCCGGCCACGTGGGGCTGTACCCCTCGCCGTAGTCGTAGTAGCCGCTGCACATGAAGAGAAAGCCGCAGGAGAGGCGGACGAGCTCCTTATCCGGCCCGCGCTCCGCCTCGACCGCCCAGCGCCCCGTGGCGGAGGACCAGGCCGCGCGGCGCACGCGGTGACCGAAGCGGATGGCGCGGTCGATGCCGTACGCGCGCGCCGTCTCGCGGATGTAGCGCCGGATCGAGGGCCCGTCGGCGAACGTCTTGGCCTCGTGCCAGGGGCGAAAGCCGTAGCCTAGGGTGTACATGTCAGAGTCCGAGCGCACGCCGGGATAGCGGAACAGGTCCCAGGTGCCGCCGATCGCGTCGCGCGCCTCGAGGATAGCGTAGCGCTTCGCCGGGCAGCGCGTCCGCAGGTGGTAGGCCGCGCTGATGCCGGAGAGGCCAGCCCCAACAATCAGGACATCGACATGCTCGGCTGCCATGCGCCGTCCTCCTATCGCTGCGGCCTGTACGGCCGCCCGGTCGCCAATGCACGGAAACATCAGCCCGCATGATACCCGCACTGACGCCGTACGGCTAACGCAGAGCGGCGGCGCGAGACATCTCGCACCGCCGCCCACGGTCATGATGGAGCGTCTGGCCCTAGAGCAGCGTGGGGTTGAGCATCCCGAAAATCATCGCGATGTGGGCCACCACCAGGAACACGCCCACCAGCGCGGCGTGGATCACAAGGCGCCGCTGCGCCGTGGCGTTCCGCCCGACGACCTTGAGCTCGAGGAGCGCCATACCCAGCAGCGGCACCACGCCGAGCAGATAGAAGGCCACCGCCAGCACGTCAGCCGGGCCGCGCCACGCGCCGGTCTGGGTGATCGGGATGACCGCCGTGGTGAGCAGGTACAGGAACACGCCCAGGAAGTAGAAGCCGACAAAGATCCCTGCGTAGCCGTTGAGGCGCTTGAGCGTGCCGCCGGTGCTGCGCTGGAAGAGGATCGGCAGCTCGGTCACGGCGATGAACTCGGCGAAGATCACTGGGATGGCCATGAAGAGGATCAGGTTCCAGGGCTGGTTGGTGGCCAGCAGCTCCATATAGTGCGTCATCGTCATCTCATGCATTGCAGGGGCTCCTGTGCGTTCATCTCAGGCGATGCGCCATCGCCGCTGGTGAACAGTATCACCCGCGTCGCTGAGTCCCCGCTGAGTCGCCGCTGAGGTTCGCTTGAGGAAGTCGGCGTTGACATGCAGCGCTATCCCCTCAGCGCGCCCGGGGTCTTGCCCATCACACGCTTGACATGCCGGCTGAGGTGGCTGGCCGAGTCGTACCCGCAGAAGCCTGCAATGAGCTCGAGCGTAAGCGAGGTTGACTGGAGCATCGCCACCGCCGTGCGCACGCGGACTACCTGCAGATACTCCATTGGCGTGCAGCGGCGCAGGCGGACGAATTGCGCGCGGAGGTGCGACGGCGACACATTGACCTCCTGAGCGATAGCGGCAATAGTGACGCTGCTGTTGTAGCGCTCCTCCAGGATCCTCTCCACCCGTCGCACGAGGTTTTCGCCGGCGGGGAGCTGGCGCTGCTCGTGCGAGCGCCGGAGCAGGATATCGAGCTGTGTCAGCAATGCCGCCATCATGCTCTCACGGTTCGTGCGCACGGCGTTCTGCTCCCGCACGATCGCTGTACACAGGCGCCCGAACGATTGGTCGGCGTCATCCTGGATCACGCGCGGCCAGGGGCTGTCTGGGGGCGCGTCGATCTGGATGTAATAGTTGCTGTACGCGGTCCACGCGTATTCAGCGTGAACCATCTCAGGAGGCGTGAGCAGAAACATCCCGGGCTGGCTCTCATACACCTCGTCGCCAACCGGACACTGGATATGCCCGGAACGGTAGTACACCAGCTCCCACACGGCATGTTTGTGCGGCAGGAAGTTTCGTCCCGCTGGTGCCGTATAGGGGCCAGCTACGACCAGGCGCAATGGTTGTGGCGATTTGTGCAAAACTTCCAGTGAATCGTGCATTGTTTGCGCTCCCGTCACGCCCTACAATAACGCCATTCCCAGCTAAATTTACACGCAAAACCATATTCGCGCAAGCTCTCGTGGCAGGACTTGATTGTTTCGTGCAACCTCGCACGAGCCGTCACGCTGTTTCGTGACGCTCATTTCCGCGCGCCGCTACACCGGCACGCGGCACGTGCGACTGCGATCCTCAGTTTTGGTCATCCACCGCTGGGTGATAGAAGGAAAAGGCAGAGTTAGGAGGAGACAGCGATGTCTAGCCCGAGGATCAGCCGCCGACAGATGCTTCGCCTGCTCGCAGCAAGCGGCGCAGGCGCCGTTCTCGCCGCCTGTGGTGCCCCCGCCGCCCCCACCGCCTCCGAGCCAACAGGGGCTCCCGCCGAGGGGGCATCGCAGCCTACGGCTGCTCCAGCCAGCGGGTCAAGCGCCTACACAGGCAAATTCGTCATCATGTCCGCCGGCAACGCCGAGCAGAATCAGCCCCTGATCACGGCCATCCAGGACGCACACCCCGGCGTCACGGTGGAGTGGCGCAACCTCCCCAGCGAGCGCTACGTCGAGCTCTTCACCGCCGCGGAGGTTGCCGGCGACCAGATTGACATGATGGACCTGAATGGCCAGGACCTACGCCGCTACGCCCTCGGCGGCAAGATGCGCGACCTCTCCGACCTGACCTACCGCGACCGCTTCCAGGATGTCGGCCTCCAGACGTACACCATCCGCAGCAAGCTCTGGGCGCTCCCGCGCGGCGGTGTCAGCGGGTTCACCTTCCTCTATAACAAGAAGGCGCTGGAGAAGGTCGGCTTCACCCAGGAGCCGGCCACCTACGACGATCTCAAGGCGCTCGCACCGGCGCTCAAGGATGCCGGCATCGCCGTGTTCACCCACCCCGGCAAGAACATCTACCTCTGGCCGGTCTGGCAATTCTGGGCGCACGCCCAGACCTCCGGCAACAAGGCGATCGAGAACACCGCGAAGACGCTGGCAGGCGAGATGAAGTTCACAGACCCGGAGCATGTCGCAGCGCTGGAGGCGCTCTACCGCTTCGCCCAAGACGGCATGTTCATCGACTCGGTCAACAGCCTGGATGGCGACGCCGCCTGGCTGCCGTTCGCACAGGGGAAGGCGGCCTTCTTCTACACTCACAGCTCGCGGATCGGCTCCTACCGCGAAAATCAGCAGGACTTCCCCGAGCTCGACATGTCGCTCATCCCGCCAGTGCAGATCGCGCCGGACGTCGCGCGGCAGATGCCGGGCGGCACAGGGTCTGCCACCGGTATCTACGCCAACGTCGCGCCCGAACGTGAGGCGCTGGCCTACAGCATCCTGGATCTCATGACGAGCGACAAGTGGGTCAAGTGGTCGAACGACCTGAACAAAGACCCGGTCTCCACCAACAAGAACGTCGAGGCCAGCAACGACCCGCTGGCGCTCAAGTACGCAGCAGAGTGCGCGCCCAACCAGATCACCTACCTGGACTGGAACTGGCCGCCCGAGATCACGCGCGCCTTCCAGGAGAACCAGCAGGCGCTCGTGGCCGGGACGCTCGCCCCGGACGCCGCGGCACAGGCTATCCAGGACGTGCTCGACGAGCTGTACCAGGACGGGTATACGTTTGAGGTGTAGCGAGCGCCTGGGCCGGTGAGGCAGGTGCGGCGCCTCACCGGCCCGGCGCTGCGTCGAGGAGGACGATGGCGAGCTCACAGATAACCAGCGGTGTCGGCCAGGCCCAGCCGGGCGCCGTGCGGCAGCTGCGGATGCTGCGCGTGCTGAGCCCGTACTTGTGGGTTCTTCCTGCGCTGCTGATCTACTCCGTGTTCAAGCTCGTCCCACTGGTGGGAGGCTTCTACCTTGCGCTCCTCCGCTGGGACGGCATCAAGCCCCCTGAGTTCATCGGGCTCCGGAACTTCGAGCGTATGTTCGGCGACGAGCGGCTGATCGGCGCGCTCTGGAACAACGTACAATATGCTGTGGGGACCGTCGCCGGCAAGGTCGCGCTCTCGCTCTTCCTGGCGGTGCTGCTCCACCAGGAGCTGCGCGGGCGCGACGTGTACCGCACCGCGCTCTTCATGCCGGTCGTGATGTCGTTCGTCGTGGTCGGCATCCTCTGGTCGTGGATCTTCAACAACGACTTCGGGCTGGTCAACAATCTGCTGCGCGCGCTCGGGCTCTCGTTCATGGCCCTGGACTGGCTCGGCGACCCACGCATCGCCCTGCTATCGCTGATCATCGTGGATATCTGGAAGTGGTACGGCTTCCACATGGTGATCTTTCTGGCGGGGCTACAGGCGATCCCCACCGAGCTGTACGACGCGGCCCGCGTGGACGGCGCCTCGCGCTGGCGCCAGTTCACGCGGATCACCCTGCCGCTGCTCGGCCCAGTGATGGTAGTCAATGTGACGCTGTCCCTGATGGGCGCGCTCAACGTGTTCGACATCCCCTATGTTATGACCGAGGGCGGCCCCGCGAACTCCACCAACGTTCTCGCGCTGCACACCTATCTCCAGGCGTTCAAGTTCAACCGCATCGGGTATGGCACGGCGCTGTCCTACGCGCTGCTGGCCCTGGTGACGTTCGTGGCGCTCGTGCAGCTGCGCGTGATGCGCGCCAGCACGCAGCCGGAGGAGTGACGCCATGCGTATGACGGTGAACCCGCCCCGGCAGCCGTCGCTTCTCCTCCAGGAGCGGCTGATCGCCATCGCCAGCCACGTCATCCTGATCCTGTTCGTGCTGGTCATCGTCTATCCCGTGGTCTGGATGGTGTTCGCCTCGCTCAAGACTCAGGGAGAGCTGGTCTCAAACATCTGGGGGCTGCCTGGGGCCCCGCAGTGGGAGAACTACAGCCGGGCATGGGAGCGCGCGAGGCTCGGCAACGCGCTCGTCAACAGCATCGTGGTATCCGCCGCCACCGTGCTCGCAGTGCTGGCGCTCGCCGCGCCGGCGGGCTACGCGCTCGCGCGCTTCCGCTTCCGCTTCTCAGCGGCCATACTGCTGCTATTCGTGCTGACCATGCAGGCGCCCGTGCCTGTTATTCCGCTCTACGTGATGCTGGTGCGGCTCCGCCTGACCGACAGCTACCTGGGGCTCGTCCTGCCAATGGTGGCCGGCTCGCTGCCGCTGGCGATCTTTATCTTCCAGGCATTCTTCCGCAGTATCCCGCGCGAGCTGACGGAGGCAGCGGTCGTGGACGGCGCAACGCCCTTCGGCGCCTTCTGGCGCGTGGTCGTGCCGATCGCCGGGCCGGCCTTCGCCACGGTGAGCATTTTGGAGTTCCTCGGCGCCTGGAACCAGTACTTTCTAGCGCTCATCCTCATCCGGTCGCCGGAGATGCGCACGCTGCCGCTGGCGATCCAGGTGTTCTTCTACGAGTGGGGGCGCTCGGAGTGGGAGCAGGTCTTCGCAGCGCTCACCGTCGGCTCGCTGCCGATGATCGTGGTGTACGTGCTGATGCAGCGCCAGTTCATCCAGGGGCTCACGTCAGGAGCCGTCAAGGGCTAGGCCATGCGCTCCTCGGCCGCCACGCCGGTGGAGCGCGGGAGTGATATGGAGCAGATCATGCATCTCGGGTTTCTGACGGCGGCAATCGCCGATATCGAGAAGGCGGCACGCCTGGGGTTCGACGCCGTCGAGCTGCGGACCGATGCCTTCGGCCGCGCGGATACAGGGGCGCTCGACGCGTCCGCGATCGAGCAGACGCGTGCCGAGTGCCGCGCCCACGGGGTGAGCATCAGCGCGCTCGCCTACTATGACGTCGCCTTCCGGGGAGCAGTGTTCAACGCGGCCGGGCCAGAGCTGGTGCTCGCCGCCTACGAGCGCGTCTTCGACGCGGCCGAGGCGCTTGGCGTGCAGACCATCGCGAGCATGAGCGGCTTCGACGCAGCGCGCGACTGGGACGCCAACGTGCAGCTGTTCGCGGACCGCTTCGGGCCGGTGGCGCAGCATGCCGAGCGGCGCGGCCTGCGGCTGGCGTTCGAGAACTGGATGGGCTTCGGCGGGCGGCTGCCGTTCAAGCCCGTGAACATGGGCGGCTCGCCCGACACCTGGGACGCCTGGTTCGCCGCCGTGCCGTCCCGGGCGATCGGCATCGAGTTCGACCCCTCGCACCTCGCCTGGCAGGGGATCGACCACATGCGCGCGCTCTACGAGTACCGCGACCGGGTGTACCACGTCCACGCCAAGGACGTCGAGCTCTTCCCCGAGCGGCGCTACCGCGGCGGCGTCAACGGAAACGCCTTCCGCTTCCGCATCCCCGGCTACGGCATGATCAGCTGGGCCACGTTCGTCGCGGCGCTGCGTGAGATCGGCTACTCGGGCGGCGTGGCGATCGAGCACGAGGACGAGGTCTTCAGCGGCGACCGCTTCGACGAGGGCCTGGTGCGCGGCCGCCAGGTGCTCCGCCCGCTGGTCCACCCGAGCTAGTCTCCCCGCCCGTCGACACTGTCGTCTCGCCAGTGCACGACCTGAGAGAGCATACCCATGAAACTATCCCAACTGGCCATCAACTCGGTGAGCACGCGCCAGGAGACGCTCGAGGAGGCGCTGGTGGCCTACGCCGGGGCCGGTTTTCAGAGCGTCGAGTTCGTGCTGCCACTTGTCAAGGGCTGGATCGCCCAGGGGCGCACGCCTGCCGACGCCCGTCGTCTCTCCGAGGCCCACGGTCTCCGGTCGATCGGCGGCTTTCAGGCCGCACTCGTCTGCTTCGGGACCGAGGAGGAGCAGCAGGCCAATCGGGCGCTCCAGCTGGAGAACGCGCGCCTCATCCACGACCTAGGCGGCGGCACCCTGGTGGTCGGCACGGACGGCCCCGCGCAGCCCGGGATCGATGCGCTCGAGACCGTGGCCGACGCTCTGCGGTCTCTCGCGACGGCAACCGAGGGCCTGGATGTCACGATCGCGCTCGAGTTCAACTGGGGGCCGCTCGTGAAGAGCTTGCAGAGCGCGGTCCACGTTGCGCGGCTGGCGGACCACCCGCGGGTTGGCGTGCTGTTCGACCCTGCACACTACCACACAACGGTGACGAAGTTTGAGCATCTCACCGCCGAGACCGTGCCGTGGATCCGGCACGTCCACCTCAACGACATGCGCGACAAGCCTGGCGAGCTCAGCAACTGCAACAGCGACCGGGTCCTGCCGGGCGAGGGTATCCTTGATCTTCCGGCGCTCATCGGGGCGCTGGAGCGGCACGGCTACCGCGGCTTCTTCTCGATCGAGCTGTTCAACGCCGACCTGTGGGCGCTCCCGGCTGCGGAAACGGCCAGGCGCTGCTACGCCAGCCTGGCGCCGCTGTGCGAGCCGGAGCGTACGCCGGCATGAGCGAGACACCACTGCGCATAGACCGGCTCGACCGCACGCAGGCCCGTCCAGCACACGGGGACACAGTCTTCGTGCAGCCGCTGTTCGCGGACGTGGGAGCACCGGTTCCGTGGCCTCGTGCTCTGGCCTATCCGCCATGCTGGGCCGTCCTGGACCCTGGCATGGCGCTGGAGGCGCACCACCACCCAAGCGCAGAGGTCTACGTCTTCGTGAGCGGCACGGGCGTGATGCGCGTTAGTGACATCGAGATCCCCGTATCGGGCGGAGTGGCCGTCTCCATCCCGTCCCACGCAGTCCACGAGGTACGAAACGACCCGGCGGCCACGCTGCCGCTGGTCTGGGTGTCGGTCGGTTGGCGACCAGATACAGAGGAGTCGTCATAGCCATGGATCGGAAGGTACGTATCGGCTTCATCGGAGTCGGCAACATGGGGCAGGCCGCCCATCTGCGTAACTACGTGGCGGTCCCGGGCTGCGAGGTGGTGGCGATCGCCGAGCTGCGTCCGGAGCTGGCGAGGGCTGTCGCCCGCCGCTACGACATCCCACGAGTGTATCCGAGCGCGTCCGATCTCCTCGCGCGCGAGGAGCTCGATGGGGTTGTCGCCATCCAGCAGTTCCACCGCCACGGCCTGGTGCTGCCGGAGCTCTACCGCGCCGGGATCCCGGTGCTCACCGAAAAACCGCTGGCCGCCTCGCTCGCGGTGGGCGAGCGCCTGCTCGCCGCGCTCGAGGCCGGCGGCTCCTGGCACATGGTGGGCTACCACAAGCGCTGCGACCCGGCGACTGTCTACGCACGCGGCGAGATCGCACGCCTGCGGGAGAGCGGCGAACTAGGGGCCCTGCGCTACGTGCGGATCACCATGCCGGCCGGCGACTGGATTGCCGGCGGCTTCACAGACATCATCCGCAGCGACGAGCCCGTGCCGGATGAGGCTACCGACCCGCCGGCCGACGATATGGACGCAGCGACATACCGCGAGTACGTGCAGTTCGTGAACTACTACATCCACCAGGTGAACCTGCTGCGCTACCTGCTCGGCGAGCCGTACCGGGTCGCCTACGCCGACCGAAGCGGGGTACTGCTGGTGGCCGAGAGCGCCAGCGGCGTCACGGGCACGATCGAGATGACGCCCTACCAGACGACGGTGGACTGGCAGGAGTCCGCGCTCGCGGCCTTCGAGCGCGGGTATGTGCGGCTCGACCTCCCGGCGCCGCTCGCGCGCAACCGGCCGGGGCGAGTGGAGGTGCTGCGAGACCCAGGGGGCGGGAGGGTGCCGGAGACAGTCGTTCCGCACCTGCCGTGGTCGCACGCGATGTACGAGCAGGCCGCGGCATTTGTCCGAGCTCTGCGCGGGGAAGCACCGCCGCCGTGCGAAGCGGCCGAGGCGCTGGAGGACCTGCGCGTCGCGCACGCCTACCTTGGGCTATGGCGCCGAGAGGGGAGCTCCCTTAGCGGCTGAAAGGCTGCCCTATCATCCTGAGCCTCCAGCATGTGCGCTCACAATTGAGCTGGATGGCCCTTTCGGACCAGAAGCGGTCTCTGAGCAGCGGCAATCCCCTCGCCGCTGCTCATACCAGTGTCAGCCTTCGCGGCTGGCAATACGACGAGCTGCGGACAGCATACCGTCGGACGACCACGCCAGCGCTTAACTGGCGCGTCTCATCGTCCGCAGCCCTGCTCGGCTGTCCATCCACGATGAGGGCGATCGCAGGTAGCTCTTGACAGCGATCCCTCGCTCGCATAATATATCACCATCAAGTGATATGGTGATATGAGGCTCTCTGTGCGTGCACCGGCCGCCCCCCGAGCGATTGACATCAAGGCCAAGCTGTACCGCGGCCTCGCGGACCCATCGCGGCTCGCGATCCTGGAGGCGCTCCGCGGCTCCCCCCGCACCGTCTCCGAGCTGGTCGAAGCCACGGGCCTCAGCCAGTCCAACACCTCCAACCACCTGGCCTGTCTCTGGGACTGCGGCCTGGTCACGCGTGAGCAGCAGGGCCGCTTCGTCCGCTACCGCCTGAGCGATGCGCGGGTCGCGCAGCTCCTCTCCCTGGCAGACGAGCTGCTGGCCGACGTTGCGCGCGGCGTCTACGAGTGTACCCGCTACACCACCGCATCTGCCTCCAAGCGTGAGGAACCAACCAATGGCAGCACTACGCACGATTGAGGTCCCGGTGGCCGGGATGGACTGCGCCGAGTGCACCCGTCACGTGCGGCAGGCGATCGCCGCACTGCCGGGCGTCGAGTCGGTCGATGTGCTCCTCAGCGCCGAGAAGGCCGTGGTGCGGCTAGACCCGGCGCAGGCCGACCTGCCGGATATCCACGCCGCCGTCGCGCGCGCCGGCTACCGCGTTCCGGCCCAGGCGGCGGAGGGGGCGCCCGACGCCGCGCGCGACTTCACGCGCCAGGTGCTGCTGCTGTTCGGACTGGTGGCAGGGGCCGTGCTGCTGCTGGTCGTCGGCGGCGAGTGGCTGGGCCTGTTCGACGCCGTGACCGACCGCGTCCCGTGGCCGCTCTGGCTCGCGCTGGTGCTGGTCGGGGGCTACCCGATCTTCCGCGGCGTCGTGCTGGCCGCGCTGCGCGGGCAGGTGATCTCACACACGCTGATGAGCGTCGGCGCGATCGCCGCGATCGCCGTGGGCGAGTGGGCCACCGCGCTGATCGTCGTGTTCTTCATGCGGGTGGGCGAGTACGCCGAGCGCTTCACCGCCGAGCGCGCCCGCCGGGCGGTCAGAAACCTCACGGCGCTCGCGCCGAAGCTGGCGCGTGTCGAGCGAGAGGGCGCCGAGGTTGAGCTGCCTGTCACCGAGGTCCGGCCGTACGACCTGGTGGTGGTGCGGCCGGGCGAGCAGATCCCGGTGGACGGCGTGGTAGTGGCCGGCCAGGCCACGGTGGACCAGGCGGCCATCACCGGCGAGTCCATGCCGGTCGAGGCCGGGCCGGGGGCGAAGGTCTTCGCGGCCACCATCGCGCAGCTCGGGAGCCTGCGGCTGCGCGCCACGGCTGTGGGCGCCGACACCACCTTCGGCAAGATCATCCGCATGGTCGAGGAGGCCGAGGCGCACCGCGCGGACGTCCAGCGCATCGCCGACCGCTTCTCGGCCTGGTACCTGCCGGTGGTGGCGGGCGTGGCCGCGCTGACGTTCATCCTGCGGCGCGACCCGCTGGCGACGGCGGCGGTGCTGGTGGTGGCCTGCTCCTGCTCGTTCGCGCTCGCCACACCGATTGCGATGCTGGCCTCGGTCGGGGCGGCTGCGAAGCGCGGGCTGCTGATCAAGGGCGGCAAGTACCTCGAGGCTCTCGCCCGCGCCGACGTGCTGCTGGTGGATAAGACCGGCACGCTGACGCTCGGTCGGCCACAGATCACTGATGTGGTGCCCATCGGCCAGTTGCCCGCGGACGAGGTGCTGGCGCTCGCCGCATCGGCTGAGCGCGACTCGGAGCACCCGCTTGCGGGCGCGGTGCGCGCCGCGGCGCGGGCCAGGGGGCTGCACGTCATGGCGCCAGCGCGCTTCGCGGCCGTTCCTGGGCAGGGCGTGACCGCCGAGGTGGGCGGGCACACAGTGATGGTCGGCAGCCGGCGGCTGGTGCTGAGAGGGGCCGATGCGCCGGGCGCGGCCTCGCTCGAAGCTGCGGGCAAGACGCTGCTGTACGTCACGCGTGACGGCGCCCTCATCGGCGTGCTGGCGGCCTCTGACACGCCGCGCCCCGAGGTGGCCGAGGCGCTGGCGCAGGTCCGCGCGCTCGGCATCCGCGAGGTCGAGCTGCTCACCGGGGACAACGAGCGGACGGCGGCGGCGCTCGCGGGGCCGCTGGGAATCGGCTTCCGCGCCAACCTCCTGCCCGAGGACAAGATCGCGGTGGTGAGGGAGCACCAGGCGCGCGGCCGGCGAGTGATCATGGTGGGCGACGGGGTGAACGACGCGCCGGCGCTGGCCCAGGCCGACATCGGGATCGCAATGGGCGTGGCCGGGACCGACGTGGCGATCGAAGCGGCGCACGTGGCGCTGATGCGCGACGACTGGACGCTGGTGCCGGAGCTGCTGCGGATCGCGCGGCGCACCATGCGCGTGGTGAAGACCAACATCGGCTTCACGGCGCTCTACAACCTGGTGGGGCTGACGCTCGCCGCCCTCGGCGTCCTGCCGCCGGTGCTCGCCGCCGCCGCGCAGTCGCTGCCGGACCTCGGGATCATGGCGAACTCGTCGCGTCTGCTTCGCCAGCGCGATGGGCGGGCCAGCTCGCCGCCCCCACGTGCGGAGGCAGCGCCCACGGCCGACGACGAGGGGCAGGCATGCGGCGACGCAGGGTGCGGCTGCTGCGGGACGACCTCAGGCGCGACCGTTGCCCTTATCCCCTCCCTCACGGGTCAGGATGTAGAGGCCGATAGGACACCAGCGCGAGATCGTGGTTAAGGCCATCACACTGCGGCGCGCTCCCCTTCCTCCCCCGGCGGGTTGGGCCAGGGAGAAACGGTAAGGCCCCGCAGTGTGATGCGCCAGAGCGCCCGCTAGACGGCCGGCGTCAGCACGATGTTGCGGTACTCGACCGGGGTGTGGTCGCCCTGGAGCATGATCGGCCCTGGCGCCCCCTCGTCGCTGTCTAGCGCACCGCCAGTGATGCCCGGGATGGCCTGCTCGCTGATCACTGTCTTGCCGTTCACGGCGATCGTAACCAGCCGCCCCACGAGCGTGATGTCAAACGTATTCCACTCGTTCGCCCCATTGGACACGATCTCGCTCGGTGTCAGGAAGCCGTAGATCGCGCCCTGTAGGACCGAGGACGGCTCCTCCGTCGGGTCGTCCAGGACCTGCACCTCGTAGCGCCCGCGCAGGTACACTCCGCTGTTGCCGCCCGGCGCGTAGCGGGCCTCGATGTGCAGCTGGAAGTCCGTGAAGGTCTGGTCCGTCACCAGATTGCCGCCGGTCTTGACATTGCGCAGCACGCCGCCCTCGACCAGCCACTGGTTGGGGCCCTGCACCACATGCCACCCGGCGAGGTCGGCGCCGTTGAAGAGCTGGATCGGCGCACCCCACTGCGGCGGGGCTGCTCGCCGCAGCGAGGGGGCGCGGCGTCCGGTCCACGTGACCTGCGCGCCCTCGGGCGTCACCATCGAGCCGCGGAGCTGATCGCCCTCCAGCCGCGCCTCCACCGTCAGGTCGCTCGTCCCGCGCTCCCACTGCGGCGGGATGGCGAAACGCAGCCCGCTGTCGTCCACGTCCACCCGCGCGATCGGCCGCGCGCTGCCGTGCCATCCCACGAACTGGCCGACCAGCGTCTGGTGGCCTGAGTAGCGGATCTCGAGCCACGCCGGCTGCTGGCCGGAGGGCAGCTCAACCACGAGGTCCCAGCGCCCCATCACTGCCTTCTGCGCGTCTGAGTACGGCATTGTGTGTCGCTCCTTCTGTAGCAGACGCCCTTGGCCACGCCGCGCGGCGCGCGGGAGTGGCCCAGGGAACAGACGCACCAGTGTATCACGTTCGCAGCGGCACTCCCGCACGGGCCGGCAGCCGCGCCGCACCCTGACAGGGATCAACCGGACAAAGTCATCGGCCGCGGCGCGTGGCCGGCCGCGCGGCGTGGCACGCCGTGTGCGAGAGGTGGGCTGCAATATCCGGGGCCTCCTTCCCCGTGATGATACGGCCCGGGGGTGCTGAGCACCTCCGGGCCGAGCTGCACCTACTTCATGTACACGGGGCTGGGACGTTCGGCAAGGCGGCAGAGCGCCGCGCATGGTAGGATACAACCATCGCAGCAGCACTGCACTGCATCTCACGAGTGGACGGCATGAGCATGGCAACAAGACTCTGGCACTGCATGTGCTTCAAGCCGCGGTCAGGACGATCGAACCGGGACACGGCCGGCTAGCGCGCTGCAATGCGCTTTGGCTTTGCGCTTCGCTGTAGGTGGCCTCCGGAAAGGCGGGGACGACACCCCCGGCCGCCGTTGGAGCATGGCGGAGCGCCGAGGAGAGGAAATGCAGCACGCAGCAGGTCACGATACAGCGCGTGGGGGTGCGGCGGACTACGCCGCGTTCGTGCTCGACGCCTTCGGGGCGGCCGACTACGAGCTCGACCTTCGCACCAGGACCATCCGCCCGTCAGCGCGCCTCAACGTGCTCTATGGCTACCCCGCCGACCACCGGCTCACCCTGGACGACTGCCGCGCGCGCTACCACCCGGATGACGACGCCCGCATCGAGGCGATCGTTCCCCAAGCCCTGGCGAGCCCCGGGCGCCGCTTCCACCACGAGTTCCGCCTACTCCTCCCCGACAACGCGGTGCGCTGGGTGCTGACCCGCGGTGAGGTCGTCCTCGACGCCAGCGGGCAGCCGGCCCTCGTCCGCGGCGCGGCCATCGACATCACCCAACAGCGGCAGGTTGAGGAGGCGCTGCGCGAGAGCGAGGCGAGCTACCGCACGCTGCTCGACAGCGTCGACCAGGGCTTCTGCCTCTTCGAGATGCTGTACGACCAGGGTGGAGCGGCGGTGGACTACCGGTTCCTCAAGGTGAATCGGACCTTTGAGCGCCACACCGGGCTGCGGGACGCAGTGGGGAGGACGGCCCGCGAGCTGGTGCCGAACCTTGAGCCGCACTGGTTCGCCACCTACGCGCAGGTGGCCGCGACAGGCAAGCCGCTGCGGTTCGAGCAGGGATCGGCGGCCATGGGGCGCTGGTTCGAGGTGGAGGCCGTCCGCGTCGGGGCGGCCCACAGCCGCCTGGTGGCGCTGATCTTCACGGATATCACCGCACGCACGCAGGCCGAGGCCGACAGCCGCTTTCTGTCAGAAGTGAGCGAGCTGATCCGCGTGAGCGAGGACGCGGACCAGCTGCTGGACACAGCGGCACAGCTCCTCGGGCGACACGTGCAGGTAGACCGCTGCTTCTTCTCCGAGATCGATGACCGGGTTGACCACTGGGCGGTGCCTCACGAGCACCGCAGCTCGGATGCGCTCCCCACGCTGGCCGGCGACCACCCGCTCTCGGCCTTCCCGCCGCTGGTGCTGGCCGTGCTGCGCGCCGGGCGGGGCGTCACATGCAACGATACGGCGGCGGACGCGCGAACAGCGCCGTACTTCGAGGCAGTCTACCGACCGATCGCCATGCGGGCGTTCGTCACGGTCCCGCTACGCCGCAGCGGCCGCTGGGTGGGTAGCCTGGCCGTGAGCGCGAGCGAGCCGCGCGCCTGGTCGCCCCGCGAGGTGACCCTGCTGGAGACGGTGGCCGAGCGCACGTGGAACACGGTCGAGAAGCTGCGCCTGGCCGGCGCGCAGCGCAGGTACGCCGCGCGCCTCCAGCAGCTCACCGCCGACTCACTCCTGATCTACGCCGCGGCCACTCGCGACGAGGTGCTCCGCCTGGCGGCCGAGCGTGCCCGAGCGCTGATCGGTGCCCACCAGGCCGTCACGAGCACCACCACCGGCCAGGACTGGGCCCAGGCGATCAACGCCGTGTCCCTCTCGCCGAAGTACACTCCCTGGCAGAGCTACGACGTGCCCACGGACGGCTCCGGCATCTACGCGCTCGTGTGCAGGGACAACAGGCCGATACGGCTGACGCAGGCCGAGCTGGAGGCCCACCCGGCGTGGCACAGTTTCGGCGCCGAGATGCGCAACCACCCCCCGATGCAGGGCTGGCTCGCCGTGCCGCTCATCGGCCGGGATGGGCGTAACATCGGCCTGATCCAGCTCTCGGACAAAGAGGAGGGGGAGTTCACCGCAGACGATGAGGCTCTGCTGGTGCAGCTCGCGCAGGTCATCGCTATCGCGCTCGAGAACCAGCAGCTCTACGCCCAGGAGCAGGCGGCACGGGCGCAGGCCGAGGAGGCAAGCCGGCTCAAAGACGAGTTCCTCGCCACGGTATCGCACGAGCTACGCACGCCCCTCACCGCATTCCTCGGCTACGCGGAGCTGCTCCAGCGGCGCAAGCGCGACGAAGCCTACACCGCCCGCGCCCTCGAGAAGATGGTGCAGAGCGCTCACGCCCAGGCTGCCCTGATCGAGGACCTGCTCGACGTCTCGCGGATCGTCAGCGGGAAGCTCCGTATCGACCCGGAGCCCATCAGTCTGATCACGGTGGTCCACGCCGCCTTCGACACCGTGCGCCCGACGGTGGAGGCGAAGGGGCTCGACCTGCAGGTGGAGCTGGACCCGGAGGCCGGCGCAGTGGTTGGCGACGCCAGCCGCCTCCAGCAGGTGGTCTGGAACCTCCTCTCGAACGCGACGAAGTTCACCCCGGCGGGTGGCTCCATAATCGTGCGGCTCGCGCGCGCGGGGAACACCGCCGAGCTGAGCGTGTGCGACTCAGGCCAGGGCATCGGCCGTGAGTTCCTCCCCTTCGTCTTCGACCGCTTCCGCCAGGCCGACAGCTCAAGCCAGCGGTCCTACGGCGGCCTCGGCCTGGGCCTCGCGATCGTGCGCCACCTCGTCGAGCTCCACGGCGGGACGGTGGAGGCTACGAGCGCGGGGATGGGGCAGGGGGCCACCTTCACAGTGCGGCTGCCGCTGGCGACGAGCGCGCTGGCCACGCAACCCGCGCCAGTCGTGGCCGGCGCCGCTCATGCTGACGACGACCCTCTCCCGCTCCTGGGGCGGCGCGTTCTCGTCGTCGATGATCAGCGGCCCATCCTGGAGCTGCTCGAGGACATGCTGGCCTCGTACGGCGCGACGGTGCAGGCGTGCCTGACCGCCCGTGAGGCGCTCGCCGCGCTGCGCGAGTGGCGGCCGAGCATTCTGGTTTCCGACATCGCCATGCCGGACGAGGACGGCTACTGGCTCATCCGGCAGGTTAGAGACCTGGCGCCCGAGGAGGGCGGGGTCACCCCGGCGGTCGCGCTCACCGCCTACGTGCGGATGGAGGACCGCCTGCGAGTGCTCGCGGCCGGCTTCCAGCAGTACGTGGCGAAGCCCATAGATCAGGCCGAGCTGCAGGAGGCGCTCATGCGCCTGTTGGCCTCGCCCGGCGCCCCCGCGGCGCACCATCCGATGAGAGAGTAGCTCGCCAGGCAGACGTGCAGCGCGCTGCGTGACAGTCGATACACTCGGTTGCCTTGACAAACCTGTGCTCTCTGGATACCCTAGCGCTGGTGTTCGATCCTCTCGAGCGTCACGGTGTCTGCTGCTCTCACTGATGCTGAGTATGTAACCAGCAAGTCGCCCCGCTCGCGGTTCGCGTTCGCTCTGAGAGCAGTGCCGCCAGCAGTCCGCGTGCCTGGGGCCTCCAGCCCGCAGCCGCGCGAAGAAAGAGGCGTCTTGTCGCACTCCCACGCACCTACACCCACACCAGCCGCCGAGGGCGCTGCACCGACCCCGGTCGAGCGATCGTACCTGGAGATCATCGCCTACCTCGCCGAGCGGCGTGAGCCGGTGATCGCCGCCCAGCTCGCGCGCTGGCTCCACGTGCGCCCCCCAACCGTCACTAGCACCCTCCATCGGCTCGAGCAGAAAGGGCTCGTGGCGCGCGAGGCGTCGGGCGCGCTGCACCTGACGCCCGACGGCACCACGCTCGCCGCGCAGATCATCCGGCGCCACCGGCTGCTGGAGTGCTTTCTCTACAATGTCCTCCAGGTCCCCTGGCACGCCATCCACCGCGAGGCGAGCCAGCTGGAGCCGGCGCTGTCGCCGCTGCTCGAGGCCCACATGAACGCGCTCATCGGCCACGCCACCGTCTGCCCCCACGGCAACCCCATCCCCGGGCACGAGACCGCAGCGCAGCAGGATATCCGCCTCAGCACCGCTCCGGCCGGCGCGCACTTCGTCATCACGCGCATCGACGAGGAGGCCGGCGAGGACTCCTGCTCGCTCCAGCTCCTCTGGACCCGCAGGCTGCTCCCCGGCACGTCGCTGGTTCGCCTGCCGGACCCGCGCGACGGGATCGCCGTCCGGCGCGCCGACCACCGCATCGTGCTCTCGCGCCGCCTCGCCGGGCTCGTCTGGGGCACATGCGCGCCGCAGCCCTCGCCTGACCAACCCGCCTGAGGAGCGGGCGCCGTCGCATCGCCGCCCGTCTTCAGGTCGGGCGCTGCGCGACGCCCAGGGGCTGCAGCTCATCGGCGCCGAGGGGGCCGGCAGCACATCCAGGGTGTGTGTGCCCCTCACAGAGCGCGCGCCCTCTGACCGCAGCGGCACGCCGACACCCGATCTTGCCCTACGGCGTCACGATCTTACCTTCGCGGATGACCAGCAGCGGCCGCGCCAGCGCGCTCAGGTCGGCGAGTGGGTCGCCCTGCACCACCAGCAGATCGGCCACCTTGCCCACCTCGACCGTGCCAAGCTCGGCGTCGATGCCGGCCGCGATGGCGCTCCCGCGCGTGCTGGCCTCGATAATCTGCTGCGGGCTCAGCCCAGCAGCCTGCCAGTGCAACAGCTCCGCCATCGGCATACCGACCGGCATGTCCGGCACGCCGCCGTAGTCATCCCCGAGCGCCAGGATGCCTCCAGCAGCGACGAAGCGCCGCAGATTGTCGTACATCACCGGCTGCGTCTGCTGACGCCAGGCCGCGTCTTTGCCCCGGTGGCGGGCGAGCGCCTCGTAGACCGCGATCGTGGGCGTCATCGTGACACCGCGCGCCGCCATCATGGCGAACACCTCGTCAGGCACGCGGTCTCGCGGGCTGTGCGCCGCGTCATCGATGCCGCCGCGCACCACACGCTCCAGCGCCGCCGCCCTATCGGCGTGCGCGCTCACCCGCAGCCCCCGGGCGTGGGCCGCGCCTGTGATCGCCGCGATCTCATCGTCCGTGAGCTCCTGCCAGTCAACGTCCGAGCGACCGCTCACAG
The DNA here is from genome assembly GCA_039805565.1 of Chloroflexota bacterium. Lineage (GTDB taxonomy): Bacteria > Chloroflexota > Chloroflexia > Chloroflexales > Roseiflexaceae > CALJIC01. Next base: position 28,080 of record JBDLTZ010000255.1, on the reverse strand, counting down.
CGATCTTGATCTGGTCCACCCCCGCGTCGGCCAGCGCGCTGATAATCGTGCGGGCGTGCTCTGCTCCTTGCACGGCAACCCCCTCCACCCGCAGGGTGCGGTCACCCACAGCCAAGGGGTAGCCGTCGGCCACGGTGACGATCGGCCCCGCCACGAGCAGGCGCGGCAGCGTGGGGTCATCTGCCCGTCGGATACGCTCGCGAGCAGCGACCCGCTCGGCCGTAGGTCCGGCCAGGTCACGGACTGTCGTGATACCCGCCCGCGTCCAGCGCCGCAGGTCGTCGTCGGTCAGGCCGGTGATGTGGACATGGGCGTTGATGAACCCCGGCAGCAGGGTCGCGCCGCTGACATCGCGCACGGGCGTGTCGGCGCTGTAGCGGAGCGCGCCCGCGGGTCCGATATCGACGATGTGGCTGCCCCGGATCGCGACGGCCGCGTTCGGGAGCGGTGGGGCGCCGGTGGCGTCGAGCAAGGTAGCTCCCACCAGCACGAGGTCGTAGCGTGGTAGGGGCGATACCGTCGGCGGCGCGTCCGTCGGCTCCGGTACCAGAGTCCGCTCCGGGGTGGGCGTCGGCTCCGGCACCAGAGTCCGCTCCGGGGCGAGCGTCGGCTCCACGGCCGGCAGGATAGCAGGGGCGGGCTGAGCGCCGGCGGCCGCCGCGATAGGCGCTGCTGGCGGCGAGGCGCACGCGGTGAGCAGGAGCAGCGCGGCGCTCAGCTGGCCAAGCGCGGTGAGCAGCGCGATGCGTATCACGGCGCGGCTGCGCCGGGCAGCAGGAGAACCCGCGTCGTGCCGCGGGGACAGCTCAGACCAGGGCATAGGTTCCGTCCTGTACGGGCGCGCGGGGACGAGCTCAGGCAGCTATCATCCTGCCGAAGGCCGGCCGTACGTCCGTCAACGAGCAGCTTCGTACGGCCACCAGGATAGTCGCATGGCACGCGCGCACCGGCTCGGAATCGTAGCGGAAAAAAGTCAGATTAGCTCGCGGTGCGCTCAGGTGAGCATCCCGCTGCCCTATAATAACCGACACGCACCGAAGAAGAGGAGCACGTGGACGAACTCACCAGCTGGGAGCCGCGCTTCGCGGCCTTCCTGGACACGCAGTCCCCCGCCGATGCCGCGCACGACCGCGAGCACATCCGGCGCGTCGTAGCCGCGGCACGCTCCCTGGCCCGCGAGGAGGCCGCCGACCTGGCGGTGGTCCTGCCTGCGGCCTGGCTGCACGACTGCGTCACGGTGCCGAAGGACTCGCCGCGACGCCACACAGCCTCCGCGCTGGCAGCCTCGGCGGCCGCTGCCTTCCTGCGCGGCGCCGGCTACCCCGAGCGCCACCTCGCCGGCGTCGCGCACGCCATCGAGGCCCACAGCTTCTCGGCGGGCGTCGCGCCGCGCACCCCCGAGGCCCGCGTGGTGCAGGACGCCGACCGGCTCGACGCGCTCGGGGCCGTGGGCCTCGCCCGCTGCCTGATGCTGAGTGGGGCGATGGGCCGCCGCCTGTACGACCCCGCCGAGCCGTTCCCGGCCGGCCGCCCGCCCGACGACCGCGCGAACTCGATCGATCACCTGTACACCAAGCTGCTCGGCCTCGCCGCCACAATGACGACGGCCGCCGGGCGCGCCGAGGCTGAGCGCCGCACGCGGTTCCTCCGCGCGTTCCTCGAGCAGCTCCGCACCGAGATCGCCTGAATCCGCCCGCGAGAGGCGCGCATCGCCGGCGCGAGCGCGTGATGGAGCCACCCATGCAGTACTTCACCCCCGGCGGCGACCTGTTCCTCGGCGACTGCATGCCGTTCTTCGACGGCCAGACGTTCCACCTCTACTACCTGCTCGACGAGGGGCACCACCAGGGGCTCGGCGGCCTCGGCGGCCACCAGTGGGCCCACGCCACCACGCACGACCTGCGGCGCTGGGAGCACCACCCGCTCGCGCTGCCGATCACCGACGACTGGGAGGGCTCGATCTGCACCGGTTCGGTTGTGCGGCACGCCGGCACATTCCACGCCTTCTACGCCACCCGCGCCCGCGACCGGACGCAGCACCTCGGCCACGCCGTGAGCGCCGACGGGATCACGTTCCGGAAGACCGCGCCCAACCCGCTGCTCTCTGCCCCGCCCGGCTACGTGCCCACGGAGCTGCGCGACCCCTGCGTGTTCCCAGGCGAGGACGGCCGCTGGCACATGCTCGTCACCAGCCGCCTGGCGGAGTTCCCGCTCGCCGGGCGCGGCGGCTGCCTGCTGCACCTGACGTCCGACGACCTGTGGCGCTGGGAGGTCGGCGGACCGCTGCTCGTGCCTGGGGGTGAGCCGGGCTACCACTGCATCCCCGAGTGCCCGGACTACTTCGTGTGGAATGGCTGGCACTACCTCCTGTTCGGCCAAAGGCTGCGGACACACTACCGCATGGCGCGCGACTTGAACGGGCCGTGGCTGCGCCCGCCGTGCGACGCGCTCGACGGGGGGTTCTGCGCGGTGATGAAGACGGCGCCGTTCGGCCAGGGGCGCCGGATCGGCGTGGGCTGGGCCGGGCCGCGCCGCGACGGGCGCGACGACGGGGCGATGCTGTGGGGCGGCAGCGCGGTGTTCCGCGAGCTCGTGCAGCGCCCGGACGGGACGCTCGACACACGCTTCCCGCCCGAGCTCGCGCCGGAGGGCCGTCCCGTACACGGACTCACGCTCGAGGCCCTCACACCTGGCTGCGCCGCCGAGGACGGGCGGGTGCGCCTCGAGGCCCTCGCCACGCAGGAGGTCGCCGCGCTCGACGGCCTCCCGCTCGACTGCCGCATCCGCTGCCGCGTGATCCCCGCGCCGGGGAGCGCACGCTTCGGCCTCGGGCTGCGCGGTGCCGGGCGCTACGAGTCGGCCTGCGACCTGGCGCTCTTCGGCCACACCGGCGCCGTCGCGCTCGGCCAGGAGCGGCTCGAAGGGGTGGGCGGGCTCGACCAGCCGCTCACGCTTGACGTTGTGCTGACCGGCGACATCATCGACGTGTGCGTTGACGGGCGCCGCTGCCTGGCCAACCGCCTTCCCGAGCGCCGGGGCGACCGGCTGTTCCTGTTCTGCGAGGGCGGGCGAGTGGTCTTCGAGCAGCTGTCGGTGGAGGCGCTCTAGTCGCGTCTCAGCCGAAGTCAAACGCTGAGACGCCGCAGTGTGTACCAGGCCGAGCCGGTGTGCAGATCGCCTACCACGGTCTCCCCGCGCTCGACCTGCTCGAACGCGAACAGGTCATTGAAGAGCGCCTCCACCGTCCCGTCCGGCAGGCCGATCCACTCGGCTGCTTCCCCGGCCGGACGCAGGTGCGCGAAGAGCAGAAAGAGGCCGCCCGGCCGCACCAGCCGCGCTGCCTCCGCCGCGTAGGCCCGCAGCTCCTCGCCGGCGAACCCGTGCATGCACCCCACGTCTACCGCCAGGTCGTACGGCTCGTGGAGGAAGTGCATGTCAGTGACCGACCCGACGTGCAGCCGCACGCGCCCCTCCAGCCCCGCAGCGCGCACCCGCTCCTGCGCCAGCTCGATCGCCTCCGGCACGAAGTCGACGCCGTCAGCCTCCCAGCCGCGCGCCGCCAGGTAGACGCTCGCTCGCGCCGTGCCGCACCCAAGGTCGAGCACCTTCCCGGGCGCCAGCCGCTCAGCGGCGGCCATGATCTCGGGCGGCGGTACATCATCGTACCAGGGCAGGTCGCGCGCGCGGTAGCGCTGCTGGAGGCGCTCGAAGCGCGTCGGCTCGGATGTAGTCATAGGGCATCCTTTCAGTGGTTGGTCGTCCCGATCGTACCACAGCCGGGCGAAACTCGCGGCGCCGCTCGCTCGTCTTACAGACGATGGAGGAAGGAGACTCCGATGCCTCGCCATGCCCCGGTAGCACTGCTGATCGCCCTGATGCTGATCGCCGCGTGCGGCGCCCCAGCCGCCCAGCAGCCCACACCCCCTCCCGAGCAGGCTACGCCCACCACCAACCCCGCCGAGCCGGTCACGATCGGCTTCGCGGCCCAGGAGTCCGAGCGCGAGGTCTTCGAGCCGCTGATCGCGCAGTTCGAGGCCGAGAACCCCGGCATCCGCATCCAGTTTGTTGCGGTGGATGAGCTGCTGCGCGAGGCCAACTCCAGCGACATCGATCAGATCAACCGCCGCATCGTCAGCGCCGCCGACACCGCCGCGCCGTTCTTCATCCGCGCCGAGGACGTGCAGGCCGGCATCTTCGCCGACCTCCAGCCGCTGGCTGACGCGGACGCCACCTTCGACCAGGCCGACTTCCAGCCCGGCGCACTCGAGTCCTTCCGCCGCGACGGCGGGCTCTTCGCGCTGCCGCGCACGCTCCAGGTCTCACTGCTCTCCTACAACCGCGACCTGCTGACCGCCCGCGGCCTGGCCGAGCCGACGCCGGACATCACCTGGGGTGAGCTCCTGGCCCTGGCCGAGCAGCTCGCCGAGCGCCGCGGCGGGGAGGTCGAGACCTACGGCTACGTGGACTGGAGCGGCGGGATGCTGCCGCTGATGGGCCTGCTCGACGAGGCCGATATCAACCTCTTCGCCACGCCCACCGAGCAGGTTCGCCTGGATGATCCGGCGATCGAGGAGGTGCTGGCACGCGTCGCCGCGCATGTTGAGTCGGGCGCGATCAGCGGCCCCCCCGGCATCGGCGGAGCACCAGGTGACGTGCAGCCCCTGATCCGCGAGGGCCGCGCCGGCATGTGGCCCGCCGATATGCTCTTCATAGGGCAGGGCGAGCCCGCGCTTGGCTTCGAGCTCGGCGTCGTGCCCCTGCCGCAGATCGCCATGCCGCTCTTTGGCGCCGCGCAGACCTACGTGATGAGCGCGGGCACCCAGCACCCGCAGGAGGCCTGGCGCTGGCTCTCGTTCATCAGCGCCCAGAACGCCACGCCAAGCTTCGGCGGTGGGCCGGGACAGGTCCCCGCGCGCCGCTCAGTGGCCGACCAGGCCGGCTACTGGACGAGCCTGGACGAGCCCACCGCCGCCGCGGTGCGGGCCGCGCTCGAGCGCCAGATGATGCTGCCCTCGATAGGTAACTTCGACGGCCGCGCGTTCGAGGCCCTCAACACAGCCATCTCGTCCGTGGCGGGCGGCGCCACACCTGCCGTGGCGCTGCGCGACGCCCAGGCCGAGCTCGACGAGCTCGTGGCGGCTACCTCGGCCACGCCGAGCCCTGCCCCCGATACCGGCCCGGTGGTGGTGACTCTGCCCGAGCTCGAGGTGGCCGCCGAGGGCGCCACCCGGATCACATTCGCCGTCTACGGCGCGGACCCGTCGGCCGTGCGGGCGGTGGCGCGCGAGTTCAACCGCGACAACCCCGAGCTGTTCGTCGATGTGCAGGCCCAGACCTTCTCGGACGAACCGATGACCCTGGCCACTGCCGCGGCGGCGGCCGACTGCCTCAGCTGGTTCGGCGCGCCCGGCACCGAGGAGCTCACCGCCACGCTCGACCTGCGCCCGCTGGTGGAGGCCGACGCCGGGCCGAGCCTGATCGAGGACTACCCGCCGGCGCTGCTGGCCCGCTTCGAGATCGACGGGCGCCTACACGGTCTGCCCGCCACCATCAGCTTCCGCACCCTCAACTACAACCGCGACCTGTTTGAGGCCGCCGGCATCGACCCGCCCACCGGCGACTGGGCGCTCGCCGACCTGGTGCAGGCCGCCGAGCAGCTCACCTCGGGCGCAAGCGCCGCGAAGCAGTTCGGCTACGGCACCTTCGGCGCCCACACCGACGACCTGGTCTTCTTCGTCGAGCACAGCGGGGGCATGCTCACGGCCGGCAGCGGCGACGCCATCCGCCCGACCTACACCACCCCCGAGGTCTTCCAGGGGGTGAGCCTGTACCTCGACCTGCTGCGCCGCACCTCGCCCCACACACGCATCCAGGGCTACACCAACGACGGCGGCTGGGGCGGCGATATCTACCAGCTCATCCAGCAAAATCGGCTGGCGATGTGGCTCGACCGCGGCTCGTTCCTGGTGTTCGGCCCGGACAACCCGCAGGCGCCCGACATCGGCGTCGCACCACCGCCGGAGCTCGACACGCTGCGCCCGGGCGACCTCGAGACCAGCGGCGCGCTGATGATCTCCGCCGCCACAGAGCACCCGGAGCTCTGCTGGCGCTGGCTGAAGCACCTGAGCGCAGACGCCAGCTACCAGCCGTGGGGCTTCCCGGCGCGCATCTCTGTGGCCGAGTCGGAGGCGTACACTGCCCGCGCGCCCGCCGGCCACGCCGAGGTCTACCGCGCCTACCGCGAGGCGCTCGAGCGCACACCGCCGGACCAGCTGCGCCCGCAGGAGGTCGGCGGGATGGGTGTAGACCACTACTGGTTCTTCCGCGCCGCCGACCGCGCGCTCCAGGGCGCCGACCTCGAGCGGGAGCTGGCCGAGGCCCAGCGTTTCGCCGAGGAGAACCTGGCCTGCCTGCGCGCCGGCGGCTCCCCGCCGGACTGCGCCATCCAGACCGACCCGGAGTACAACGGATTCATGAAGGCGTCCGAGGCTCAGCCAGCGCCGTAGCGCCGTGGCGCGGTTGGACAACCCGCCGCGCCTCCGCTACAATCAGTCAGACAATCTGCTGGAAGCTGCCAATCCAAAAACCGTATGCTCTACCTCGTCGCGACCCCGATCGGTAACCTGGGCGACATCACCCACCGCGCGCTCGAGACGCTGCGCGCGGTTGACTACGTCGCCAGCGAGGACACGCGCAAGACCGGCATTCTGCTCAAGCACTTCGATATCAAGAAGCCGCAGATCTCCTTCCACGAGCACAACGAGAAGCAGAGCGGCGGCCGGATCATCGGCCTGCTCAAGCAGGGGCTGTCGGTGGCGGTGGTGACCGACGCCGGCACGCCGGGGATCGCCGACCCCGGCTTCACTATCGTGCGCAGCGCCATCCAGGAGGGCATCGAGGTCACGATGATCCCGGGCGCGGCGGCTCTGGTGATGGCGCTGGTGCTCTCGGGCCTGCCGCTCCACAGCTTCACTTTCCGCGGCTTCCCGCCCCGCAAGCCCGGCCCTCGCCGGCGCTTTCTCGAGGTGGACGCCCGCTCGCCCCACACGCTGATCTACTACGAGAGCCCCTACCGCATCGCAGCGCTGCTCAGGGACGCGCTGACGGTCCTGGGCGACCGCCCCGCCGCGCTCTGCAACGACCTCACCAAGATGTTCGAGAAGGTCGAGCGCGCGCGGCTCTCGGAGCTCCTGCGGTCGGTCGAGGCTGGTAAGCTGCGCGGCGAGTACGTGCTGGTGGTCGCCGGTGCGGGCGAGGACGACGGCGAGGATGACGATCGCGAGGACAGCGACCTCACCGCCGACGAGTCGGGGGACGATGAGGACACAGACAAGGAGTAGCAGGTCAGCGGCGTGTGAGGCGCCCATCACCCGCCGGTAATCTCCCGCTAACCCGTGCGCCGCACGCTGGATACGCCGGTTCACTGTACTGGGCGCGGGCCGTCGCCCATCACAGTATCTCGCTCTTTCACCACGGATACGCCGCCATGCCAACCCGCCGCACCTTCCTGCGAGCCTCGGCCGCAGCCCTGATCGCCAGCGCCGCAGGCGCCCTCGCTCGTGCCCAGAGCGGCGAGGAGACATTCGCACCTGTCGTCTACCTGCCCACGGTGGATAAGCCGCTCCTGCCCACGGCCACGCCCACCGCCGAGCCCACGGCCACCCCTGAGCCCACCGCTGTCCCGGCCGCCACCCCGAGCAACAGCGTCTGCACGACCTCGCCCCCGCCCAGCCCCGACGCCCCGATCGTCGCCCCGGCCAGTGGCACCGTCGAGCTCGCGCTGGCCTGGCTCGCGCCCCGCGCCGACGCCAGCTACAGCGATGACGACCTGCGCTCGATCGTCGAGGCCTACCGCAGCGTCGGCGACCGCGTCGGCGTGGACTGGTTCATGGCGATCGCGCAGATGGTCCACGAGACCGGTAGCATGACCTCGTGGTGGAGCCAGCGCCCGAGGCGTAACCCGGCCGGCATCGCCGTGACCGGCCGCACCAGCAGCAACCCGATCGACACGCCTCCCGGCCTGCACTGGGCCTGGGACGACCGCAGCTCGATCTGGCGCGAGGGTGTCAGCTTCGCGGACTGGACGCAGGACGCGGTGCCTGCCCACCTCGGGCGACTCCTCGCCTACGCCCTCACGAACGCCGAGGCCAACGACGCCCAGCGCGAGGTGATCGCCAAGGCACTCTCCTACCGCTCGCTCGTGACGTACCGCGGCGCCGCGAAGACCTGGCAGGGCCTCAACAGCAAGTGGGCCTACCCCGGCTGCACCTACGGCCAGTCGATCATCAGCCTCGCCAGGCGCATGGGCGGCGCCCCCACCGTCGCGGGGTTCGAGCCGGCGCTCCTCCCGGCCGACGAGGACGGCGACTGGATGCCGCCAGAGGGGTAGCGTCGGTTATACTACAAAGCGTTCGTAGATGCCGCGTGTGCCCTGGAGAGAACCATGACCGAGCCCCTGCGCGACGAGCTCGTCGCTCTGACGTGCGATCTCGTCGCCATCCCCTCGACCGCCGACCGCCCCGAGGCGCTCGCGGCGACCATCGATTATGTCGAGCGCTACGCGCAGGCCATCCCCGGCCTGCGCTTCCAGCGCGTCGAGTCGAACGGCAAGCCGAGCATCGTCGCCACCCTGCGCGACACCCGCACGCCGGCGGTGTTCCTCAACGCCCACCTGGACGTGGTCCCGGCGCTCGAGCACCAGTATGTCCCCGAGGTGCGCGGCGAGCGGATCTACGGCCGCGGCTCCCAGGACATGAAGGGCGCCGCCGCCGTGCTCATGCGCCTGATGAAGGACCTCGCCGCCCTCCCCGAGCCGCCCGACGTCGGCTTCCAGTTCGTCACCGACGAGGAGATCGGCGGAGAGCACGGCACCGGCTTCCTCGCCAGGCAGGGCTGGAGCAGCCAGTTCTTCCTGGCCGCCGAGCCCACCGACCTCCAGATCTGCTTCGCCCACAAGGGCGTGGTGCGGGTCGAGGTGGTGCTGCCGGGCCAGCCGGCGCACGGCTCGCGCCCGTGGGAGGGCGTGAACCCGATCGCCGCCCTACGCGACGGCCTGGTGGCGCTCGAGCAGCGCTTCCCCACCCCCACCGCATCGACCTACGTCACCACCGCCGTGCCGACGCTCGTGACCGGCGGGGACGCCGTGAACCGCCTGCCGAAGGAGGCGTCGCTCACGCTCGACATCCGCCACATCCCCGAGGACACCCCCGAGCAGATCGTAGCCGCCGTGAGCACCTGCTTCCCCGGGGCGCAGGTGACAATGGTGGGCGGCTGGGGCACCCCGCTCGATACCAGCCCCGAGCACGCCGAGGTCCAGCGCCTCTCCCGGGCGATTGAGTCGGTCGTCGAGGCGCCGGCCGGCTTCTACCGCGAGCACTTCGCCACCGACGCCCGCTTCTACGGCGATCTGGGCGTGCCCTCGGTCTGCTGCGGCCCGGCCGGCGCGGGGCTGCACTCCGACGAGGAGTGGGTGGACATCCCGAGCCTCTCGCAGCTCTACGACATCCTGCGCCGCTTCGTGCAGGCGTAGAGCCCGGCGGGATCATCGCGTTCAGGCGCCATCGCCGCATGCGGGCGCAGCAGCAACCACCTCCTACCCAACGAAACGATCCTGGTTACTGCTGCGCCCCTGCATCATCGCTAGCGCCGCCATCGCCGCTCCCAGGCGCCATCATCGTCCCGCTGCCCCCGCCGGCGACGCCCGCGCCGGCGCCCCTTTCACGCACACGCCCCGCGCTCCCGCCCCCCAGCGGCCCGAATCTTGCCCCACATTCCCGCAATACCACAGACTCTCAGACGCGATCGGACTCGCCAAAAGGAGGGACGGGAATGACGGCCACGATTCGACGATGGTGTCTCGCGGTGCTGCTGATGTTGGTGACCAGCCTCGTGGCGGCGTGCGGCGGTGGCGGCGGGACCACCGGCGGCGAGGGCGCCCAGACGGGAGCCACCACCGCGCCGGGCACCCAGGCCACTACAGCCCCCGCCGAGGGCGGAGCTGTGGCGACCGCGGCCCCCGCCGAGGGCAGCACGACGGGCGAGGGAGGCAATACCGAGGGAAGCACCGCAGCCGGTGAGGCCGGCGCGGCCCCGGCGCTTCCGGCCGAGTGCTCGAACGTCGCGCTCCAGTTCTGGAACCCCTTCACTGGGCCGGACGGCCCCTTCATGGGCCAGCTCGTGGACCAGTTCAACCAGGCCAACCCCAACATTCAGGTCCAGATGACCAGCCAGGCCGAGTACTACACCCAGCTCGGCACCGCGGCCGCCTCCAACACCCTGCCTGAGGTCGCCGTGATCCACGCCGACCAGATCGCTACCCAGGCGTTCCGCAACGTCATCCGCCCGATGGACGACATGGTCCAGCAGCTCGGCCTCAGCGGCGACGACTTCCCCGAGGCGGTGTGGGAGGCCGGCGAGGTGGACGGCAAGCGCTACGCCGTGCCGCTGGACATCCACCCGATGACCATGTTCTACAACGCAGACATGCTCCAGGAGGCCGGTATCAGCGCCCCGCCCACGAACTCCGCCGAGTTCGCCGAGGCCGCGCAGGCCCTGACCAAGGACGGCCAGAACGGCTTCATGCTTACCACCGGCTTCCCAAACCGCCAGATCTTCGAGATGCTGCTCTACCAGTACGGCGGCACCTCGTTCAGCGACAACGGCGATGAGGTCACCTGGAACAGCGACGCCGGCGTCAAAGCGCTCACCCTGATGAAGGAGCTGCAGGACCAGTACTCACAGCCCAACCTCGAGGTGGACGCCGAGCTGAACGCCTTCAAGTCCGGTACCGTCGGCATGGTCTGGAACGGCATCTGGCAGACCACCAACCTGACGGGCGAGGGCGTGGAGTTCAACGGCATGGCCACCGCCGTACCGCAGATGGGCGAGCAGATGGCCGTCTGGGCCGGCTCGCACCAGCTCGCGCTGACCAACCAGGCCACCCCAGACCCGTGCAAGGACGCTGGGGCCGGCATCTTCATGCGCTACCTGCTGGATAACTCGGTGGAGTGGGCCAAGGCGGGCCAGATCCCGGCCAGCAACGAGGTCCGCAACAGCGACGCCTTCATGGCCATCGAGCCGCAGGCCTCGATCGCCCCGTCGGTGGAGAACGCCTTCTTCCCACCGTCGGTCCCGGGCATCACCGACGCCTACGCCCCGCTCGACGAGGCCGTGGCGGCCGTGATGGCGGGCACCGCCACCGATATCAAGGCGGCCCTGGACGACTCGGCTAACCGCGCCGCCCAGATCCTCGAGCAGAACAAGCAGCAGTACGGCGCGGCTCCGGCCGGGCAGTAAGGGAGGTGGGGAGGGCTCGCCCTCCACATCCACCCGCTCCGCCCCTCGGGCGACCAGACTCGGAGGGGAGATCCCTCCGAGTCCGGCCTGGGGCACGGGGCATACCCCCGTCGAAACGAAAGGCTATGTTATGGCGACCACCGCGCGGCGACGGCGCGAGGCGGCGACGGCCGGGGCCGCGCCGCGGTCCGGGCCGAACATCACGCCGTACCTCTTCATCCTGCCCCACCTGCTGGTGTTCAGCATCTTCGTCGGCTACCCCTTCTTCAACGGCCTGTACATCAGCTTCATGCAGTACGACTATCTGCGGCCGGAGAGCAACCGCTTCGTCGGCCTGCAGAATTACGTCAACCTCTTCACTCCCAACGTCGTGCAGTACCAGGTCTTCTGGAACTCGCTGATCAACACCATGGAGTTCGTGGTGTACAGCGTGCCGTTCCTGGTGGTGATACCACTCGGGCTGGCCCTGCTGCTCAACACCCGCATCCGCGGCAGCAACATCTTCCGCGCGATCTACTTCGCGCCCTGGGCCCTCTCGGGCGCCGTGGTCGCGCTGCTCTGGTGGTGGATCTTCCAGAGCCAGGGCGGCCTGATCAACCACTACCTCGCCGACGCCGGCCTCACCGCGCCGCGCTGGCTCTCCACCATGCCCTGGGCGTGGGTGGCGGTGGTGGTCTGCACGGTCTGGTGGACCTGTGGCTTTAACATGATCATCCTGCTGGCCGCGCTGCAGGACATCCCGGACTACGTCTACGAGGCGGCCTCGATCGACGGCGCCACCGGGGCGCAGTCCTTCTGGCGCATTACCCTGCCGCTCCTGCGGCCGGTGCTGATCTTCATCATCGTCACCTCGATCATCGCCTCGTTCAACCTGTTTATCCAGCCGTTCATTATGACAAACGGCGGCCCAGCCCAGGCCGGCGGCGGCGGCGCCACCGAGCCGGTGATGCTCCGGATCTACCGCGAGGGGTTCGAGCGCAACCTGCAGGGCAGCGCGGCAGCCATGTCCTTTGTAACGGCGCTGATCATGATCGCGTTCTCCTACGCGAACTTCCGTATCTTCCGCGAGCGAGAGGGCTAGGCTATGACAACCGCAACGCCAGAGCGCACGCTCTCGCCGCGCCAAAACGAGGCCGGCGCGCGCAACCGTAAGCTCATCCGCAATATCGTGCTCTACGCCACCATGGTCGTGGTGGCGCTGATCTTCCTGATGCCGATGTTCTGGATGCTCTCCACCTCGCTCAAGCCCAAGTCCCAGTGGTTCACCCAGGAGGTCTACTGGATCCCGAAGACCGTCACCACCGCCAACTACGAGCGCATCCTCAACAACCCCAGCACCCCCATGGGCCGCTGGTTCGTCAACAGCCTGATGGTGGCCTCGATCGTGACCGTGCTGACCCTGGTGGTGGACTCGCTGGCGGCCTACGCCTACGCGCGCATGCAGTTCCGCGGCCGCAACGTGATCTTCGCGCTGCTGCTGGCCACGCTGTTCCTGCCCGGCATGATGTTCCTCGTGCCGAACTTCATCACTGTGGCGAACTTCGGCTGGCTCAACAACTACGCCGGGGTGGTGGTGCCGGCGCTCGCCGGCGTGTTCGGCGTGTTCTTCCTGCGCCAGTTCTTCGAGACCATCCCGCGTGAGCTGGAGGAGGCCGCGCACATCGACGGCGCCTCGCCGCTCCAGACCTTCGTCCGCGTGGCGCTGCCGCTCGCCAAGCCGGCGATGGCCACCCTGGCCGTGATCACCTTCCTGGCGAGCTGGAACGACTTCCTCTGGCCGCTGCTGATCCTGAAGGACCGCCAGCTCCAGACGCTGCCGCCCGGCCTGCGCACGCTCCAGGGCGCCTACACCTCGGAGTACGGCCAGATGATGGCCGGCGCCACCATCGCCGCCGTCCCGGTGCTGATCGTCTACATCGCGCTCCAGCGCTACATCGTGAAGAGCGTGGCCACCACCGGGCTCGCGGGGCAGTAGGACGAGTGCTGAGTGCTGAGTCGTGAGTCCTCGTGAGGTGCTATGAATGTCGCCGCACGCGCTGCCGCAGTCGTTGCGCTTGTTCTATTCTTTGCCGGGTGCGGCCGCGCCGAGCAGAGCGCCGCACCTACGGCCGTCCCCGCGCCAACACAGGCCGCCGCGCCTACACCAGCGTCGGCCGCGGGAGGCGATGCGGCCCCGACCAGCGCGCCAGCCGGGGCTCAGCAATCGGCGCCACCGCCCGGCTCCTTCACCAACCCGGTGATGCGGCAAGACTTCCCCGACCCGGGTGTGATCGAGAAAGATGACGTATACTACGCCTACGCAACCAACGGCAACGGGCGCAACGTCCAGGCGGCCCGCTCCACGGACTTGGTCACCTGGGAGCGCATGCCAGACGCCATGCCGGCGCTCCCGCCGTGGGTGCGGCTCGGCCAGGCCGACGTGTGGGCGCCCGAGGTGATCGACGCGGGCGGGCGCTACGTGCTCTACTTCACCGCCCGCGACAAGGCCTCCGAGCGCCAGTGCATCGGCATCGCCACCGCCGATGACCCGGCGGGGCGCTACCGCCCGGCCTCAGACACGCCGCTGATCTGCCAGGTGGACGAGGGGGGGTCGATCGACGCGCACCCGTTCCGCGATGGCGACCAGCTCTACCTGTACTGGAAGAACGATGGCAACTGCTGCGGTCAGCCGACCTACCTGTACGTCCAGCCGCTCGCGCCCGACGGTCTCAGCCTCACCGGTGAGCCGACGCGCCTGGTGCGGAACGATGAGGCCTGGGAGGGGAGCGTGGTAGAGGCGCCCACGATGGTGCGACGCGGCGACGACTACTTCCTTTTCTTCTCGGCAAACGGCTACGCCGGCCTGCGCTACGCCGTGGGGTACGCGCGCTGCGAGAGCGCCGTGGGGCCGTGTACGGACGCCGAGGAGAACCCCGTCCTGGCGAGCAAGATCGACCAACCCCCGCTGGTGGTCGGCCCCGGCCACCAGGATATTGTCGAGGTAGACGGCGAAACCTGGCTGGTATACCATGCCTGGGAAGTGCTGAGCAACGGGACGCGCGGCAGCCGCCGCTTCATGTGGCTGGACCGTCTTGAGTGGACGGACGGCAAGCCCGACGTGCTCGGACCCACCGTGGACCCGCAGCCGGCGCCGGAAGCGCAAGGTTCGTAGTGCGGCGTTACAATACACCGCGTTGCACTCTACGCTTTGCACTCTGAGCCATGAACGAGCTCTATGAACAGCTACACCAACCCTGTCTACCCCAACAACTTCCCTGACCCGTTCGTCTTGAAGTGGTGCGGCGAATACTGGGCCTACTGCACTGGCCACTGGCGCGACGGCCGCTGCTTCGGCGTGCTGCGCTCACGTGACCTGGTGCGCTGGGAGGAGATGGGCGGCGCGCTCGACCCACTCCCCGGCGACATACCGCACTACTGGGCGCCCGAGGTGAGCTACTACCGCGGCCGCTTCTACATGTACTACAGCGCCGGGATCGAGCTCGAGGACATGGCCGTACGCGTGGCCGTGGCCGACCACCCGGCCGGCCCATTCGTGGACCAGGGGGTGCGGCTCACGGCCGAGCCCTTCGCGATCGACGCGCACGTCTTCCAGGACCACGACGGCGCCCGCTACCTGTTCTACGCTACCGACTACCTCGAGCACAGCCACGTGGGCACCGGCACGGCGATGGTGCGCCTCGACGACCCGCTGACCCCCGCCGGCCCCTCGCGCCCGGTGACGCGCGCCCGCTACGACTGGCAGGTGTACGACCCGAACCGGGCGGAGAAGGGCGGCGTGCGCTGGCACACGGTGGAGGGGCCGTTCGTGCTCTGGCGTAAGGGCCGCTACTACCAGATGTTCAGCGGCGGCAACTGGACCAACCCGACCTACGGCGTGAGCTTCGCCACAAGCGACCGGATCGACCGCCCGGACGAGTGGGAGCAGGCCTCCGACGGTGAGAGGGTGTTGCCGATCCTGCGCACCATCCCCGGCAAGGTGGTGGGCCCCGGCCACAACTCGGCGGTGCGCGGGCCGGACAACCGGCAGCTCATCTGCGTCTACCACCGCTGGGTCGGCGAGGGCCGGGCGATGGCGATCGACCCGCTCGACTGGGCTGGCGAGCACATGCTGGTGCTCGGCCCAAGCGACGAGCCACGCCCGGCGCCCACGCGAGCTACGCTGGTGGACTTCTTCGATGAGGAGCGCGACGGCGACCTCGGGCCGGGGTGGGAGTGCAGCGGCGGTTCGTGGCGCGTTGCGAGGGGCACGGCCGTGCAGTCCGCCGATGTCGATCCGGCGTCGGCGCGGGCGACCTTCGCGGCGCCATGCTTTGTGGCCGAGGTAAGCGCGCGCGCGCTCGCCGAGCCCTCGCCCGAGACACTGGCGGCGAACGGCTCGTACGGTCTGAGCCTCGAGGGGGAGGACGGCACGCTGCTGTACTTCCTGGCGGCGCCGGGGGTGGAGCGGGCGCACGTGCTCTGGCGCGACGAGTCCGGCTGGCGCGAGCAGCACCTGGCGCTCCCGGCGGACTTCGCGGCCGGCGGGTTCCAGCAGCTGCGCGCCGAGGTGGACGGGCCGCGTGTCCGCCTCGGGCTCGGCGAGGGGCCGCTGATCTGGCGCGGGCGCTGCAGTGAGCCTGTGCGCCACGTCGCGCTGCGCACCAGCGGGCGGGCGGCGGCCTTCGCCGGTTTCGCGCTCACGGTGGGCTACGAGGACCTCTTCGACGAGCAGGAGGCACCCGAGCGCCTCGGCTGGCGCGCCGAGAGCGGCGCCTGGCGCGTGGCGGACGGCGAGCTCTGCGCGCAGCCCACGGATGGGCGGGCGCTCATCCGCAAGGAGCACGAGCTGGAGGACTACGAGCTGGTGGTGAATGCCCGCAGCTCGGGCGAGGCTGAGGGCTGCGCCTACGCGATCTACCCCGCGGCACGCGAAAGCGACGCTGGCCCGGCGCTGGTCGTTGAGCGGCGCGGCGGGACGTGGGAGGCTGCCTGGCGCGGCGCGGCCGGCGAGATCCGGTCGCCGCTCCCCGCGAGCTTCGACGGCACAGCGCACCATCAGTGGCGCATCGTCCGGCACGGCGGCAGCGTCACGGTCGCCTGGGAGCAGCATGCAATCGGCGTATTCGACATCCTGCCCGGGCCGGCGGGCATCGCTCTGGGAGCGTGGGACAACCCGGCATTCTTCGAGATGGTGCGCGTTACAACGCTCTAGAATTGCGACACATGCAACGCAGACAGATCTGGATCACCCTGCTGGTGGTGAGCGGCCTGGCGCTGGCGCTCACCCTCTTCTTCGCGACCCTCGGGCCGCCGCGCTCCCCTGAGGCGTCGCCGCGCTCCTCGCGCGTCGAGTACCGCGTCTCGGGCACGGCGGAGCAGGTCCGCATCACCTACCTGAACGACATCGGGGTTGAGGAGCAACGCGATCTCGCCCCGCCGTGGCGGTTCGGCTTCCGCGCCCGGGTGGGGCGGGAGCTCTCGCTGAACGTGCAGCGCGCCGGGGGCGATGGCGCAGTGGCCTGCGCCATCGCGATCAACGGCCAGGTGCTGACCGAGGTACCGCTGGAGGAGTCCCGCGCCGAGGCGACCTGCACCGCGGCAGTGCCATAGCTACTTACCGGCAGCGCCCGAGATGCGGTAGGCCTGTGAGGCCACGTCCCAGCGGATGCCGATCCCCTGCGCGTAGGGCTCGCCGCTCGCGTTCACCTGGAGCACGTCCAGCAGCGAGGGCACGCCGCGCGAGTTGACCTGGACCATGAACGCCGCCGGGCGCGTCGGGCCGCTGGCCGGGAAAGTCACCAGCGCACGATCACCGGCGGCGAGGCTGCTGAGGCCACCCTGGAACATCACGCGCGGCCGGTTATCGGCCCCGGCGTGAACGATCACGAGCTCGCTAGCCGTGCCGACGTAGTTTGCGTACAGCGGCTGGCTGAGGGTCGCCCCCTTCTGCACCGTAGAGGGCTTCCACGCGATCACATCGTTCCGGCCGTCCAGGTTCAGGTCGCCGCTGTAGGCCACCGTCCACTCGGGTCCCACAAGCCCGCCTGTGGCGGGCGCCGCCGCGGGCGGCACGGCGGCAGCTGGGTCAGTGGGTTGCCCGGGGCCGGCAGTGGGAGGCGGCGTCTCCCCAGGGGCGACGGTGGCCGGCGCCGTGGGGACAACCAGCGTCGGCGTACCGGGGCCCGGGTAGGACTCAACGGCGAGCTGGGGGGTCTCACCAACCGCGCCGGGCTCGGGCTGGGCGGTGGCCTGCTGCCCAGGCAGGGCGCAGGCGGCGAGCGAGACGCCAAGCAGCGCGATGAGCGCCAGCACGCGCGCGGCTCGTGTGGGGGTCGACATGGACTACCTCCGCGGTTGGGCGCGGCTGAGCGCCCTGTAAGGCTGCCAGAGCCCCGCCCCGCGGGCCTCGGGCGCCGCTACGACATCCGCCACGAGTGTAGCACACCCCGCCGTTACAGTCTAGCCCCCTCCACCCCTTCGTACGGCGGATCTCATCATCTGATTGTAAAGATGGCGCCGGCGCCGAGAGATTTGACGTCACGAGGGCCGCGATCTATCCTGGCCGCGTTGCAGCCACACAGAGGAGCAGGGTATGCCAACGATCGCACTGATCGCACACGATACGAAGAAGGATGATATAGTCGCGTTCGCCCGGCGCCACCGGGCGCTGCTGGGCGGGTGCGCCTTGCTCGCCACGGGCACCACCGGGCAGCGTATCACCGAGGCCACCGGCCTGACGGTCGAGCGCATGCTCTCGGGGCCGCTCGGCGGCGACTCGCAGATCGCGGCGCGGGTGGCGGTGGGCGAGGTGGATGCCGTGATCTTCCTGGTGGATCCGCTCTACGCCCACCCGCACGAGCCGGATATCCAGAGCCTGCTGCGGGTCTGCAACGTCTATAATGTGCCGCTGGCTACCAACCTCGCTACCGCCGAGCGGGTACTGGCGGCGATCGGAGACTCGTGAGTCTCGAGTCGTGAGTCGTGAGCGCCAAGGACTCGCAACTCAAGACAGGAGCGCTAACGCAGCGGCCGGTACACCACCGTATCGGCGATGCGCTCCGCCGGCGCGTATTCGGTCAGGATGTAAAGCCGCTGGCGACCCGTCCAGCGCTCGTCGAACGAGTTCCAGTCGGGCGGGTCGTAGATCAGGATCAGCGCGAACTCCCGCGCCTCGATGCGCTCGGTGAGAGCGCGCTCATCCCACAGCTTGGCGTCCGCGAGCTGCTTCATCTCGAACGGCTGGTGGACGATCGGCTGCCCCGCCAGCGGCAGTAGCCCCATGTACTCGTCGGCCAGGACCGGCCCGCCGGCCCCCTCAACCACCGTCATCAGCCGCGCGACCTCGGCGCGCGCCGCGACGCGCTCCAGCACCCGGGGCGCATACACTTCCTCGGTCCAGGCGACCGAGGCGCCCACCTGCCAGGCCAACACGAGAGCCAGCGCGGCGCGCAGCCACGGCCGCTCGCGCGCCCAGGCCAGCAGCGCGCCGGCGACGAGGCTCAGGGCCGCGCAGAGCTCGTACAGGTAGTTGACGTTCGAGCCCTCCTTGCCGATCGTGAGCGCTGACGCGGCGGCGCCGACGAGGAAGGGGGCAACCAGCCACCAGGACGCGGGCCGGCGCCATGCGCCCAGTGCCAGGAAGAGGCCCCCGACGCCGAGCAGGGCCGGCAGGTGCTCAGCCAGCTCCTTCGCGCGGTTCACGAGGTGCCTCGGGTGGAAGGGGTTGACATTGGCGGACACAATGTGGAACAGGAACCCGCCGCCGGTGAGGAGCTGCAGCGCCAGGAGCAGCGCCAGCGAGCCCGCCGCGACCATCCCCGCAAGCTCAAAGGCCCGGCGCCGCGGCGCCTCGCGGGTCAGGAAGACGAACGCGGCCAGCGGCGCGGCCAGCGCGTACGACTGGCGGGTGAAGATCGCGGCTGTGAGCAGGAGGGCCACCACCGCGAGGCCGAGCCGCGTGCGGGGCGCACGGGCCGCCGCGAGGAGGGCGGCGCAGCACAGCGCCAGCGCCAGCGAGTCCACCCGATTGAACGCCGACCAGTGGACCACGTAAGGGAACGACAGCAGCGCGAGGCCGCCGGCCAGGGCGGCAACGGAGTCTCTAGTCAGCACGCGCAGGGTGAGCCCGACGAGTATCGCGGCCAGAGCCACCGACAGCGTGGAGAACGCGCGGCCGTACCAGAGCGAGGGGCCGAGCGCCGCCGCCAGGGGCGCCTGGAGCAGCGGGAACAGAGGCGGGTAGTTGGCGACCAGGAACGGCGGCGCGGACAGGTCGGCGCGGTAGATGTTCTCCAGGCGCGCCAGGCGCAGCGCCTGATCCAGGATCGGCCCCTCGCCGTAGTCCAGCGGGTAGGGATAGGTTACGGCGGCCCATGCGTGGCGGGCGAAGAGCCAGGCGGCACGGGCGAGCTGCGCCAGCAGCAGCGCGAGCGCCACACCAGCGACGGCTGGTCCGGCGCGGCGGACGACGGTGTCGAGCATAGGGTTCCTCGCAGTCAGGGGGACTCTCGCGCGGATACCACGCGGCCGGGGCCTCGCCCCGAAACGCCTGCTGGAGCCGCAGGCCTTTGGTCCCCCGAGGGTGCATGATAGCGTAGAGCGGGGAGTTCTCCACTGGCGGGCGGGTGTGGGATCCGCTACACTGGCAGCGTGCGGCGCGTGCCGTCTGAGCTGTGAGGGACCGATGAGAAACTCGATGCTGAAGTGGGCCTGGGGCGCGGCCGCCGTGCTGCTCTGCCTGTCCTTTATGGCGGAGCTCTTGCCCCGCTAGAGCAAAACACTAAGCACCATAGCCAGGGTATCAGGAAGCCGTGCATGACCGGCGAGATTGTCGCATTGGCCTCCCCACCGCTGTCGTGTTGCACTTTGGGCGTTCCCTGCTATAATACAGCCGGGACGCCCCCATCGTCTAGCGGCCCAGGACGCCACCCTTTCAAGGTGGAGATCGCGGGTTCGAATCCCGCTGGGGGTACCACTACCAGCTTGCTGGGAAGCAGATAGCGCGAAACGTAGCCAAACGAAACTCCTACACACAAAGGCGAGCGGTTCCTTTACGGAATTGCTCGCCTTTGTGTGAGCTTCCTCAGGTCGGCGAGCTGTGGAGCGCGAAGAGCCGTTGGCGATGCGCTCGACGGCCAGGACGCCACGCGCGATCTCGAGATTGGCGCCCCGTAAGCTCTTGCGCCATGCCTGCGCCGTGCTCGACTACTTCAATGCTACGCGCGGGGCCAGCGGTGATAGTTGCAGACTGTTTCCCTCCTCAGCATGGCCGACATCATCCAGCACCACGCCGCTGAGAGCTCGAACGACCTGGCATACGCCCTGGCTGTGGCGGGCCACAGGCTGGAGCGTCCTCGGCGAGCAGACGTTGGTCGAGCGCTTCGCACGGTGCTGGGCCGGGCACGCGGGGAGCCACTCACACCCGGCGTCAGCCAGCCCATCTACGAGCTCACGCAGGTCCGCCCGACCGCCGCACCCCTCGGCCGAATGCGCCTACGACGGAGGCCGACCAGCCGCTGCGTGAGAGGTGGTTCGCCACCACCCAGCCGCCCACGGCGCGACCGAGCCCCGCCGGCCCCCCGATGTCGCCGAGGTAGGCTACGGCCACGGCGGTGAGGCCGGGGATGCAGAGGCCCTGCAATGCCCGGCAGAGCTGCAGCGCCTCGAACGGGGTGCGAGCGCACAGAGCAGGGTCGGCAGGGCGAGCAGGACGCAGCTGCCGACCATATCACGACCTTGCGGCCAAGCGGGTCGCTGAGCGGCCCGTAGGCCGTCGAGGCCAGGGCAAGCAGCAGCACCACCGCGTGGTAAGCCGGCCTCCCCAAATGAGCTGGCTAGCACAGCAGTATCACGGCTCCTGTGGGTGCTCGAGCGGAAAGGCTTTCGCCGTGACGACCGCCCGAATAGCATCATCGCTGAGGGGCGTTTCGGGGTGGGCGAGGCCGTTGTGCGCACGGGCCAACTGCTGCAAGTGAGCGCTATCCATGCCGACAACCAGGTGACCGCAGCTGCAGTAGACGGCCTGCAGCGGTTCGGAGCACACGCGCTGAAAGTCAGCCGTGCGCACATAGTGGGTGATGCCGTCCGTGCACGTCAGGCCAGTGAACTCCAGCTGTGGTTCAATCGTCACGACCTTGAGGTTCCCGATGAAGTAGTGCATCGCGACGTCGTGTCGTAACAGCGCCTGTCCCTCATCGGCGTCGAGACACGGCTCGTGATAGACCGGTACATGTTCGCATGCCATATGGCACCTCCTGGCCTGCTTCAGATCGAGTGGCTCGCAGACAGCAGCATCCACGCCATCGGTTCACCGTTCTCGCTGCAGAGCGAGCCAGTGTTCACCAGGCATCCGCGAGAGTCAGGACCCAATCGAAAGAGGGACCGAGCGGCATGCTCAGTCCCTCTGTCCTGGCCTGTTGCTCCGCTCGGAGCACTACGACCTAGTTGACGGCGTCCTTGGCGCGCTCCCAGGTATAGCGCACCGAGTCCTTGAAGCGCTCCCAGGTACCGGGGTTGCGCACCTCCCACCGCCGCCGCGCCTCCGGCTCGATCCGGTTCCACTCCCAGCCACGATATGCCGGGTCGTGCGCCAGGCTATAGCCGTAGCGGTACACCGGCTGGTACTGCTCGTAGGTGTAGCCGCTGCTCGCGCCGTACCTCTGGTAATGCGTGCGGTAATCGCGGTCGTAGCGCCGGAAGTGGTCCTCGGCCTTCTCGCCCGCCACGTCGCCGACCGCACCCAGGCCCGCGCCGGCCGCTGCGCCGGCGATCCCGCCGACTACCGTGCCGACTGGCCCGGCCACCGACCCGGCCGCCGCACCAGTCGCCGCACCGGCAAGGCCGCCGCCGACCGTGCCGGCCTTGCTGCTCTCGCGCCACTCCTCATCGGCGCTGGTCACGCCGGTGTAGGGCTCGGCGTTCTCATCGAAGCGCGACCAGCCGCCTGACCGCCACTCCACGCTGCGCTTGTTGAGGTCCACCGCGCCAGCGCTCGTCAGGATGGAGGCCGCGCGCGATGCCATGTCATCGGTGGTGCTGACCGTTACCAGCGTTCCACCACGCCGCACGCCCTCGGCGTAGGCGTGGGCTTCCTCCTCCGGCACACCGGCGCCGATGAGAGCGCCGAGCACACCGCCGGCCGCAGCGCCGATGCCGGCACCGACGGCGGCCGTAGCCCCAGCGGTGCCAAGGGCAGCCGCAAGCGGGCCGGCGGCGAGCACGGGGCCAATGCCTGGGATCGCTAGCGCACCCACGCCGATCAGCAGCCCGAGGAGACCGCCAAGCACGCCACCACCCACCGCGCCGGCGGCAGCACCCTCACCCGCGGCGCTCTCAGTCGTCGTGCCGACCGAACGGGAGTACTCGCCGCTCCGGTCGTTAGCGAGGATACTGATGTCCTCGCGGCGGAAGCCGGCGCCGGTCAGCGAGCGGACGGCGTTCTCCGCATCCGCGAAGCGGTCGAACAGGCCGACAACAGTCCTTGCCATAGTGTGGTCCTCCTTGCACTACGTCGAGCTACGTCGCTCAAACGGGGCAACCACCAGTACAGCAGAGAGTGTTCCACCACATCGCATGGCATCACGAGAGATCGTACGGCTGGCGTGTACTCGGCTGCTCCGCTGGTGGCGCCGGCGTAACCGTATCGCTCGTCAGGCGGTGGGTGAGCGGGTTGTAGCGCCCGCGCAGCTCGTCAACCACCGTCCCTTTCCAGAGCGGCACGCCCACGAAGTACGACGCTCGCCCGATCAGGTGCGCGGTGATCGGCGCGGTCAAGAAGAAGAAGATGATTATCCCGGCCACGCGAATGTTCACGCTGACGCCGGGGAAGTGGAACGCCAGAGCTAGCAGCACGCAGCCTATCCCCAGCGTCGACGCCTTCGACGCCGACTGCATACGCATGAACAGGTCGGGCATGCGCACCACCCCCACCGCCGCCAGCAGCAGAAACGCGGCTCCGACCAGGATCAGGACATTGCTGATGATCTCATTCATCACGTGCCCTCCTTTCGAGATACAGCGCGAACGCAGCTGTGCCCAGGAATGCAATCAGCGCCAGGACGATCGCAACATCGAGAAACACCTGCTCATTGGTATCGATCGCGTAGAGTGTGAGAAACGCAGTTGACAGCACGGCAAACAGGTCCAGCGCGACCACCCGGTCGGGCAGAGTCGGGCCGCGCACCAGCCTGACGAAGGTCAGGACCATCGCACTGCTCAGCATCACAAAGGCCACCAACTCAACCGTGATTCCGCTCATCGCAGCACTCCCAGCACGCGTCGCTCGAAGCCGTCCTTGATCTGCGCCCGCACTACCTCGGGATTGTCGGCGTTCATCGTGTGCAGGTAGAGCTCACGCCGGTCGGAGGTGACATCAATCGCGAGCGTTCCCGGAGTCAGCATAACCATGTTGACCAGCAGCGTGATCTCCACATCGGTCTGCACATCGAGGGGCACGGCGATGATTCCGGGGCGCAACGCAGTGGTCGGGCGCAGGACATCGATCGCGACCCGTACGTTGGAGGCGATGATCTCGTACAGCAGGAAGACCAGCAGCTCGAGAATGCGCCAGACCTTGCGGATATAGTGTGGGCCGGACATGATCCGCTGGCTGAATAGGATGAGCAGGAACCCAATCGCAAACCCGCTCAGAAGGCTGCTCGGCGAGAACTCGCCCGTGAGCGCCGCCCACGCCAGTGCGAGCAGGATATTCAGCAGGAGCCCGTTCATCGCACCTCCCCCAGCACCGCGTCGATATACGCCGATGGGTCGAAGAGCTGCTGACCCGCCACACTGGCCAGCGCGAACGCAGGACCGACGGCCAGGCCGAGCGCCACGACCGATGCCGCCAGCACGGCCACCGGCAGCCAGAGCGCCGCGCTCTGCGCCGAGAGTCGTGGCAGGGCCAGCGCCCGCGGGCGCGGGTTGGGCTTCCAGAAGACTTCGGACCAGACCCGCGTCACAGCCAGTAGCGTCAGCACGCTGGTGACGATCGCCGCCGCGACGATGCCGTACTGGCCGATCTCCAGGCTCGCCCGCAGCAGCGCCAGCTTGGCGAAGAAGCCCGACAGCGGCGGCACGCCCGCCAGCGACAGCGCCGGGAGCAGGAAGAGCAGCCCGAAGAGCGGCGCGGCCGCGTACCAGCCCCCCAGGTCGCGCAGCTCATCGTGTGGCACCACCTGATAGATAACTCCAGTGGCGAGAAACAGCGCGGTCAGGACGAGCATGTCCTCGACGATGTAGAAGACGGCGCCGGAGAGCCCGGCGGGCGTGTACAGCCCGAGGCCCATCACGGCAAAGCCGATGTGGCTGACGATCAGGAACGATAGGATGCGGCGCAGCTCGCTCTGCGCCAGCGCGCCCAGCACCCCAACCAGCATCGTGACACCCGCGGCGACCAGCACGACCGTGTGGGTGTAGCCGGTGTCGCCCACGAAGATCAGGGTGAAGGTCCGCAGCAGCGCGTACACGCCGACCTTCGTGAGCAGCCCCGCGAAGACCGCCGAGACCACCGGTGACGGCGTCGGATAGGCGGCCGGCAGCCAGAAGTGGAGCGGGAACATCGCCGCCTTGATGCCGAAGGCGATGAGGAACAGGGTGGCGATCGTCGTCATCAGACCTGGGCTAGCGACCGTTGGCAGCGCGACGGCGAGATCAGCCATGTTCAAAGTGCCGGCCTCGGCGTACAGCAGGCCGACGGCAACCAGGAAGAGGGTCGAGGCGATCAGGTTGATCGTCACATACTTGATCGCGCCCTCCATCTGCGCCCGCTCGCTCCCCAGCGCCAGGAGCACAAACGAGGCGATCAGGAGCACCTCGAACCAGACGTAGAGATTGAAGATGTCGCCGGTGAGAAAGGCGCCGCACACGCCCATCAGCAGCAGGAGCAGCAGCGGGAAGTGGGCGAAGCGCTCGCGCTGCGCGTCGACCGTGGCGAGCGAGAAGACGACAGCCGCCAGGCCGACGAAACCGGTGAGAGTCACCAGGATGGCGCTCAGCACATCGCCGACGAAGACGATGCCAAACGGCGCCGGCCAGTTACCCAGTCGCAGCACAAGCAGGTCGCCCGGTGCGACCGCGACAAGCAGCGCGACGCCCGAGCCCAGGATGCCGGCTGCGCCGACGAGCGCAAGCACCCGCTGGGCGTCGCGCGAGGTGCGCCACAGCAGCGCCAGCGCTGCGGCGAAAAAGGGGATCATGATCGGCAGGATTAACAGATTTGACACTACGGGAGCCTCTCTTCCGCCACCACGTCGGTCTGTCGGTCGGGGTGTGACTCCAATTCTTCATCGTACGCCTCAGCCAGAGCGCTCTTCTCAGCAGGCACCAGCGCATCGGTCGCCTGCATCGTGTCGGTGTTATCAACGCTGACAATCTGGTTGGTGCGGAAGGCCAGGACCATCATAAAGGCCAGCACGCCGAAGCCAATCACAATCGCCGTCAGGATCAGCGACTGCGGCACGGGGTCGGCGAACGGCCCGCTGGGCTGGCTGAGGCCATCGGGGACGATCGGGGGCCTCGCCCGCGTGAGCCCGCCGACGGTGAAGATCAGCAGGTTGGTCGCGTTGGTCAGCAGTGCCAGGCCAAGGATGACGCGCGCGATCGTTTGCCGGAGCATCAGGTAGATCGCTACGGTATACAGCCCGCCGATCAGAAACGCCAGCACAATCTGCATCGCTTACTCCTCCGCCATCGCCAGCATGATTGTCAGCGCGACGCCGATGACAGCGATATAGACGCCAATATCGAAAAACAGTGGCGAGCCGAGCTTGACCGTCGTGCCAAACAGTGCGACATCGCCCCAGACGCCGGTGAACACCGGTAGGCCGAGCAGCACCGGGAAGAGCGCGCTCACGCCGGCGACGAGGAGCCCGACCGCGATATACGAGCGGGTATCGAAGTGCAGGGACTGCCGCACGGAGATCTCGTTGTCGGCAAGGCCGTAGAGCACGAAGGCCGCCGCCGCAACCAGCCCGCCGATGAACCCGCCGCCCGGCTCGTTGTGGCCGCGCAGCAGCAGGAAGATCGAGAAGAGCAGAAGGAGCACTACCAGCAGCCGGCTGGCGGTGCGCAAGACTATTGAGCTCATGCCCTCGTCCCTTTCCGCGACCGCCACCTGCGCTGCAGAACGCCGTGCAGGCCAGCAGGTCGCAAGCGCCGTTCGTCGTAGCGGGCGTGCCGCTGCCGCCTGCCGAGCTTGAGCAGCGCGTAGACGCCGAACGCGGCGATGCTAAGCACCGTGATCTCGCCGAACGTGTCCAGGGCGCGGAAGTCGACCAGGATCACATTGACGATGTTGTTGCCGTACGCGAGCGGCTTGCTGTTCTCCGCAAAGAAGCCGGCCAGGCGCGACTCGGGCGGCGTGGCGGTAGCCGCCAGGACCAGAGCGGTCATCAGGCCGCCGACGCCGAGTGCGATCAGCGCGTCGCGCGCCCGCCCCAGGGAGGTCGAGAGGTTCTGGAAGCGCGGCAGGTGGTGGAAGGCAAGCACGAAGAGCAGCACCGTCAGCGTCTCGACCAGGATCTGAGTCATCGCGAGGTCAGGCGCGCCGTAGAGAATGTAGATCAGGGCAACGCCATATCCGACGATGCCCAGCGCGGCGACTGCGCTCAACCGGCCGGGTGCGACCACGACGTAGATCGCCGCGAGCAGCATCAGCGCGGCCAGCACCGGCTCGTAGAAGCGCAGATCCGTCCAGGCGAGCGTGAGCGGCGTGCCGTGCTTGGTCACGAGGGTCGCCCCCACCAGGCCGACGGTTGCCACCAGGATGATGACGAGGTACTGACGCAAGTACCCGCTCTGCAGTGCCCGCGTGAGGCTGCGGGCTAGGTGGTTGACTCCGTCGAGGCTCAGCCGATAGGCATCCGACGGCCAGAAGCCGAGCGCGCGCTCGACCCACGAGGTTCGCTGGCGGAGGGCTCCCCAGGATCGATACAGACTGATGCCGAGCACTGCCGACGCTCCGGTCATGCCGAGGGCGAGGTTGAGGCCGTGCCAGAGATACAGATCCACCACGGCCGGACGGCCCACGACGGCGCTGCTCGCCGCCGCCACCGTCTGCTCAATCAGCTCCGGCACGAGCCCGGCCACAAGCCCGGCCACGCTCAGGAGCGCGGGGCCAAGCCACATGCTCGGCGGAGGCTCATGCGGCGTCTTGGGCATGGCCAGCCTGGCCCCGAAGAACGGCCGCACCGTCACCATCAGCGCCGCGAGCACAAACAGCCCGCTCGCGAGCACGGCCGCCGCCCCAAGCGCCCAGCCGAGCCACTCCACCTCAATCACCGTCTCGAACAGGAGCTCTTTGGCGATGAAGCTGAGCACCGGCCCGAGGCCGGAGAGCGAGACCGCAGCGAGAACCGCGATCCCCGCCGTGACCGGCATGGCATGGCGCAGCCCGCCGAGCCGCTCCACGTTGCGCGTGCCGGTCTCGTGATCGATCGCACCGGCCACCATGAACAGCGCGCCTTTGTAGAGGGCGTGGGCGAGCAGAAAGACCACCGCCGCTTTGATGGCGGCCTCCCCGCCGACGCCGAGCAGGAGCACCAGCGTGCCCAGAGCACTGACGGTCGTGTAGGCCAGGATACGCTTCAAGTCGGTCTGGTACAGCGCCAGCACACCGCCGACCAGCATCGTGGTCGCGCCGAAGCCGACGAGCGATGCCGTCCAGGCGAGCGTGTCACCAAGGATGGGGTTGAGGCGCGCGAGCAAGTAGACGCCAGCCTTCACCATGGTCGCCGAGTGCAGGTAGGTGCTCACCGGCGTCGGGGCCTCCATCGCACTGGGGAGCCAGAAGTGAAACGGGAACTGCGC